>CATMGX010000041.1:0-13160 GCA_950067765.1 uncultured Fidelibacterota bacterium
TCACCATTGATGACCGCCTCCTTCGGGCCAGTGAAAGGCAGGAGGTATCTTCTCTTAAAGATGAAGTGGCTCGATTTTTCTCCAGACGAATCTGGCATGAAGATTATCAAGGTCTCAATATTCCATTGCATATTTCCCTCGTATTCCAGGGAGTGGCCCAGAAAGGGGGCCTCAAAACATTTCACGCCCAAGTCCTCATTTCTGATGGTATGGACCTTCGTTATTTTGATAAATCCGTTCAATTTTATTATAATTCTGGCAGATCGATACAATATGATCCTGTTATTTTTGATCCTTTAGGTAGCTTTTTGGCTTATTATGCCTACACCCTGTTGGCCGGATATATGGATACGTATAATTTTTATGGGGGAAATCATGCTTATGATCAAGCACGTGAAATCGCGCTCCGAGGAATGGCATCTGATTTTCCCAAAGGATGGTCTACCCGCGTACAGTTATTAAAAGAAATCACAGGAAATAAGGGGCTCCGAGAAGCACGGTTTGCTTACTATGTGGCTATGGATTTATTCGATCAGGGCAAACCGGATGCAGCGCTAAGGGAATTCGGCTATATGATGGATGGACTGAAAAAGATAGTCTATGGTTTTCCCGTCGGTCGGATGCAATATTTTCTAAAAGCACACGCCAAGGATATCTCCCATAAATTGACCATTTTAGGACAGGAAGAGTCCCTGCGGTATCTGGCTGACATCGATCAGGAAAATAAAAATATATATCTCAGGGATTTAAAAAAATAGATTCAGCTTTACTCTTTAACAATCTCCGCTGATCGTTTTTTTCGGCGGATATAATAGTCAAATACCACACTACCCCAATATAACCAGGGTAGAACTTTTTTATCTTTTACTACCCGAATCAGTTTTACGAATCGTCGTCTCTTCCAAATAATATGAGGGTGAGAGACAAGCCAAAATAGTGATTGAATAATACCCAAGAAATGGTTCATATCCAGACGAACCAAGGAATAGACTAATGCTATACACTCCAACGCCAACCGGATGGGTGTTATATATAAAGTCAAGGGCAAACTATAATTGGACAAAACCATTAGGAGTGAATTGCGGTGGTTTAAGTATTGTTTTTGACGGGAAAACATAGGAAGCGTAACAGCATTTTTATGGTACACCACAGAACTTGGAATAGCCCATGATTCCTTCCCCATAAGGCGGAACTTCCAGCATAAATCAATTTCTTCTTGATGAGCAAAAAAAGTTTCATCAAATCCACCGGCTGTTTCAAAATCGGACGTCCGAACCATGATAGCTGTACCACTGGCCCAAAAGATTGGACGCATCCGATCATATTGCCCCTCATCTTTTTCCCGTTCAAAAAATACGCGTCCTCGCGCAAAGGGAAATCCTAAAATATCTAGCCAACCGCCAGCACCGCCAGCATAATCAAATTTGGATCGGTCATAATAATTTAAAATTTTGGGCTGAACCGCCGACACATTCGGATTAAGATTCATGAAGTCAACCAAGCTATCCAGCCAGTTTTTTTCTTGAACTGTATCATTATTCAGAAAAACAAGATAGTCACCAGATGCAACTTTCGCTCCGCGATTGCACCCGCCGGCATAACCATAGTTTTGGTTATTTTCGATCAATTTTATTTGGGGGAAATTCAGGCTCACCCAGTCAGGACTGCCGTCGGTGGAGGCATTATCCACTACAATAATTTCGAAGTTAGAATATTCTGTTTGTGCCAGTGAATCTAAACATTCTGATAAAACATCAATGCCATTCCAATGAGGAATAATTAACGATATTTTTGAGTTAGACATTATGGGGAGGATATTAAGGAAAAAGGAAATTTTATCACACCAGACATACTTTCACTTTATTCCTTTTTACTTTTTACTTCTTCCTTTTTCAGTTCTTCCATCAATTTTTGGGCGACCGGATCGTTGGGGTTTTTATCCAGCCAGTCAGCCAAGACTGCTTCAGCTTTGGGTTCCATATCCAATTTTTTATAGGTAAAAACAAGAGAGGAAACAATTTGAGTGAAATGCTGCCGCCATGCTTCCATTTCCTTTTGAGTCGCGCGACGATCGCCATTTTCAATATCTTTAAAATCATTATATAAATCTTCAAAAATAGTGCGACCCATTTCAAATGAATCCAATTGTGAAATATATACTTGACCATAATCTAATCGATCTTGAATATTTAGATCTTCTCTATTAACTAGATTATCCAAAATCCGTCTTAACTCATCCTTATACCCCAATTCACCAAAAAGGCGTCCAACCTGATAATACAAATCTTTAGAATCGTACCGAATGGTTTTTTCAGGGATATTGTCCTGCATTTTCACTAGCACTTCCAATGCTTTATCACGGTGAATTTCTGCCCGTTCCTTGTCGGACCTTTCATGATCCTTAAATGCCATATAATGGAATGCGGCTAATTGCATATATGCGCTGCGAAGATTTTGAAGCAGGCGGATATTGGTGGTAGGAAAATAGAAAACATCTTCCCTACCCAGATTTCTGAATAGGTATCCTGGTTTATAACTCTTGGACCAAATTTCATCTTCGACTTCATTCCAATCATTTGCTTCTAAATCCTGTTCCCAAATTTCAGAACCATAGCCGGACATAAGGTTGGTCCACATCCTATTTTCATTAATCGGATTCCTCCCATCCACATTATGGGGTCTTAATCGGTAAACCAATCCTTCCATTTCCAAAAATGGTTCCAATCCAAGCCGGTTTGAAGCAGGGACAGTTACGGCAAAATAAATAGGGTATTTCCATTGAGCATCGTTGATGATTTTTAATATCATCATATCTTTCACCATAAGGGCGGCACCGGCAAAAGTGGGATTCACTTTCCATTGAATAAATCCATTTTTATTTTTATCTGACTTAGGTGTTGGAATTTGCACATTCCGAGCCTTCCATGGCTGTAATCCTGAAGCCACATCCATCACCTGGGTATTCGACATATTAATAAACTGTTCCATTTCACGGCCTTCCTGATCTACCCGTCCCCTTCGGGAATCCCTCAGTTGGCGAATATACCATTCTGTATTCAGGAGACTGAGATTGGCGATGGTAATATCCGTCCGTATCCCTTCCACTTCTTGCAAATACCAGAGGGGAAATGTATCGTTATCGCCATTGGTGAACAAAATTCCATTTGGCTCACATGATTGTAAAATATTATAACTGTAATCCCATGCCAACCGATTATCAGACCGATCATGCTCATGATAATTGGCCTTCAGCATCATACCCGGCATTGCCACAAGCAAAATAGCCATGGTACCCATGACAGCATTATTAGAGATTGGTTTATTTTTCAATAAAACCCGAATTTTGTCCCCCAAGGCTGCAACTGCAATACTGATCCAAATGGAAAATGCAAAGAAACTCCCTACATAAGAATAATCCCGTTCCCGTGGCTGAGGATTGTCTTGATTTACAAAAATTATTATAGCGAGCCCCATCATGAGAAATAGACTGAATACTGAAAATGCCTGCTCTCGATCTCGCTGAAAATGGTAAAACATCCCCCAAAGACCAAATAGAAATGCCAGAGGAAAACCAAACTGAAACCAATCGACACCATCCTCTTTGGTATTTGCACCATAGGCTGTTACCCATTCTTCGGTACTGGGGCCTCGCCCGGCGAATTGCCATAAAAAATATCGCCAATACATTTTCTTAATCTGGTAATTCCAGAAATAACTCCACTGCTTATCCATCCGATACGATTTATATTTTCGTTCCTGACTGGAGGAATATTCGCGACCTCCCTGAGCAGGACGACCCACCACTTCATGTTTTGGTGGTAATCCTGTATAACGGCGGGGAAATTGAAACATTTGGCCATACTGTTCCCGTTCCATGTAGGCAATGGCACGAGGTACAGTGGAAGGATCGTTTTCATTAATGGCTGGTTGTTGACCGGAGCGAATGAAAATAGTGGCATAACTGGAATATCCAATTAAAATGAGTACAATGGATGTGAGGGCCAATGCATATCGAAATTGTTTTTGGATAATCGTGAAAATCATTCCACCCACAATAATTAAACTAAGGACAACCACAAGATTTAATCCAATGGCATTCACCAACTTTGGCATACCGTTGATAATTCCTGTATTGATTACCAAAAATACCGCACCGGTTATGACGGCCGTAATCAGAAATCCTTTATAGGAAAATTCGTATTTTCGAAAATAAATAATCAATGCAATAAATGGAAGCGTCAAAAGATTCAACAAATGAATTCCGGTGGCTAAACCAATCATATAGGCAATAATGAGAATGTATCGTTCATTTCCCTTTTCATCAGCCCGTTCTTGCCAGTGGAGAATCAACCAAACCACAATGGCCGTAAAAAATGTAGAAAACCCATATACTTCTGCCTCCACTGCATTGAACCAATGAGAGTCCGTATATGCAAATGTAAGCGTACCCACAAAAGAACCGCCAAATGTAATAATGGCATCCATGGTGGATTCAATTTTACCACGATAGTTCGAAATGAGTTTTACGGTTGAAAGATAGAGATACATGACGGCCAATGCACTGACCACAGGTGATATCAAGTTGATCCGGAAGGCAATATCCGGGTTGAAAGGAATCATGGAAAAAACACGGCCGATGATTAAATACAGGGGACTTCCCGGTGGATGAGGTACACCTAAAATAAATGAAGTGGCAATAAATTCGCCCGAATCCCAGTATGGTACTGTGTCTGCCATGGTTAAAAAGTAAACTACAAAGGATAACACCAAGGCTATCCCGGCAAACATGCGATTGAGTTTTATATAATCAGAATGAATCAAATTTTAATCTTTCTTCTCTTTTTTGGTCGCCTTTTTAGCTTTCTTTTTCACCTTGGGCTTTTCTTTAACTTCAGGATTTTCTGTCTTCTTTTCGGCTGACTTTTCAAGATCATCAGATTCTGATGATTCTGCACCCGTGGGTTCCCCTGAACCCTCTGGGGCCCCTGCCCCCTTCTTTTGTTCATCGATGAAATTGAGTTTTAGTTCACTCAAGCTATGGATAATATATTGTTCTTCCCATTCACTGAGGTTTCCCTTCATTTTCGTCTGAAGCATATCCAGTAAGTCGATATAATAGGTAGCCTGTTCCAGGTTTCGCTCTAAAGTATCGGTGACAGGATTTTTAACTTTCCCCAGAGATATCCATGCACTTTGCACGAATGTATTCACCAAATGGATAAATAATTGATCTTCTTTTTTTATTTGTTCTTCGGCCATGATTCTCCTCTTGAGTGGCTTGTATTCAATTTGAATAAAAATGTTTCAAAAACAGCCGGTGAAAATACACCATATCCAATGATATATTGAATCTCCAATATTAATTTTGAATCATGAAATATTCGCCCGCTCCAGTTTATCCTGATATTCCATCATAAATCGAGTACGAATGAGTTCATGGGTCGGTTGATTCAAATTGGGATCAGCTTTCACTATTTGAAAAGCGGCTTGTCTTGCTTTTCTTAAGATGGGCCCATCGGTCACCATATTGGCAATTTTATATTTCAAGAAACCACTCTGGCGGATGCCGAAAAATTCTCCCGGTCCCCGAATTTTCAAATCTTCGTCAGAAATCACAAAACCGTCATTGGTGGATTCCATGATTCTCAGGCGTTTTTTTGAATTGTCCGTGAAATTCCGGCGGACGAGAATGCAGTAACTTTTTTCACTACCCCGGCCCACTCGGCCTCGAAGTTGGTGGAGTTGGGTAAGACCAAAGCGGTCGGCGTGTTCAATCAGCATGACCGTGGCATTAGGAATGTCGATCCCCACTTCGATCACTGTGGTGGAGATCAGTATGTGAATTTCATTCCGGGCGTAAGCATCCATGACTCCATCTTTCTCATCTTTTTTCATTCGCCCATGTATGAGTCCCACTTTTAATTTCGGGAATATTTTTTCTGAAAGATTCTTGTGCATTTCTACCGCCGCCGCTAAGTCCGATTTTTCCGTTTCTTCCACCAAGGGGTACACCACCATGCATTGGCGGCCGGCGGCCACTTCGACCTTCATAAAATCGTATACTTTTTTCAGCCGCACCTCATCCACCACTTTGGTCACCACCGGAATGCGGTTTTTCGGCATTTCATCAATGATGGATAAATCCATATCACCATGATAAGTAATAGCTAATGTCCGCGGTATCGGAGTTGCTGTCATAGCCAACAAATGAGGATTCAGCCCTTTCACTGTAAGATCTCCCCGTTGGAGAACACCAAATCGGTGCTGTTCGTCCACAATGGCTAATCCCAGCTCCTTGAATTTTACATCTTTTTGAATGAGGGCGTGGGTGCCGATAATAATATCGATCCGCCCTTCGGCTAAGCCATCGAGGATTGCACGTCTTTCTTTGGCCGGTGTACCTCCGACCAAAATGGCGCAGGTCATGTGGGCCGTTTCGGCATGTTTCTTGAATGATGCTAAGTGCTGATGAGCCAATATTTCTGTGGGTGCCATGACGGCTACTTGCACATCGTTGGCTACTGCAATGGCCGCCGCCAGAACAGATACAATCGTCTTCCCCGATCCTACATCTCCCTGCAAAAGGCGGTTCATTGAGAAAGGCCGGGCCATATCATCCTTGATTTCTTTAATCACTTTTTTCTGGGCATTGGTCAGTTCAAAATCCAAACTGTCAGAAATGAGTTTTACCTGGGGACCAATTTTGTTTAATGCTTTCGTCCCCGTTTGCTGGAGAGAGGATTTCCGTAATGCCATAAGCATTTGGAGAAAAAAGTGTTCGTCAAATTTTAAACGGTGAACTGCCTCATTCAGCACATTTTCAGATTCAGCGAAATGGATATTCCGAAGAGCGTTGTTGAGAAGAACCAAACCATTGGACTTCCGGAACTCAGGTGAAAAATAGTCGGGAAATTCTTTCAGTGAGTCGGAGATAGTTTTGATGAGGCGCCGAAGACCGCGACTGTCTAAACGTGTCTTTTTCAATTCAGCGGAGATGGAATAGAGGGGGATTACCAAACCGGAATTGACCGGATCTTCATCGTCTTTCAGTTTATCATATTCTGGATGGACAATCTGAAAACCATTATAAAATTCCACTTTTCCACTTACAGCCAGTCGATCCCCCACCTTGATCGCTTTTTTGATATACCTCGCGCCATTAAACCAGGTGAGACTCATCATACCTTTGCCATCGGACAAAATAGCCTGAAAGTATTGGCGACGTTTCCCACGACGTAAATCCGCTGCTTCAACCTTGCCGATGACAGTCGTTTCCTGATCTCTTTTTAGTTTGGAGATGGGGGTGACGGTGGTGCGATCTAAATGCTTTCGGGGATAATAATGGAGAAGATCGGAAACTGTATGAATACCGATTGTGGATAAAGCTTCCGCACGGGCCGGGCCCACACCTTTTATAGTTTGGAGGGATGTAGAGAGAGTTAAAGCCTTTTCAGGCACAACGGATCAATTCCACTCCTTGCGGTAAGTATAAGTCACAGTCTGAGATCCATTGGCAGGAATGGTGAGGGGAAAGTGGATGGTGGAGGCATCCTTCTTGCGGTAATTGGCGGATGCATCTCGAACAACCCAATCCCCATAAATATGTTCAACAAGGCGCACCTTGATTTTGGTATTTAATGTATTGGTCACAGTTATACTGATGGATCCTTCTTCACTTTTACGTTGACGGTCATAGTTTAACACGGTCCGTTTTCCCACTACATCAAATGCGCGTCCTGATATAATGATTGCTGTAGCTCCCTTTGGAACCTGGCGAATTTCATCTTCACCCACAAATTCAACAGCGTCATTCATCCCCGATTGGTAGAGCTGGATTTTTCCCTGGGGCAAGGGCACACCCAGATTGTTATCTTCTGTATTGGCAATTTGATATTCGATAGCCAACGGTTCTTCACGCTGATTCCGTTCGTCATTCTCAAATAAATAAGTTTTCTGGAATGAAACAGTTTTGGGTGCATATAAGCGGGTGGTAATGCTTTCCTCACCATTGAGCCTCATCTTGCCACCCAAATAATAAATATGGTAATCTCCTAATTGCTCTTCTTGGGGTGCTAGTTCTGCCTGGGGAACCATTGATTTATACAAAACAGCTGGTTTGCGGACAGCACCATTTTGTTTTACATTTCCCTCTACAAGTTGAAGCGTCAGATTTGTAAAATCCAAATTGCTGTTATTTTTAACATAGGCTTCAGCTATGAATTCCGCACTATTGCCCGATTCATTCAAAATGAGACGATAAATGGCATCCCAGTCAAATCCTTTGGATAAATAAATCAAACTCCCCCGGGCCGGGCCCATTTTCTTTTTATATACATTCCATGTAAGTGATGGTTTAAACAAAATGTTTTCAAGTTTTCCCGGTGTGGTTATAAAATCAATACGATCCTGATTAAAGGAAATAACGGATCGTTTCCGAGTAATGGTAATAATATTGCCACTGAGCTCAACCAGCGTCCCGGTGAGGGAATTTCCATTGATAAACTCTACATCAATGGTTTTGCCTAAATAATCATAGAGATGTTCAGAAAAATGAAATACATCCTGATTATACCGCTGTGTTTTTACCGTGGCATTATCAAGGGTCAAAAATGGTGAATCCTTGATGATTCCTACCGGAAACATATCCCAGGAAATAGTTGATTCCCCTCCTTGCACATTCCATGCTACGGGCTGCTTTATCAAGGCAAATCCATCTTTATAGAGGGTCATAGTGGCATGATTTGATTGACCCATTATGAGGGATAATAGTGTAATTAGTCCGATTAGTTTTTTCATAGCAGCATTTCCAGGTTTGCTTTTACCAGTTCATATTCTGCAGTCATATCCTGCATTTTTTTCTTTTCATGTTCGACCACATTTTCTGGTGCGCGGTTGACAAAATTATCATTCGATAGTTTTTTCTCAATACCTTGAAGATGCCCTTCCAACTCATTCAAACGCTTTGAAAGGCGGGCATTTTCCTTATCTAAATCTATTAATCCTTTGAGTGGAACAAACAGTTCCATTTTTTGCACCACGGCCATGGCGGATTGTTCCGGTTTTTCCAGGTTTTGACCCATTGTGATCGCTTCAATGCGACCCAGTGTTTTAATAATTTCATCAAAGGATTCAATTTTTGATCGGTGCCCATTCACATTTCGAATGACCAAATCTGCCTTTTTTCCAGGAGGAACATTCATCCTGCTTCGAATGGTACGTACGGCGGTCACAATTTCTTTAAGTAGATCCATGGTAGTGTCGGCATTATTGTCCTCCATAGACGGATCTCCTTTGAGCCAGGGCGATATTATTAAATCTGAATCATCATCACTTCGAAATTGAGCCCATAATTCTTCTGTAATAAATGGTGAATAAGGATGGAGTAATTTCAAAATTCCCTGGATGACATGAACGGCAACTACCCGTGACATATTTGCCTTTTCAGGATTATCTCCATAAAAACGCGTTTTGGCAATTTCAATATACCAATCACAAAAATCACTCCAGGTAAATTCATAAATCGCTTTCGCCGCTTCATTGAAATGGAACCTATCTAATTGACGATTAACCTTCAGGGCTGTTTGATTTAACTGGCTAAGTATCCAACGTTCTGGCATATCTAATTCTACCGAGCCTAAATCTATTTTCGGAAGCTTTCCATCCTCAAGGTTCATTTGAATAAAACGGGAGGCGTTCCATAATTTATTCATGAAGTTTCGGCCAACCTCAAGCCGGGAATTTGAAAAGAGAACATCCAACCCTTGAGGTGCCATGAGCATGGTACCGAAACGTACTGCATCCGTACCGTATTCATTAAATAAATCAAATGGATCGGGAGAATTTCCTAACGATTTACTGAATTTTTTCCCCGTTTCATCCCTCAATATTGATGTGAAATAGACATCTTTAAATGGGATATCATCCAAAAATTCGTATCCCGACATAATCATTCTGGCCACCCAAAAGAAAATAATATCCGGGCCTGTAACCAATGCATCTGTGGGAAAAAATGTTTTTAAGTTTTGATCCTCCTCCGGCCATGTGTGAACTGCAAAAGGCCAGATCCAGGACGAAGCCCATGTGTCCAGAACATCTTCATCCTGCTTCCAATTTTCAGGATCTTCCGGCCCATCTAAAGAAACATGCAGTTTTTTTGAATCGTCATTATGGTACCAAACCGGTATTTGATGCCCCCACCAAAGTTGGCGACTGATACACCAATCTTTAATATTTTCCATCCAGTGATTGTAAGTCTTGGTCCAATGAGCTGGGTGAAACTTAATTTTGCCTGAATTCACTGCATCGAAAGCCGGTTTCACTAATGCATCCATTTTTAAGTACCACTGTTCAGACATATAGAATTCGATGGGGACATTTCCCCGTTCGGAAAATCCGATTTTATTCGTATAATCTTCGACTTTATCTAACAATCCTTCTGAATCCAGATCTCGGACTACTGCCTTTCGCCCCTCTTCACGGGAACAATTCTGATATTGCTTCGGAACTTTCGAATTCAAAGAAGCATCATCGTTCATTATATTGATAAAGTCTAAGTTGTGACGCTCTCCCATTGCAAAATCATTTGGATCGTGGGCCGGCGTAACTTTGACACATCCCGTCCCAAATTCCGGATCCACATAGGTATCGGCGATAATAGGGATTTCTCTACCAATTAAGGGCAAAGTTACTGTTTTCCCAATTAATGATTGATATCGTTCATCGTCGGGATGAACAGCAACTGCCGTATCTCCCAGCATGGTTTCTGGGCGGGTGGTGGCTACCACCAAATAATCATCCGTGCCCGTGATGGGATATCGGAAATGCCATAGTTTTCCATTCTTTTCCTTATGAATAACTTCTTCGTCACTGATAGCTGATTTTGAAACCGGGCACCAGTTCACCAAACGATGGCCGCGGTAAATAAGTCCTTTTTCATATAATTTAACAAAAGCATTCAATACAGCTTTGGAGTATCCTTCATCCATGGTAAAGCGTTCCCGATCCCAATCGCAAGAGCACCCTAATTTTTTCAATTGATTGATAATGATACCGCCGTACTTTTCTTTCCACGCCCAGGCATGGTCCATAAACGCATCTCTGGAAAGATCATCTTTGGAAATTCCTTGTTCCTCAAGCATGCTAACTACTTTTGATTCTGTTGCAATGGAGGCATGGTCTGTCCCTGGGATCCAACAAGCATTTTTCCCTTCCATTCGTGCTTTTCGAATTAATACATCCTGGATTGTATTATTCAAGACATGTCCCATGGTGAGCATTCCCGTTACATTCGGGGGAGGGATTACAATTGAATAGGGCTCTTTTTTAGAATACTCATCTGCGTGGAAATAGCCTTGATCCATCCAGTGTTGATACCACCGGTCTTCAAGTTTTTCCCAATTATATGATTTATCGAGTTGTGGCGTGGTCATAAAAATCTGTCAGTGGTGGATTTGGCATTTTCAAATCCTGATAATAGACTACCTTTCTAGAATTAAACTAAATGCGGTGGTTAGTTTCAATACGTTTTGGTTTGCTTTTACCAAGTTGCCGGAAATGATTCTGCCCAAATTGCGCATGACCTTAAATCCGATAGCAGGATTTTCATCGCAAATCTCGAATAAATCAGATTTGTCCAATCGGGCTAATGTGCAGGGTGTTTCAGCGCGAACGTTAGCGGTACGCCGGTCTCCATTATTAAATATGGACATTTCACCAAATTGCGGATTAATATCACTGGACAGCTTCAATATAGCCTTTTCCCGATTATCCAACCCACCCTTATTCATGGATAGAGTCAACGCCTGGTTAATTTCTACGATGCCATCTAAGAGTAGATATACACAATCACCCTCATCGCCTTCAGTGATAAATTGTTGGCCCTTATCCATTTCGACTTTCTTGAGCGAATCATGGAATTGACTCAATTCATCATCAGTAAGATCGGCAAATATTTGGAATTTTTTTAATCGTTTATTATTCATAATACCCTCATGGAATGATAATGGCTCGTTCGCCTTTGCTAAGGGTGTAGCTATTCCTAGGATTTACCACAACATTGATTTTACTTTCTTCATTAAGAGAGACCCCCCCCTCTTTCAATTTTTTCTCTATAAACGCATCCAAAGCGGATGTATCCGAGGATAAAATAGCACCTATCCCCAGGTTTTCATCTTCGGAATAAACACCAATTAATACAGAACCATCCTTTTGGCGAAAGTGATTAAAAAGATCATCATAGGATTGTCCAAAATAATCGGAAGGAATAGCTACCCGTTTAAACCGGAAAGCAGAGTTACTATCCATGAGTTTATTGGCAATTTGGGGAATACCGGGGTCTGTTACATGGGAGGCAATTATATGGGCACTAAAATCATCACCCACAACTACTTCATCTGCATTTGCCCTTTTAATATGGGTTAAGTTTTCCCGATCCAACAAAACGGCCACAACGCGAATGACTGGATCAATACTTTTAATGGTGAGTGTGGCAAAAATTGTTTTTTCATCATAAGTCGCCACTTCTGAACCGGTTGTATTGGGGATCACAATGACGGTGTCAACATCATTAATGCTGGCTTTTTCTAATATCTCTTCCTGAGTGAAATCACCAGAAACAAAGTGAATTTTCAAAGCATTAAATCGATTTTTTAGTTTTGAAATTTCTTCTTCATTCAATTCATTAATAAGAACGACATCCTTTTTTTCTCCATTGCTTAAATTTTGAATGGAGTTCAGTAGTCTTTCTCCATTGGGGTTCCAACCGCATAGGATCAAATGATCGGTTAAATTTAACTTTTCCAAACCTTTACCCTCCCGAATTTTTTGAGCGACAAATATGGATGAAATGGTGGCTGTGAGTAGTGAAACCAAAGAAATACCAATAAACATAATGAGTACTGCAAAAACACGACCTCCCGGTGTTTCCGGCGAAAAATCACCATATCCAACGGTCGTCATGGTCACAATCGCCCACCAAAATGGATTATTATCCTTTGAAATTTCTCCAGGTTCTAACCATTGCAAAATAACGCCGCCAATCATCATTGTGATTAAAATCCCGGCGCCAACCTGAAAAAAACTGTTACGAATCAATGTTCTTACCCACAGACGCATTGCGGTAATTTAAATATACATGCAGTTGGAATAGGGGAAATTTTCCC
>CATMGX010000042.1:0-12780 GCA_950067765.1 uncultured Fidelibacterota bacterium
GATGACCATCCATCAATTTCTTCCAAAGATGTTATTTTGCGATATGTCAAATTGAACTCTTGCGCTGTGAGTTTAGCAGTCCGTTGGTGGGGTGTCGTAAAAAGATCAGTAAGTCCATTCTGCTTAGGCGGACCTGGAATTATATTGAAAATTCCACCACCGGAATCATTTAAAATAACGATTTGCATATTGGTCGGAAATTCGTGATTCAGCCACAATCCATTTCGATCGTAAAAGAATGAAAGGTCACCAATAATCAAAGTGTGTTTCCTATTGGGCTCTGCCAATGCATGCCCAACAGCGGTGCTCACCACGCCATCAATCCCGGATGTTCCACGATTACACCAAATATCAATGGTTGATTCTTTAATCCCAATAAAATTGGCAATCCGAACTGGCATGCTGTTCCCTAAATGAAGGACACTGTTTTGGGGTAATTGCTTCAGCACACTTCGGACAGCGTTAAAATAATTGAATTCTGCGTTATCTAATGTTAAATCAAAGTCTTCGTCAACACTCTTTTGAGTGTCTTTCAATAAATTACAATAATCATCCTGATCGTTTATTTTGATTACCATATCCAACCAATCTGTGAAAAATTGCAATGGTGGTGTTTTAATTATTTTCGTCAAACTTTGAAACGGATCTCCTACCATCCCTTCACCAATGTGCCAATGTACTTTCGGTTTATTTTTTCGTAAATAGAGTTTCAGATTTTTGGAAATAACCGACCGACCAAATGTAATTAAAAAATCCGGAGCCAAAAATTCGTCATCCGTTTTAAAAATTAAATCGGATGAATTAATCACACCTTCTAAACCATGAAGATTTGAAATCACATCTCCGACAATTGGGATATCCAACTGATTCAGTAATTCGATCAATTCTTGATTGGGTTCTGTTTGTCCACCCAACACCAAAACTTTTTCAGATAAATTCAAAATTGATTCAAATTCATCCCAAACCGATTCATCAATTTTATAAATATTTTTACTTTGCGGTCTCTGCGCCTTTTCGTTAAATCTAATTTCTTCAAATGAATCAGGATAAAACGGTTCCCGAATTGGAATATTTAAATGAACCGGTCCAAGTGCACCTTCCAAAGCCAATTCCAATGCTTTTTTCCCTACACTTGTGGTGTCTTCATCATAAACAAAACAGCCTTTGATGTGTTCTATATACAGATTTTTTTGGCGAATCGTTTGCCCATCCCACTGGTCGATCCACTCCGGTGGACGGTCAGCTGTTAATACAAACAGCGGAACATTTTGATAATATGCTTCTATCACAGCGGGTGCAAAATTCTGGGCTGCCGTCCCAGATGTACAAACCAAGACGACAGGATTTCCGGTCTGTTGTGCAAGCCCAAGTCCAACAAATCCTGCTGAACGTTCATCCGTAACAGAAATCGTTTCAATATTTGGATGTTTCCCAAAACCAATCAAAAGCGGTGCACAGCGTGAGCCGGGACATACCACCGCTTTCTCCACACCAAAGTCTGCACAAAGTCCAACCAAATCATAAATATGCTGAGTGTTTTTAATAAGTATTGAAGTGTTCATGTTAAAAGGTGTTTAAGTTTATCACACAGTACCCTTTGGCTTTAACACCTGAACACTCATACACTTAAACACTTCCATGCCCATTCATCACACTCAATAATGTCTGACATTTCAACGCAGTTTCATCCCATTCTTTTTCCGGTATCGAATCGTGAGTGATTCCTGCGCCGGCATAAAGGACAGCCCGTGTGCGAAGGATTTGCATACAGCGGAGATTCACATAAAGACGGTTATTCCCATCTATATTGACCGGACCTAAATAACCACTGTAAAATTCCCGATTCAAATGTTCATTGGCAGCAATGAATCGAAGTGCAGAAAATTTCGGCATCCCGCAGACAGCTGACGTAGGATGAAGCAAATGGAGCATTACCGTACCCAATTCTGGGAAATTAACTTCTTTTAGATTCACGTTATATTCTGTTTTCAGATGAATCATATTCCCCGCTCGAACGGATCGCGGGCCACTCTCTTCAAATTCCCGTAAGCGAATCGTTTTGAATTGCTCAATGATGTAGCGACTCACCATGGCCTGCTCTTCAATTTCTTTCTGATTCCACGCTGCTTCAGACACATCTTTATCCAAAGGAAATGGTTGAGTTCCAGCAACAGAAACCGTACGAAAATGTTCTACAGATACTTCAATCAAAAGCTCCGGGGACGCACCCAACCATGTTCCGTGACCTGGAATGGAAACCAAACTGACGAATGCATCAAGATATGCTTTTTCCATTCGATTAAATTGTTCAATAATGTCAAAATTTTCCAGCAATGGTTCGTCATATGTCCGCGCCGAAACAACCTTATCAAATTCACCTTCTTCAATAGCCGTAATTCCATCTTCAACCATTTTAATAAAATGATCTTTTTCTCCTGATATTTCCGTATCCGGTCTTGTATTTAAATGATAATTAATTGAGCATTGGGCCTGTCGAAATGCATCCTCCCCATGATCCATGTTCCATGTCCCATCCGACATCCGAACCCCATATACATCAGCATTTAGAAATATCGTCTCATTCCCTTCCGGATTCATAAAGGGACTTACCAAAAATCCCGGCTCTGTATTTTGAAGATCGATCCGACCTTTGGATGGAGATTCGGAAAGGTCGGCAAGAAAATGAATCTTATCTTCCCTTGGACAACGCCAAACAGCAACCGATCCCTCCAAGGCCATGGCACTGGACCAAAATGATTGTAAGCTCATTTTATTTCTCTGTGTCTCCATGGTTCACTTTTTATCAATCACTGCCAATGTCAACCGACTAACCGCTACCAATTTATCGCCTTCATTTTTGATCTCAATATTCCACACATGAATTTTTCTCCCAATCTTTACGGGTGTCGCTTTACCATAAACCCATCCATCTCGTGCACTTCGTAAATGATTACAATTGATCTCAACGCCAACAACTGATTGCGTTTCAAGATTAACCTGCATTCCACCGGCGATACTACCCAACGTCTCAGCCAAAACAGCAGATGCACCCCCATGGAGCAATCCATAGGGCTGAACGGTTCGATGATCAACGGGCATTTTTCCACAAAAATAATCAGGCCCGAAATCTGTTATTTCAATTCCCAAAACTTCTGTAATTGTATTTTTCTGAAAATCGTTCAGTTTTTGTAATGCTTTGTTTTTATTCATTATTTTTGTCCTATGTAAAGTGTGCAAACGCCAAATGTGAGCGGTATTGCTCTGCAATTTTTCAATCCCATGGATTCCATAAGTGCCAAAAATTCTTTCCGTGTGGGGAAATTCATAATGGAGTCTGCAAGATACTCATATGCAGCAGGATTTTTCGTAAACCATTTTGCCAGTTTGGGCAATACGCCATTGAGATAAAAACTGTATGTGCTCCGCCAAAAACCTGGTTCTGGGGTGGTGAGTTCCAAAACCATTATCTGTCCATCTGGAACAATAATTCGCTTCATTTCTGATAATGCTTTTTCCTTATTGGGAATATTTCGAATTCCGAATGCAATTGCTGTCACATCAAAAGTGTCATCAAGAAAATCAATATTTGTTGCATCACCCCATTTCAACTCAACGCGATGTTCCAGATTTTGTGTGTCCACTTTTTTCAATCCATTATTAACCATTTCCTGGACGAAATCCACGCCAATTACTTTTACATCAGAATAGGTATTGGCACAATCCAATGCCAAATCACCCGTTCCCGTGGCCACATCCAAAAACCGGTTTGTGTTAAAGAAATTCATCTCTGATACAGTTCGTTTCCGCCAAGCCACATCACGTCTTCCAGAGAGAAATCGATTCAAAAAATCATACTTATCAGTAACGGAAGCAAAAATATCTTTAACTATTCCAATTCGCTGATCATCACTCATTTCCTGAACGGATGGATATTCTTTTTTATTTAAATCATTCATATTATCTTATTATTACGAAAATACAATTCACGCTTTATTAATGCTTCGTGTCTCCGTGCCTTCGTGGTTTTAGCTAAATCCTTTAACAAATAATGTTGCAATCCCACTTACCCATTCTTTTCGGTCATATTGTTGCTGGGATCCCATTTCCATTGCTTCATGATATTCTTTTAAAAAACGGTTCAATACAGCATCAAGAAAAAAGACAGATTGAGCCCTATCTAAATTGGGATTCAATTCATTTCTATCCACAGCATCTTGAATTATATTTCCTAAATAGTCATCGGACATGGTCTGTAATTCATTCACAATTTTTTTTCTATTCGGTGAATCACCGGAATAAACCAATCTAAAATAAATACGCGCCAACCGCGGATGCTCCGTAATAAAAAGAACACCTGAATCCACAATCTTGGAAAGACGATTTTCAAAAGAAAGATCAATTGTTTCATCCCGAACATCCCGGAGATATGATTTGACTTCCCCAAGTGCCAATTGATAAATATGATCGTAAAGAACACTTTTCGTCTTGAAATAATTAAATAGGGATCCTTTGGAAATTCCTGCTTGATTTACAACCGTATTCATGGATGCAGTTTCATAATCCTTTTCCGCAAATTCAGAAATGGATGCATTCACAATACGAGACTGCTTCTCTTCAGGTAATTGTTCAAATTTATTTGTGTTTGATATCATAAATAAAGCAATGTTGACCGGGTGGTCAATTTATATTCAAAATTAAATATTAAAAAATAAAAAAACCCTCATAAAGGGGTTTTTTATTAAAGTGAATCTACAGAAGTAGTATCTGGTTCTGGCGGAGGTGGCACCTCACCCCAATAGGTGGGTGCTGTATTCAATTGAAATGTGATATTTTCACTGGTTTGGTACACATCAGTTTCTTCACCAAATCGAATATTGCTTGATGACCATTCGGCATTAGATCGTCCAACAACCGCATTCGCAATTGGTTCACTATTATAATCCTTTAAAACCAGATGGGTACCGGTGGAGTCACCCACATTAAACTTATCCCATTTCCCGGCATTTTTAGATACGAGAGATGTGCGTTTTACATTGATAACAGTTTCAAAAAAACGATCCATGGTATTCGATTTTACCTGGAGTGTATCATTTCCGTCAATGGCCCAACTTTCGCCATTAAAAGAAAGTGAAATTGAATCATTCCCCTGAATAATGTTGATTTGAAACACATCGTCTCTATCAATATCAAAAACAGTGTCGCTTTTGGAGGTCAATTGATTTTGCTGAATTTTATTAATCCCAAACAGAACAATCAACACACCTAATGCAATCAATAGCCATTTCATATTCTTACCCATAAAGCTCCTCCAAAACACTGCTTCGTCGCTTTTGTGTCCGCATCCGAATCAAACCGAACCCAACAATGATAAACGACGGCAATATAATATTCACCCACTTCCAAGTTTTCTTCGTTTCATCTGATATTTCTTCCAATGGTCGCGATGTGATTTCACGTGATCGTAAAGCAATTAAATCACGATCACCAATAAGATAATCCACTGAATTCATCATGAATATATGGTTTTCCGGGGATCTTCCGCCACCTTGATCCAATAGAAATTCCGAATCGCTCACAAGAACAACTTGGCTCATTAACCCATTTTCATCGACTTTCTCCGATCGAGCACCCAATATTTTTCCTGACTGATTAAACATTCGCAAAAATGGATTTCGCTGGGGATCAGGGTTGAGATTAAAGTTTCCTCTCATTTCACCGGAATGTTCAGAAGAGAATAACAATGGAACAAAATTCACTTGATCAGTCATGGATGAATCCCATAGGATCTCACTGGCAAAAATCAATTGAAGCTGCTCCAGGCCTGACACCAAAAGTTCATTCTGATTAAATGTTCGTACTACCGGCAGCAACGGATATTCCATGGGTACATTCATCCTAATTGGGCCTATTTGCTGCTGGACGCTGACACGGCCGCAAACCTGGTCCGTCACCAAATTCTCAGCTATTGTAAATCCATAGAGCTCCATGAGTGAAAAAATATTGGATTGAATCACAAAAGCTTGTTGCACTTGTAAATTTGTTTTGACGCGATTCTGGGCCAAAAACATATTACCGCCCCGACTTAAATAGGTTTGTAAATGCGTTAATTCATTTGACGAAAGAGAATCTGAAACACCATTCATTAGCAATACACCAATGTCTACAGGCACTTCATCCGATAGATTCACCGTTTGAACGTTATAGCGCTGCCGTAGCACATTTTGGATATTTTGCGTTTGGCTCTCCTGCCCTTCTATTTGTGCAATACCAACTATTGGTTTATTGTTTTCAACCAACTTTTTAATCCGAGTGGTAATTTCATATTCCAAACCGGTAGTAGTTTGAATCACCGGAAGCACTTCTTTCTTATCTTCATAGAGAATAACCATCCCCATGAGGACCCGCTTGATTTCCATTTTATCATTTTCTATCACCTGCATTTGGACTGGCATTATTCCAGCTTTTTGCGCTTCTTGTTCAATATCTTTATTATCCTCGGGACGGAAAAATTCAAAACGAATATTCCCATCTGATAAGGCTTCATACTCTTCCAAAATATCCTGTAAATAGCGACGATTATTGGCATACTCTCCCGGAAGATCATCGGAGAAATATACTTTCATTGTCAATAAATCGTCAACTTGCTCTACTACCGATTCGCTCGACGTGGATAAGGAATACATATCATTATCCGTTAAATCCCAGCGAAAGAAATAGTTTCTTGAGATTCCATTTAATAAAAATAAAATAACAATCAAAAGCATTCCCGGAACAATTACGGATTTTTTGAAATCCATATTTTTAAACTTTATCATAATCTATTTCCACCTCCGCACTTCAAGTGTTTGAATCGTCAAAAAAATGAAAAATCCGATCATTGAGAAAAAGTACACCAAATTCCTGGAGTCAATTACCCCTCGAGAAATATTCGATAAATGGTAATCCACTGCTAAAAACTGAACGAGACCCGCGAGAGAATGGGGTACAAATATCAGCATCTTATCCAACATATAAAAGACCAGAACAACAAACACACCAATGATAAAAGCTACAACCTGGTTTTCCGTAACACTGCTGGTGTAAACACCAATTGCCGTAAACGTTGCACCCATCAAAGCCAGACCTAGATACCCACTAAAAATTGCACCAATATCTACATTGGTTCCCACCGCCATAAGCGTAAAGAAATGAATAGATGTGGCTGCCAATCCTAATAGAATGAGACTAAATCCAGCCAGAAATTTTCCCATGACAAATTCATATGTATTCAGGGGTAATGTAGAAATTATTTCCATTGTACCTATATTGATTTCTCTGGCAATGAGTCCCATGGATACGGCCGGAATAAAAAAGAGATACACCAGCGGCACAATGTCAAATAATGTGCGTAAATCAGATTGCCCGAAAAGGAAAAAGGTATTGGTAAAGAAATATCCATTTACGATTGCAAAAATCACCAGAAAAATATAAGCCATTGGACTATTAAAAAATCCCAACATCTCTCTGCGAAAAACCATTCTTATATTAAGCATTAATATCCCCTTCCGTTGTCAAGTCTCGGAAAATATCTTCCAGGTTAGTGGTGTGAGGTGTCATTTTTAGGATAGACCAGTTATTGTCTACTGCGTAACGAAATAATTCTTCACGAGGGTCCTGTCCTTTATCATATTCAAATTGAACGTGCTGAATGCCATTTGAATTTTCCATAGAAATGAATTTTACTCTAGGGAGTTTGGCTTGAATATGTTCAATCGATTCAACTGAACCACCCTTGATTTCCATATTTAACAGAACATTCCCCATAAAGTTACTCATGAGTTCATCACTGGTGCCATTGGCCACAATTTCTCCTTCATGAATGATCATGATACGATCCACAGTCGCCTGAATTTCCTGTAGAATGTGACTGGACATAAACACCAGTTTTTCTTTTCCCAACTTTTTAATTAATCCGCGGATTTCCACAATCTGATTGGGATCCAATCCTGTAACTGGTTCATCTAAAATCAATATTTTCGGATCATGAATCATGGCAGAGGCCAACCCGATACGTTGTTTATACCCCTTTGAACATTCCGATATATTTTTATGAATGACACCATTTAATCCGCATTGTTCCACAACACGTGCCAAAGCATCTTTAAACGGACGCCCCGTAATATTTCGAATTCCAGCCAGAAATTCAAAATGTTCATAGACACGCATTTCTGTATATAATGGGTTCAGCTCGGGCAAATACCCAATCTGTTTCTGGATTTCATGAGTATCATCGATGATATTAAGATCATTGACCTCAATTTTTCCTTCTGTTGGTACCAAATACCCCGTAATCATTTTGAGCGTGGTTGTTTTTCCCGCACCGTTGGCACCTAAGAAACCTACAATTTCCCCATCCTGAATTTCAAAGGATATTGATTTTACTGCTTCTACGTGGCCGTAATTTTTGGACAAATCCGTGACTTTTATCACCGGTTTATGACCTCCTCAATTTTGATTATTTAAAATAGTAAATGTTTGAAATACACCAAACGGACTTAAAAGTTCCGGCGTAATTAATATAAAAAAATAAAAATTGCCACGGAGGATTCTACATTGATAAATGTTCTTTACGAACAAATGATCGCCAGTATTTCCATCTATCTATATTTTGCAAAAAAGATTCAACAAATAACTGCGGGTAAGCATCAAAATATCCATGGTCCTCTACTATTTCAAAATGAGCATCACCATCTTTTTTTGTCTCGGGTAATAGCGTTTCTTCATTTGGATTCACATGCGTTAATTGGTATCCACGGCGATTGCATAATCCGGCATCCAAGGTAGCATCCATGCGGTACCACTCTCCATCAATATGAACGACCCCCAATGCATGATAAGCCAAAACACCATTAGGGATCATTTCTTTATAACGTGATTTTAATAATGGATAATCCACAACCGATTGATAGGTTAATGCGGCCGGAATGCCTACTGCCCGAAATAATGCAACTTGCAGATTTGATTTTTGGTGACACATGCCATTTTTTTGTTTTAGGACTGATGATGCTTTCCAGTCTGTTGCATTTTCGATAACAGGTGCAAAATTGTAAACAATTTTATCTCGAATGAATTCAAAAATTGCAATGACCTTTTCCCAATCATCCTCAATATCATCTGTGAGTTCTTTTGCTTTTTTGATAATGTCCGGATGATCATGATCAATCCATTTATCTGCTCGAAGGCATTGGCTTATATCCAATGCTTCTGGAGTGAGTTTTCCTTCGATTTTAATATCTCTTAACGATGCCATAATAGGTGGTTTTTATTAAAAAATTCGGGGCGAAAACTACACTTCTTTTTTGGGTTAAAGGTGTGTAATTATTTGTGCTGAACCAATTTAGCCAAGAGTTTGGTATGCTTTGGCGTTGATCCACAGCAAGTGCCGATAATCCTTGGATCTAATTCTAAATATTTGGACATTGTTTTCTTAAAGTGATTTTCATCTACCTTTACATCCATGGCACCATCAGGTTCTGGTTCGGTTAAACCCATATTCGGATAAACGCCCCATTCCATGCCCCAATTAGTAATAAATGACTCAAGAATATGATCCGTTTTGTCCACGGTATTACAATTCAGCAAGAGACGATCCACATTTTTATTTTTTGCTAATGCATATACATCAGCAATATCATGACCCGATAATAAATGGTTTTTATCTTTGATAATGAGGCTTAACCAAACATCAATGTTTGAGTTATCTACAGATTCAAGCGCCACCGTTATTTCGTCTAAATGCCCCATGGTTTCGAATAAAATCACATCCACCCCCGCTTCTTTAAACCACTCCACTGTTTCACCATAGGTATCTGCCGCCGCTCCAATTCCGGGAAAAGTCTCCGGCTCATAACAATCTTCAATGGATGTGAGCGATCCAGCAACAATGTTGGGTTTAACAGATTGAGCCAGCTCCACCGCTTTCATTAAACTGAACTTTGCCCGTTCAGCTGCCCGTTTGGGAGAATAATCTGCCTTTCGGTACGACCATGTCGTTGTTCGAAATGTATTGGTGGTGGTGATATCTGCCCCGGCAAATATATAATCGGCATGGACGCCACGTACAATTTTCGGGTCGGTTAAATTAGCTTCGGCGGACCATAAAGGTAAAGGCAAATCCAACCCTCGAGCCATGAGCTCTGTCCCCATAGCACCATCCATGATGAGTGGTCTATTCACCAAAACCGCGCAAATAACCAATGATAATTATACCTAAATAAATATAGGCACTATTCTCTTTAATTTTTTCATACATGATAGAAATTAGGGGGAAATTTTAATTAAAATGATCATTGTAGAGACGCCTTACGGGACGTCTCTACAACAGAATTATTGATTCAAATATAAATAATCCACCGCCAACTGGGCGAGAGATTTCATACCAAATTTTAAATTCCGTTCATCTGCAGCAAAATAAGGGGAATGGTTTGACGATGCTGTAGATGGGTCCACTGCCACACCATTAAAGAAATATAGTCCCGGGGCATGATCGGTGAAAAATGGAAAATCCTCTGCACCGGTGACGTATGGTCTTTCGATCACATTTTCATCGCCATACACGCGGCGCAATGAGGGTAGCATTTGTTCTGTTAAACTCGGATCGTTGTAGGTCACTTTGGCAATGCCACTGAATATTTCCAACTTAGCTTCTGCCCCGGATGCAGCAGCGATCATTTCTACTTTATTCCGAATACTGGCATGAATCTGTTGGCGTACATCTTCATTAAATGTTCGAATCGTTCCTTCCATTACCACTTCTTCCGGAATAATATTGTTCCGCACACCGCCATGAATGGATCCAATCGTAACTATGGCAGGGACTTTTGTAATATCCACTTCTCGTGCCACAATTGTTTGGAGTGCATTCACAATTTGGGAAGAAACCACAATAGGATCCACCCCACCCCAAGGGACCGCACCATGGGTTTGCACACCGGTGACGGTTATCCGCATCCGCTCGGCTGCAGCCATCATGGGTCCTGAGCGATATTGGGCTGTACCCAATAATCCAGGCCAGGCGTGGAGGCCGAAAATAGCATCCACTTTGGGATTGTTCATTACCCCTTCTTCCACCATATAGGGCGCACCGCCCTTTTCACCGAGTGGCGCTCCCTCTTCTGCCGGTTGGAAAATGAATTTAACCGTCCCCGGGAGATCCTCTTTCATACTGGCGAGGATCTCCGCCGCACCCATGAGTCCCGCAATATGATTATCATGACCGCAGGCATGCATCACATCTACTTCATTCCCCTGATAAACACCTTTCGCTTTGGAAGCGAATGGGAGGTCCACTTTTTCTTTTACGGGTAGGCCATCCATATCAGCACGTAATGCCACTACTTTTCCGGGCTTTCCACCTTTCAATAGTCCAACCACCCCCGTATGGGCCACCCCAGTTTGGACGTCTATTCCTAAGGATCGCAAATGGTTCGCCACTTTTTCTGCCGTACGGAATTCCCGATTAGACAATTCTGGATTTTCGTGAAAATCCCGCCGCCATTCAATCACTTGTCGCTCCAGTTGATCCGCCATTTGGTCTATCTTGTTATTCAGATATTCCGGGGTTTGTGCAAAAGCAATACTGAGGGTAATTACCCCAATGATCAGTCGTTTCATTAATTTCTTCCAGTTAATATTTTTCCAAATCTCCATCACGACGCTTGGCCTTCTTCACCATATTCTCTACGTCTTTCAAAAGCTGTTTCGCGTCATATACAATGCCGTCCTTTATGGTGTATTTTACACCGCCAACTCGAACCACTTCATTATCTTCGTTGATCTTGACGGCTCCGGTACCATAGAGCACTTTAAAGTTCGCCAATGGATTTTCATCCACAATGACGAGATCCGCCAGCATCCCCGATTTTACCATGCCAAAGTTTACGGGCGTCCCCAAGGGTTTATGGAGTGTTTCCGCACCATGGAGGGTCGCTGCTCTCACCACTTCCAGCGGATGAAACCCGGCCTCCTGCAGGAGTTCTAATTCCTCAATATAACCGAATCCATAAAGTTTATAAATGTATCCGCTATCTGAACCGGTAGTTACTCGGCCGCCGGCATTTTTGTATTCATTCAAGAATTGCATCCACACTTGGTAGAATTTTTTCCAGGCGATCTCATCATGTGTAGTCCAGTTAAACCAGTATGATCCATGTGCACGTCTGCTGGGAGTGTAATAATCCCATTGTGACGGCAGGGTATAAATGTCATGCCAATCTGCATTTCTTGCATACATTACATTTCGCCCTGCGGCATAGATAGTCATGGTGGGATCCAAAGTCAAATCCAACTCGATCAGCTCTTTCTTTAAAGCTTCCCATTTTTCGCCATTGGGTTTTACCAGACTCCATTGGCGAGCCACCTGTCCGAACCGGTGCTGTTCGTTACTGTAATTCATATCCACGGGCCAAGGCTGAACGTCATTATTTTCATACATGGATTCAAACAGGCCATAGTAATGGGTTTGGGTGCCGAGGCCCAAACGGGCTGCATCTATGGTATTCATCCGGGCCACACCAGTCTGGGCTAAATGGGCTGTAGTACCCAAATTATTCTTGGTCGCCTCATCGATGAGGGCAGCCATGATCCTTGGTTCATAGGCGCCGAGTTTAAGTCCATCCACACCTTTTTTAGCCGCGTATTTCACCCACTTTCGTGCTGTCGCGGCATCATTGATGGAACCGCCTTTCCAGTCCTTCCCCTGTCCCGGACGTTGATAGGCCCAAATTCTGGGGGCTGTAATTT
>CATMGX010000043.1:0-12483 GCA_950067765.1 uncultured Fidelibacterota bacterium
GGTGACAAACGAGGTGACAAAGGCGGTAACACTGGCGGATCTCGATAATCTCCCTAATTATTAGGATTTTGAAGAGGCTATTTCATTCATTTGGGATAGCCTCTTTTTTTGTAATAAAAATTTAACTTTTTAAGTTTCCCCTTGTCTAAATAGCAAATGAATGAAAACAGACCACGAACTCATCAGGGAATTTCAAGATGGAAATAAAGCATCCTTCGATGAACTGGTTAAACGCCACCTTCCTGATACCTATGGATTTTTTATCAAATTTACCGCAGATAAAGTGGAAGCAGAAGACTTGGTGCAAGATGTTTTTATCAAAATGTTTAAAGCACTTAAAAAGTTTCGATTTGAATCAGAGTTCAAAACATACTTATTCCGCGCCAATGTCAATATGTCCAATACCTATCTCCGGCGGAACAAGTGGCGCAATTTGCTCCACCTTGATCAGGCCCCGGAACAGGGCTACATGGACACGAGCTATGAAGATGAATGGCGAAAAAAAGAATTATGGGATGGGGTGGCAAAGCTCCCTTCCCGCCAAAGGATGGTTGTAACCATGCGCATTGCCCAGGAAATGCCTTACAAAGAAATATCCGATATTATGGGGATCAGTGAAAATTCGGCCAAAGTGAATTATCACCATGCGGTTAAGGCACTCAAAGAAAAATTGCAGGATTGACTTATGAATATTGAACAACGATTTCAGGAAATATCCCAATCTAATTTTGAAACACCTGATGGTGATTCTTTTATAGCAAAATTACATGGGGAACGTCAAAAACGTCACGTGAAAAAAATGGGAATTATCAATGGAGTTACGGCAGCCGCATTTGTGGCGGTATTTGGATTAATGACGACTAATCAACTAACGGATGATCCTGCGGCCTATGCATCAAACGATCTGAAACCGTTAGAAATCATGGATTCAGAAACTGAAGAATACGTTTATGACTTGGCAGAATATCTTGTGGAGAACAGTGATGACATCTGGGAAACATTAGCATTTTTAGATAACATAGAATTTGAACCGGTGACAACAATGCACGAAGGAGGAATACAATGAAAAAAACAACCCTATTTTTAGCATCAATTATCGGTATAGGATCCCTGTTCGCACAACCGGGTAAACTCCGAGGTCCCGGCGGTCAATACGATGAACGAATGGAAATGATGAGGATCTGGAAATTGACGGAGTATCTTGAACTGAAAGAAGTCCAAGCGGAAAAGTTTTTCCCAAGTATGCGGGCCCACCAAAAACAGGTTATGGAAATTCGAAAAGAAGAAAAAGAACTTTTTACACCGCTTTATAAAAAAGTGAAAAAAGGCGAAGACATTTCAAAAGCTGAAGCAAATAAACTGCTGAAAAAAGTGGCTGCATTTGAACAGAAAAAAAGTAATACACGGATTGATTTCATCAAAAAATCGGGTGATATACTCAATCCAACCCAACAAGTGAAACTACTCATGTTTGATGGCCATATGAAGCAGCAAGTCCGCGACCGCATGCAAGATCGTTATCAACCACCAAAAAGAGGTGGTATGAAGCGTCGAAAAAATCGCTTTTAATCTATAAATAACTCTCCAAGTAAAAACCCTGTCTCGATTTATCGGGATGGGGTTTTTTATTATTTTAAATAAAAGGAAATTTATCCATAATTTGTACCTTATTATTTGAATTCGAACATGACAAAAATATATAATTTTAGTGCAGGTCCAGCCGTATTAGATTTATCTGTATTGGAGGAAACAGCCAAGGCAGCCAAAGAATATAATGGCCAAGGGATGAGTCTCATGGAAATGAGCCACCGGTCAAAGCCTGTTATGGAAATGGTGAATGAAACCGAATCTCTTATCCGTGATTTATTAAAAGTACCTAATGGATACAAAGTATTGTTTCTTCAAGGAGGTGCTTCTCTGCAATTTGCCATGATTCCAATGAATCTATTAGGTGAGAACCAAACCGCGGATTACACCGATACGGGTGCATGGTCATCCAAAGCTATTAAAGAAGCCCAATTATTTGGAAATGTGAATGTGGCTTGTTCATCCAAAGAATCAGTTTATAACCATATTCCGAAAGATTTGAATCAAAGTGATGATGCTATTTATTTACATGTGACAAGCAATAATACAATCTACGGAACTCAATGGCATGCATTCCCGAAGCCGGTTAATCCAAATGGATTTTTGGTGGCAGATATGTCTTCTGATATTTTCAGCCGTCCCATTGACGTATCGCAATTTGGATTGATCTATGCCGGGGCCCAGAAAAATATGGGTCCCGCCGGAGTAACATTGGTTATTATTCGGGATGATATTTTGGGCAAGGTAAATCGCCCCATTCCAACCATGATGAATTACCAAACGCATATTGATAAAGGGTCCATGTTTAATACGCCACCGGTCATGTCTATTTATGCTGTGAACTGCACATTGCATTGGCTCAAAGAAAACAGTGGGGTAGAAGCCATGGCAGAAAAGAATAAAAGAAAAGCTGAAAAGCTTTATGAGGAAATTGAACGAAACCCTCTTTTTGCAAGTCCAATTCCTAAAGAGGATCGATCCCTAATGAATGTAACCTTTATTTTTGCAAATAGGGGAGATGAATCGGACTTTTTATCCTTTTGCGATGGAAGAGGATTAAAGACCTTGAAAGGTCATCGATCTGTAGGAGGATTTAGAGCTTCGATTTATAATGCCATGCCGGAAGCGGGTGTGGATGCATTGATTCGAGCAATGCAGGAATATATAAAGTAATTTTATTTTATAAAGATGCGAAAGTGGCCTTTGTTCTTTCGGCAATCGGTGCTTTTAGGGCTTTTTTAAATATGGGAGAATTAACATCCTTTGTATACCATAGCTCAAAAAGCTCTAAAACGGTTGGATAATCTTCTGGTGTTGGGACAAAAGTGGCATTATCGCCAACCTGTAATTCTCCTTCTTTTATCACGCGGGTGTAGGCGCCGGGACGTTTTGCATGTTTAAATACCTTTACAAAACTGGGATCTTTCATTTTTGCTGCAAATGTGGCACAGGGGATCCGAGCCATAGTCACTTCTAAAATGATATCATTTATATGAAAACGGTCACCAATTTTTAGTTTAGAAGTACCAAAACTGGATAAAGTCAAGTTTTCACCAAATGTACCTGGCAGAAGGTCACGATTTAGTTTTCTTGACCACCAGCTATAATCTTCTTGGTTATAGAGATAAACGGCTTGATCTTTGCCGCCATGATATTTGGTGTCTACAATGACATCATTCGCTAAACCCAGCTGATTAATTTTTATTTTATCACGAACAGGATTTTTATATATACCTGTTTCGTCAACCCTTGATCTTATTTGGATCTTTTTTCTTGCACCCAGATTAACCGATATAATATTAGATTGAATATTCAATTACTTAATTCCGGATTGAAAATAATCCCCAACAACAGGGTATGCAATTGTTCCATAATTATTACTCCTTGATTTGTTTGGGAAACACGATGTTTATCTATCGAGAAATTAAATATTTAAGTTAACCATTAATGCAAAATAATTTATTTTCATATTCAATATTTTCCAATTGAATCATCCGTTCAAAACCCATTCCCAATTTATTGAGTAATCGGATTGACGCTTTATTTTCTGGGGATGTGATAGCAATGATGCAATTAAGACCCAATCGATTCCTTCCGTCATCCAGCACCGCAACTGACGCTTCAAAGGTATAACCGCTTTTTCGATATTTGGGTAACATGGCAAATCCAATATCCGGATCATCTAATTCATCCCGTTTTAGGAGTCCGCAAATGCCAATGGGTGTATGATCTTTTAATGATACTTTGTAAAGGCCGTGGTCATTTTCGGTATAACTGGCTTGTGGGCCGATTTTAATGAACTTTTCTGCATCAACAATTGATTGGATATTTCGGTCGCCAATATATTTGATAAAATCCGGATCATTATATAGTTCAAGAATAAAAGGGGCATCTTCAATTTGGAGTTCTGCCAGCGTTAACCGATCGGTTTCAATGATCATTTGAGATTAATCATCCCAAATGGTGCCCTTTTCTTGGAGTTTTTTAATTTTTGGATCAATGATGAAAGTACAATAGGGCGCATTGGGATTATTGGTGAAGTAGTCCTGATGATAGACTTCTGCTTTGTAGAATTCATCCAAAGGTGCCACTTCAGTTGTTAATGGATCCTTAAACAATGTTGCTGCATTTTTTACAGCAGACTCTGCTGATATTTTTTGGGGTTCGTTATGATAATAAATGGCTGACCGATATTGGGTACCCCTGTCATTTCCTTGTCTATTTAGGGTGGTGGGGTCATGGGCTTGCCAGAAAATATCCAGAATTTTATCATAGCTGATAATAGTCGGATCAAAATGGATTTGACATACTTCTGCATGACCCGTGTTTCCTCTGGAAACATCTTTGTAAGTTGGATCTTTAAGGTGGCCGCCTGCATATCCTGATACAACATTTTGTACACCTTTTACACGTTCATATACAGCTTCGACACACCAAAAACACCCGCCGCCAAGGGTGGCAACTTCTAATGATTGTTTGGACATAATTTGTTTTCCTTTTTGTTGGGAATTGACTCCAGTGATGGAAATCAAGATAAATAGAAGTAGATATACGATTGTTTTTTTCATGAGATCGCTCCGAACTTATTTACAGAAGTAAACACAATGCACGAAGTATCGTTCCATGGAGTGTTATATAAAACACATTGTATAGACAAAGCTACGCTTCTTCTATACTACAAATACAATATTATAATTCTTTCAGGTCTTTGTGAAGGGCGGTGAGCATATCTTTTGCGTCACCGAAAACCATGATGGTATTTTCAAATCCAAATAATTCATTCTGGATCCCTGCAAATCCGGGATTCATGGTTCGTTTATTCACAATAACCGTCCGGGATTTATCCACATCCAGAATTGGCATCCCATATATGGGACTTGATTTATCGTGACGTGCGGCGGGGTTTACCACATCGTTGGCACCCAATACAATGGCCACATCACATGTTTCAAATTCTCCATTGATCTCATCCAGATCTTTCAGCTGTTCATAGGGTACATTTGCTTCAGCCAATAATACATTCATATGCCCGGGCATTCTGCCCGCCACAGGATGGATGGCATACAATACCTTTTTCCCCATGGATTCTAACTGTTCACCCACTTCTCGTACCGCATGCTGCGCCTGGGCCACGGCTAATCCATATCCGGGGACTATAATTACTTTGTCCGCCGCATCCAGAATCATGGCTGCTTCTTCGGTTGTGGAAGATTTTACACTAATCTGTTTGGCTTCCCCATCACCAGAAGGTTGCTCAAGCCCCACAGCGCCGAAAATAACATTAGCCAGAGACCGGTTCATGCCTTTACACATGATGTTTGTGAGGATTAATCCCGAGGCACCCACCAAAGCACCGGAAATAATAAGACCATTATTCATAAGGACGAATCCTGTGGCTGCTGCTGCAACACCAGAATAAGAATTCAATAAGGAAATAACCACAGGCATGTCTGCGCCGCCAATAGGAATGGTGAGTGTAATCCCAATAAATGCCGACAGGATAACCAATCCATAAAAATATGTGTCCGTATCTCCGCCCATAACTGTATATGTACCGAGTAAAATGATTGAAATGAAAATGACGGCATTCATCATTTTTTGTCCCGGGAATACAATTGGTTTACCGCTGACAAATCCCTGTAATTTACCGAAAGCGATAAAACTGCCTGTAAATGTCAGTGTACCCACAAATACACTAATCGCAATTGTGGCTGCATTAAATGTGGATGGATTCGCCGGATTAAAATATTCTGCCGCTGCCACCAAGGCTGAGGCTCCTCCACCAAAACCATTAAAAATGGCGACCATTTGCGGCATTTGAGTCATTTCAACTTTGATGGCAAAAAATGCGCCAATAATTGCGCCAATAATCATACCGATTGCGATTGTTTGATAATCCATATTACCATCGGAGACAAGGGTGGCCACAATGGCGATAAGCATTCCCACAGAAGCGATGGCGTTGCCATTTCGAGCCGTTTTGGGTGAGCTGAGTTTTTTGATACCCAGAATAAACAGGATTGCAGCGAGGACGTATGCCAGGTTTGTATAATCTATCATGCTATTTCCGTTTAAACATTTTGAGCATACGGTCGGTTACCATAAATCCGCCCACGCAGTTGATGGTGGCAAAAATTACCGCAACTAGCCCCAACCAAGTTCCCATTTCACCGCCGACTTTTGTGGCGATGATAGCACCAACAATTGCAATGCCGGAAATCGCATTCGAGCCTGACATGAGGGGTGTGTGTAGGGTGGGGGGGACCTTTGTAATAATTTCAATTCCGACAAAAAATGCCAGGATAAAAACGGTAAAAATATTAATCATATCCATAATTGTTCCTTAAGAATTGCTCACCGCTTCCCGGGTGGGTTCGTGGGTTATTTTCCCTTCGTGGGTAAACATGGCACCGGAAATAATTTCATCTTCAAGATCGAGATTAAGTTTACCTTCTTTCATCATATAAGTGACAAAAGTAGATATATTTTTGGCATAGAGTTGAGATGCATGCACCGGCATGGTGGACGGTAAATTTATCGTACCATCAATAATCACTCCATTATGATTCACAATTTCATCCCCCTGGGTTAACTCGCAGTTTCCGCCATTTTCCGCTGCCAGATCCATAATGACTGATCCCGGTTTCATTCCATTCACCATATCGGTGGGAATGAGCAATGGGGCAGGACGTCCCGGGATTAATGCAGTAGTAATGACCAAATTTGATTTAGCAATGTGCTCCTTGATTAATGCTTGTTGGCGCTGTTTATAATCATCGGATGTTTCTTTGGCGTAACCACCTTCGCCAACGCCGTCATCTGAATCTGATGCTATTTCCACAAATTTAGCACCGAGAGATTCCACTTGTTCTTTCACTTCCGGACGGACATCAAATGCTTCCACTTGTGCACCCAATCTTTTGGCTGTGGCAATAGCCTGGAGCCCTGCAACACCAGCGCCAAGAATAAGGACTTTTGCCGGGGGAATGGTTCCTGCGGCAGTCATGAGCAGGGGCATATAAACGGGGAGGTGAGTTGCACCCATCAATACCGATTTATATCCGGCAATATTTGCTTGAGAACTGAGAGCATCCATGCTTTGGGCTAAAGAGGTTCGTGGAATGAGGTGCATAGAAAAACCAGTAATGTTTTTTTCTGTGAGTTTTTGCACTTGCTGACTTTGCCGTGTGGTTTGCATGAGAGAAACATAGGCGGTTCCGTTCGGAAACGATTCTATTTCTGCAATCGTAGCCGGTGCTACTTTTAATACAATATTTACATTATTGTATAAAGATGAAATATCTGAAATAACTTCCGCACCTGCATCTATGTAATCCTGATCGGAATAGAATGAAGCTTTTCCGGCTTCGGATTGAATCCGTACTGTTAATCCACTTTTGATTAACTCTTTGACCGTTTTGGGCGTGGCTGCCACTCGGTTTTCACCGAGAGTAGTTTCCTTCAAAATAGCTGCAATCATCATATAATCCTGTAAATTTCTGTTAAAACAGCCCGAAAATTTAGGAATTCTTTATCCAACTTATACAAATTGATTTCAGGATTTTTAATGAATGTCTGCCATGGGTAATTTTATGAATGCGATTTTATGTTTTAATCATTACTCTTGGCCTGCTTTTGCCTTCCTGTGCACCTACAATAAAAGTTGTTGACAAATATCCATCGGAACAAAAAAAGACGGAAGAACTGGTTAAAGGCAAAGGGAGTTCCGGTCGCACGGTGAAACGAATTGAATACTATCCAAACGGTGCCAAAAAATCTGAAGTTGATATTAAACTTAGTAAGAAATATGGTAAATATATCGGATACCATAAAAATGGCGCGACTGCCGTCATTGGGAATTACGCTGGGAATCAGCAATCGGGAAAATGGATATGGACCGGCATGACCGGTATAATAGATTCCGTTCATACATATAAAATCGGTGTTCTTAATGGAAAAACCATTTACTATAAAGATGGAGAAATCCATATTCAAAAGAAATATAATGATGGAAAATTGAATGGCAAATTCGTTGAGTTTTATGATAACGGGAATAAAAAAGTTATGGGAAGTTATTTAAAAAATTTGCCACACGGTCAATGGTTGTGGCGAAATGAAGATAAATCCAAGGAAAGGCTTATTCATTTTCGGATGGGTATCAAACATGGGAATATTCGCGTGTGGAATGACGGATTTTTAAATTTGTCTGGAGAATTTGATAATGACCTGAAAACAGGAACATGGCAGTGGTATCAATCAAAAAAGCAGTTAGATTCCCTTGCCACATATACAAATGGAATTTTGGATGGAGAATTCAAAGCCTGGCATCATAATTTCGAACCGGCCGTAATTGGGAGTTTCAGGCAGGGAAATCCCCATGGTGAATGGCGGTGGTGGTCAGAGAATAAAACCCCAGACTCACTCAAAACATTTTCTCATGGTCAATTAAATGGATTAGCGGCATTTTATTATAATAATGGTCAGTTAAAGCGATCGGCTTATTATCAGACTGATATGCTTCATGGCATAGCACAATCCTATTTTGCATCGGGACAGATCAAAACAAAAATATCTTATCAAACGGGGCAGAAAATGGGTCCTTATGAAAAATGGTCATCCAGTGCCATACCAGAGGAAATGGGCAGCTACGCTCATGATAAACTAAATGGAATAGTTGAACGCTGGTACACTACGGGGGCATCCGCTTCCATCTCTATGTATGATGAGGGTGTCTTGAATGGTGTGATGAAAGTTTATTCATTATCCAATGTGTTGAAGCGAGAGTTGTTTTATGAGAAAGGTAAGGAAACTGTTCGGTTTGAATATCATGATAATGGGAGGTTCAAAATGGTTAGTATTTTGAAAGATGCTGAACCCATTTATGAAAGAAATTGGAATGCACTGGGCGTAGAAACTACCGACGAAAAATATATTGTCGGTACCAGCCTCAAAAGTGAATTCTATTTATCGGGGTTTTTGAAATACGAATGTACCTATAAGCGGGGAGGTAAACACGGTGTAGAATGGTGGTTTGATGAAAGCCATGAACCCACCCAAATAAATATTTATTATTTAGGTGAAAAAATTCTTAGTCAGGATTTATTGGGAAATGATGAAACCAGTAAATAAAATTCATCAATTAATGTAATTTCGCCGATTATGGAAAGACCAATTATCGATTCTATCGTTGTTTTTGCCGTGCCTGTGGGTACTATTATTGCTGGTATTGTTATGGGCTGGCTGTTTAAACGATTCATTCAGCATCGCCTGAAAAAAATCATTGAAAAAACAGAATGGAAGGGCGATGATGTGATTTTCGATGCCATTGAGTCTCATATTGTATTGTGGTTCTTTTTGGCTTCACTCAATATGGCTTCAACCAGTTTGCCTTATATCAGCGACGATTACCTGGCGTATGTAAGCAAAATAATTATTGCCGTTCTGATTCTTTCTATCACCTTAGCCGCATCCCGCATTGGGGTGGGACTCCTGAATTATTGGGCGGAGAGACAGGGCACCAACCTGCCGTCCACAACGATTTTTGTGAACTTGGCGAGAATCATTATTATTTCGGTGGGCGTACTCGTTGTGCTTCAATCATTGGGTCTTTCCATAACACCATTTCTTACTGCATTGGGTGTGGGTGGTTTGGCTATATCACTTGCGCTAAAAGATACCCTTTCAGATTTTTTCGCAGGACTTCATATCCTGTTATCTCAAAAAGTAAAACCAGGTGATTTCGTTGAAATGGACTCGGGACAAAGGGGTTATGTGCAAAATATTACCTGGCGCCATACCACATTAATGGAACGGACCAATAATATTGTTACCATTCCCAATGCCAAGGTATCTGCTGCCGTTGTTAAAAATTATGATAAGGGCGACCCCAGTTTTTCTGTCCGTATGGCGTTGGGTGTTTCTTATGATAGCGATTTGGATCATGTTATTAAGGTCACAGAAGAAGTGGCTGCTGGGGTAATTAATGATGTGGAGGGCGCTCGTGAAGATTCACCGGCTGTGGTTCGATGTTTTGAATTTGGTGACTCCAGTGTAAATATAAAAGTCTATTTTCGTGGTAAGAGGTATGGAGATCAGCACCCCATCATTGATGAATTTATTCGCCGGATTCATAAACGATATAAGGACGAAGGCATTAATATTCCATTTCCCATTCGTACCTTAATTCACCAAAACGATCCGAAGTGAAATCATGGATTTTAGCCGGAGCGATTCTCATGATGTTAGCCGTGTTGCTTGGTGCATTCGGTGCCCATGGTCTTAAAAACAGAGTTTCACCAGAAGATTTAATTATATTTGAAACAGGTGTCCGGTATCATATGATACATGCACTCGGGTTGATATTGCTTGGGATTTTAGGATTTCATTATCATGGGGATGTGATTCAATTACCCGCCCTGTTATTGTCGGCAGGAATTTTGATATTTTCTGGCAGTTTATATATATTGGTCCTCACTGGTATCAGGTGGATGGGTGCCATTACCCCCATTGGCGGCCTTGCATTTATCGCCGGGTGGATAATGCTTTTCATTAAGATTCGTTCTGCCTGACCTTTCATGACCTCCAATCAAAATAATAACCGTCATATTTCGGTATGGACGGCATCTGCGTTTGTCATCTCATGCATGATTGGGACTGGCGTTTTCACCAGTTTGGGATTTCAACTCAAAGATCTTCAATCTGTATTTCCCTTACTTATGTTATGGATTATCGGGGGTATCACGGCCCTGTTTGGTGCCTTAACATATAGTGAATTGACTGCAGCCTTGCCGCGATCCGGGGGAGAATATCATTTATTATCCCGCATTATTCACCCCGCCATTGGATTTGTAGGTGGGCTGGTTTCTTCTACGGTTGGTTTTGCGGCTCCCGCAGTGTTAGCAGCCATGGCACTGGGGAATTATTTATCCGCTGTATTCACCCAGTTTACGCCACCAATGGTTGCGGTGATTGCTTTGATCGTTTTTCACTTACTCCATGGCATTTCATTGAAATATGGTACCCTTTTTCAGGATGGTGCCACCGCCGTAAAAATAGGGCTAATTTTTATATTTATTTTCGCAGGATTGTGGATGGCAAATCCTCAGGAGATTCAAATTTTCCCAAAACCCGGTGATATGGCATTAATGTTAAGTCCGGGATTTGCCGTGAGTTTAGTCTGGGTGTCCTACGCTTATACAGGGTGGAATTCCACTGCCTATATTGCGGGCGAAGTGAAAAACCCGAAACAGAATATTTCCAGATCATTGCTTTTGAGTACCGGATTTGTGATGATTTTATATGTGCTGCTAAATTATGTATTTCTATATGCAGCACCCATGGAGGCTATGGTGGGCAAAGTAGAAGTGGGGTATGTGGCCGGGATTCGGATTTTTGGTGAATTGGGTGCAGATATTATTGGGATTGGGATTTCCATTTTATTGGTCTCTACAGTAAGCAGTTATGTATATATCGGTCCGCGTATTTTACAAGTGATGGGGGAAGATCACAGTTATATTGGTTTTTTGGCGAAGAAAAATGATCAGGGAATTCCTGTGAATGGATTTATGCTTCAATTTGTTATTTCGATGCTGTTTATTTTATCATCTTCGTTCGAGCAGGTGTTATTATATACGGGTATCTCCCTCATTTTATCTACCACAGCAACTGTGATTGGCATATTTGTTTTACGAAATAGAGAACCCGAATTAGATCGACCTTATAAAGCATGGGGATATCCCTGGACGCCGGGAATATTTATTCTTGTGAATCTTTGGATATTATTTTATACTTTTAAAGAACAGCCATTTGAATCTTTCATTGGATTGGGAATATTTGGGGCCAGTATAGGCGTATATTACATTGGTATAAAATTTGAAAAAAGGACGCATAAGCAATGAACATAAAAATAAAACCATTTAATGCAGAAGTTAAGGCTATGTATGAAAACCACGGTCATTTTCATGATGGGGATGCAGGCTTGGATTTATTCGTTATTAATGAACAAACCATTAATGCAGGTGACTCCACACGGATTCATTTGCAGATTTCATGTGAGAATACAGAAAATAAACCCTATTTAATTATGCCCCGATCCAGCATTGCCAAAACGCCCTTGCGGCTAAGTAATTCAATCGGTTTGATTGATGGTGGCTATCGCGGCGAAATCATGGCGGCTGTGGATAATATCAAAAATGAAGATTATACGGTTGAGCCGGGACAGCGGTTATTCCAATTGGTGGCCATGGATGGTGCTCCTATTCATTTTGAAATGGTGGACGCACTCACAGAAACCACACGCGGATCCGGTGGATTTGGCAGTACGGGGGAATAAATAAACCCTTTTTAGTGGGTAAAAAATTCACTTAATCTTTCTGATCTTTTATTTATAACTTGATA
>CATMGX010000044.1:0-12423 GCA_950067765.1 uncultured Fidelibacterota bacterium
GGGGCTGTATAGGTTATTTGTTTTTGGTAAATAGTTAGCAATTCCTTTCTACCAATAAAAAATTCCCACCTTGTTAATTAATGAGTTAAAATTGATTAAATGATAAATTTAAAACCCATTCTGATGTTATCGATTTTGCTGACCTGCTGGGGGTGCGAATCAACTGAATCAAAAAGCCACCAAGAAATGATTCGAATCCTTTCAGAAAAATCAGAAATGGTTAACCCTGAAATAAATTTATATGCCAATAAAAAAAGATTGGCTTGGCTGCAAAATCAAATTTTTGATGACCACATTTCTGCTGCCCTCCAACATCAATCTGTTATCGCAAACGAAATGTTGAATGCGGGATACACCCAACAGTCAATTGATCAATACAATGATGTACTGTATACAATTGATTCGCTTAAAATCAATCCTCCCGAATCATTCATGACCGCTATTCAGGATTTATTGGCAATCACCCATTTCCGCCATGGAGAAGAAACAAACTGCCTGGATGGCCATAATGCAGAATCTTGTATCATGCCCATTCGCGGTGCTGGGATTCATCGTAATAAAAACAACGCTGAGATAGCAATTAACATTTATAAATCTCTTTTGGAAAAAAATCCAAAGGACTATGTGTATCGGTGGTTAATAAACCTCGCCTATATGGTGAAAGGGGACTATCCAGATAAAGTACCTCATCGTTGGCTAATCCCACAGCTCACACCTTCTGATTCAATCACATTTCCTGAGTTTACAGAAATCGCCGAATCTGCCGGCCTGGATCATATTAGCCTTGCAGGCGGTTCAATTGCAGACGATTTTGATGGGGATGGATTGATCGATATTATGGTCTCGTCCTGGGGGGTGGATAATCAACTCCATTATTTTAAGAATATGGGAAATCGCGGATTTGAGGACCGAACCGAATCTGCCAATCTAATTGGGATTACGGGGGGCCTCAATATGGTCCATGGCGATTATGACAATGATGGCTGGGTTGATGTATTTGTGTTGCGCGGTGGATGGTTTGGAGAAGATGGAAACCATCCGAATTCATTGTTAAAAAATAATGGTGATGGCACATTCACAGATGTGACTATCTCAGCCAATATTTATTCTGAACATCCAACCCAAACGGCATCCTGGGGAGACTTTAACAACGATGGCTGGCTCGATCTTTTTATCGGCAATGAAAGCGCAGAGGGCTTCAACCATATTTCCGAACTTTATCAAAATAATGGTGATGGCACTTTTTCTGATGTAGCCCAAGCCCATAATATCAATGCCATTGGGTTTATAAAAGCTGTTATTTGGGGAGATATAAATAATGATGGTTTTTTGGATTTATATATCTCTCGCTTGGGGGAACCCAACCTGCTATTCCAAAATAGCGGCCCGGAAAACAATTATCACTTTAAAGAGATATCAAAAAAATCTGGTGTTACTGAACCCCTCAATAGTTTCCCTGCCTGGTTTTGGGATTTCAACAACGACGGCTGGGAAGATATCTGGGTATCTGGCTATGATAACACCTCCGGCCATGTGGCCATGGATTATCTTGGATTAAAACATGATGGTGAATCTCCCCGGCTTTATCAAAACAACAAAGATGGCACATTCACTGATGTGACTAAAAAAGCCAACTTGGACCATCCCATCCTCACTATGGGGAGTAATTTTGGTGACCTAAACAACGATGGGTTTCTAGACTTTTATGCCGGGACCGGCGATCCGGATTATCGCTCCATTCAACCCAACCGAATGTTTTTAAGTAATCGGGGGGAATCCTTCGATGATGTAACCTTTCATGGCCGATTTGGCCACCTGCAAAAAGGGCATGGTGTTTCTTTTGCTGATTTTGACAGGGATGGAGATCAGGATATTCATGCAGTTATGGGTGGCGCTTATGAGGGCAGTGTATATCAAAATGCGCTTTTTGAAAATCCCGGAGGGTGGAAAAACCATTGGGTTGGATTATCGTTAAGAGGAAAACAGACAAATAAATTAGCTCTTGGGGTGCGGATTGAAATTGTTTTAGAGGGCGGATTTGTTGTTCACCGCACTGTGTCTAGTGGTGGCAGTTTTGGGGGAAACCCCCTTGATCAAATGATTGGTCTCGGAAAAGATGGCGAAATTAAAACGATCAATATTTTTTGGCCCGGATCCGGAACAACACAAACATTCTCAGGGGTTGACAGTAATGCATGGTACCTTGTGACTGAAAATGAATCTATTTCAATCAAAAAATAAATTAACCCTACTTCGTTTTTCTAAAATTTTTCCCACATTCATTGACCCCATCTACATCTTCCCCATAAGGGGAAGACCCTAAAGGGCTAAAAAAAATTAAAAGGCGCGAATTTTATTTTCGAATTCTGTTTTTAAATCATTGGCAAATGATTTAACACGGCGCTTGGTTTCATCGTTGATTGGAATATCCACCCAGTCTTCACTCCCGCCGAACCGTCCATAAGAACGTGTAATCGTCCGGACAGAAAACATACCGCCGCCGGTACCTTTCGCCCTTGCTTCAACAGTTAGTATATATCTGATTTCTCGGATACCCCTCAGCGCTTCTTCATTAGAAACACCAGAATATTCATACTTACATTCGATTACAGCACCCATGCCTCTATCCAGTGTACGATCCACAAGGTAACGATGTCGATTCAATATTTTATTTGATAACATATTAAAATCATCTATAGTGGCCGTACCAACCGTTGTTCGATATTCTGTTATGGCGCCAGATGGGGCACCACTGCATCCAATCCAGAGAAAAGCGAAAAGTAACAAGGAAGCCGATATTTTTTTCGTTAACATCATATATGAATATTAATAAAAAGGCTCCGCAAATGCGGAGCCTTTTTTTAACCTAATTTTAATCAAGATTTAATGTAAATCCGCTTTATTCAGCGGTGTTATTCTTTCCCATTCAATATTAAATCCGCGACTTCTATATCCATTCTCACGAATTTTACCAGCTGTCCCCGGTGTCCCAATATTATCCACACCACCGAAGGTATAGTTTTCCATCAGTAAGATTTCGAGTTCTTTACCAGGTATTGCTAGCATTGTTGGTGTACCACGAACCAGGTCACCCCAACCGCGACGATCGGTATAACCAGTATAAGGATGCTGGAGACATCCTTCTATGATCTTTTCATATTTATACTTGGCCCATAAGGAACCGCCATCAAGTGCATTGGCTGCATCAGATACAGAACCAATCCCATCACCGGCGGCGGCGGCCGTTAAGGCGCCATTACCAACACGGGTATTGTTAATGAGTGTTGCAGCCCCAGCTGCATCACCGGAACGAAGCGCTGCTTCCGCCTGAAGCAGGTCCAACTCAGACTGGTTAATATCCTTCATAGGGCCCACAAGTCCTTGGGCAACAGCATAGTCGCGTGTTCTATTGAACAAATAATAAGTCTGATGATAGGTTCCGCGAGATGCAATTAAACGAGTACGATACTCATTTTTACCATATAGTCCCTGGGTCTGGAGTCCGTCGGCATCCAGTGGGCCTGTAATTCGGGCATCATCTGTTTCCATTGAATAGGCTTTACGCCCAGCTATGGTTGCATCAGAACCATCTCCCAGCCACCCCGCATAACCAGTGGATTTATCAGCGGGACCAAACATTTTATAATCGGCACGTCCCCAACTTGCGGAAACTCCAGTATAATACTGTGTACGGGTCCACCAGTAATCACCGTCACCCGCTGGCGCCATGGGCGCACCCTGGGAAGCGTGACTTTTGATGGATGCCCAGTCAGCAGCGCCACGTTCCTGTCGCGTTCGTGCAACACCGGCTTTAAAACGCGCAACAAAACTATGGGCTATTTTACCAAGATCACCCAGCGTGAGGTTGGCGATTTGCAGCCAACCCTCCGGAAGGGCAATGGACGCATTTGCATTACAGTCACTGATGACCTGATCTAAAATGACAATGGCGCCCGCCATGTGTTCATCGTAGGGTACGGTACTAATTTCTTTACTGAAATCAGTCTCTTCTGTTACCAGAAACCCTTTGTCATAGTAAATAGCTACCATTCCATTGGATATACCCATGATGAAATTGGCGAATATTCTCGCTCTCGTATCGGAATCGGCATCGGCTAAGAAGTTTTTTCCACCTTCTTGACCTGCTGCGATTGCAGATAAGCCATCTTTCGCCGCAGAAATAGCGCCGTACCAACTATACCAAGGCTGTTCTAAAGCATAGGCATAGTTCCATGCGGGGCTATTATTCGCAGCAGCGCGGGGTTCAGAAGAAAGCTCCCGCATGCCGTAATTTCCCCAGGAGGAAGTATTGGCATCTGCCATGACACCGGGGTTAAAAGAACCGCCGGTTGTGTGCGTTCCCTGCCACCAGGTTAAAAATGTACTCTTAATCAAAGATTCAACGTCTTCGGGTTTTGCAAGAGCACGTGATTGGTCGGGTGCATTGGAATTGGTGACATCCAGGTCGGCACAGCCAGACAGGGCTAATACAGCAACTAATGCAAAACTTGTTATTTTCTTTATGATATTCATTATGTATGCTCTCCTTTCCTTAAAAATCTATATCCACTGTGAATGAAAATGTCCGGTAGTTCGGATATGTATATGAATCCACACGTGCATTCACTGCAGAACCGAGCTCACCGCCGCCACGACCCACTTCCGGATCATAGCCTCTATAATTCGTCCATGTGATCAGATTACGACCAACAATACCCACGTTTAATCCGGTGATACCAAATCCGCGCATTTCAACTAGGCTGGCCACATTGAATTTGACCGCCAGTTCACGCAGTTTTGTGTAAGAAGCATCTTCCACATAGAAATCATTCGGTGCATTCACATGATAAAGATCCCGATAATAGATTGTGGGTTTCTTCAGCCCATCTGGTTTACCATATTGATCCACATCGCCGGTGGCCGCTTCACGGGCTCCCCATTGACGGGTACGGTTATAGATGTTGCCGCCGCTTTGGCCGTCAAACAAGGCATAAACCCTTAGGCCTTGAAAACGGAAATTGACGTTGAACGCATAGCCAAAATCCGGTACAGAAGTACCAATTTGATGGAGTTTAGGTGTTTTACTATCTACATCAACATACTGGATGGGGCGTCCCCAATTATAGGTTGCACTCATATCAGAGCTCGCTTTTCCCCACAATGTTTTGGCGATTCCATCTTTATAGGTATTGCCTTCGCCTACCCAAACCAGAAATCCTTCGTCATTAATCTGAAACTGGCTTGAATATTGCTGGTCATCTGCAAGAAGCTCACTGGTTTCTCTGATCCATTTTGTTCCCCAGAAAGATGCATATTGGGTTTCATTTTTCATGTAAAAGACCTTAGGTCCGCCGGCGCTATACAAGTAGGACGGCATGTCGAATTCCGTAATCCTCTGATCATAAGTATCCCAGTTAAGCCCCATGGTTAATGACATATCCCTGGTGTTGATCACAGATGCGTTTATAGATAGTTCTGTCGCGTCTGCTTCAAGCGTACCTGCATTCCGCCACTGGGAACTATAGCCGTAAAAACCGGCCAAAGGAACAGGCAGAAGCTGATCTTCATTGATAGAGCTGGATTGGGTGAATTCAACAGAAACACGATCCATAATGCTGAAATCAATACCATATTCAGTTTCGGTGGTGGTCTGCGGTTTCAGTTCTTTATTTCCAAGGACTGACTTAGAAATATTACCACCAGCCACGGACCAGGTTTCATACTGCTGAGAAAAGGCAGGTCTCACACCAGCTGTTCCCTGGCTAAAGCGCACCTTGAATTCAGGAAACAATCCTTTAAGTCCACCCCAGAAACCTTCTTCACTCATCCGGTAGGCACCGCTAAACTTATAGTAGTTATTGACCCGGTTGTCTGGACCAAACAGAGAACTGCGATCCTGACGAAGCGTCACATCTACAATATAGCGGTCTTTGAAATCCATTTGGGCACCCACATTGGCACCGTCAGAATTCACAATTTCATTGGAAGAGTTTACTGATTTCTCCGTGCCGGTTTCTAACTGAGGAACATCGCCAACAGCCAACTTCCAAGCACTGCCGCTATTGTAGTTGTAATTATATGATTCATAATTATAACGACCGCGGACAATCAAATCCATATCCCCTCTTTGAGTGGCATAGGTTAAACCTATATCACCGTTAATGGCTTCTTCGCTGGTGGCTGATCTACCCAGATTACCATCGTTATAATTGGGGCTTGGGGTTACCGTTAGCCACCCTTTGGGATAATAATTTTTCCATTGGCGGGCTGAACGGTCAAAACTCATAGAGCCTACCGCTTTAAATTGCGGAGTAATAGACCAACTGAAATTGGTGCCTAACAGGGTGCGATTTCTCGTACTGAGCCGTTCGTTATTCGCAATTTGATACACGGGGTTTGCTTCTTCTTGGTTCCGAGGATCGGGCTGAATATAATATTCACCATCCGGGTCTTTCTTTAGAATATCCACATCCCATGGAAAAAAGGTGATATCAAAGAAAGCACCTGTATTGGCCTCTTCTTTAAGGGATTTTGAGAGTAAGGAACTAAATCCCAGTTTGATGCCGTAAGGCAGATTCAAGTCCGTGTTTAACCGAAACGTATTCCGATTAAACCCGTCTATAAAGTCACCAAAAACACCATCTTCTGAGTGATTCGAAAGACTGACAAAAACATTATAGTTTTCAGCATTCCGACTCATGGAAAAATTATGTTTGGTGAAATTTCCATCGGAAAAGAAACGATCTACGTGATTAAAACCAGGACGCCCGCCATTGTCTGGCAGCATCGTGGGAGAACCATCGCCTGGTTCGCCTGTAGCCACATATTTATAAGGCTGGTCAGCAAAGTAGTAACCAACAGCATAACTACTGTCAGCATAATTATTCGGTTCCGGATTTTTAGTGTCATCGCGTGGATCGTATGGCTCGCCAGAATCGGAATCAATAAAGTATCCGGTTGCAGAATCCACTTTATAGAAATGGGATCCATTGGTTTCAATTGAACCATTCAGTTCATTGTAGCCTTGTTCCATTTTGTAATTGAACCGGGTTTGGCCCAATCCAATTTCAGAACCGCGTTTGGTTGTAATAGCAATCACACCGTTTGCTGCCCGGGCACCATATTCAGAAGCTCCGGCAGCGCCTTTGATAATTTCAATACTTTGAACATCATCAGGGCTGATATCCCCCATGGGGCTGCCTGAAATAGATGGATCAATAATAATACCGTCTATGATGTACAACGGCGCCTGTGAGCGGCCGCTGGCATTAATGCTGGTTGCGCCGCGCAACTGTACAGAAGCACCATAGCCTGGTTCTCCCGTTGCTTTTACCACTTTTACACCGGCAGACTTACCGCGAATCAGCGATTCAACGGTTGTGGCGGGTGCCAGTTCTAATACATCGGAATCAATTTTATCAATTGCAAATGGTGTTTTTGTTTTTGTGAGTGCTCCGGCCACCCCGGTGACCATCACTGCATCCATTTTCAACACATCTTCTTTTAATGAAAAGTCTTGGGTTCCTGACGCGGTGACCGTTACTGTGGCTTGTTTATAGCCAATATAACGTGCTGTCACTTTTGCCCTACTCAAGCCTGCAGGGACGGTCAGGGAATAGTTCCCATCCACATCGGTAGAAGTCCCGGTTTCGGTCCCTTCAACAATCACGTTTGCGCCGACAAGTTTATCGCCGGATTTGGCGCCGGTTATAGTTCCAGAAACCTTGAATTGCCCAAGGAGCAATCCAGATAAAAGAAACATACCAATACTGAGCGTTATTGATTTACGCATATACATGCCCTCCATGATATTTATTGTGAAAAGAGCCCCGCTAACGAAAGGCTCTACGTAAGTCTTGGGTGATTTTACCCACGTGGTTAATTGAAATCAATGGTTTTTTATTTTTTTATTTTGATTTGTTTTTCATGATCTCCCCTTGAAAATATGATGTATTTAGGAATAAAATCATGGATCCTTTTACGGTTACTATGAACAATTAACGTATCTATTTGATTGGTTTCCGGCGGGATCTAATATCAATGAAAAAAGCATTTGTAACAGGCGGAGCTGGGCATGTTGGGGGAAACCTTGTGCGGCAATTACTATCGGATGGCTGGGATGTTCGCTGCCTGATCCATAAAGACACCCGTGCCTTGGATGGACTAAGCGTTGTGCGCGTGCAGGGATCCATTACAAATGCTGATATTTTATCGGATCAAATGTCAGGTTGTGATGTTGTTTTTCATGCCGCTGCCCATATTGCCTTAGAAAGTGTGGATATTCCGATCATGGAAAAAATCAATATTGGCGGTACTGAATCCATGTGTCGTGCCGCATTAAAAGCCGAAGTTCCCCGATTTATCCATTTTTCCAGTATTCACGCTTTTCAACAGCAACCGACATCCGATCCCCTTGATGAAAATCGTCCCCTTGTTGTGGACCAAAAAGCAGCTCCCTATGATCGATCCAAGGCTGCAGCACAAAGAAAGGTTTTGAAAGCTTGTGAGCGTGGTTTAAACGCCAGCATCCTTCATCCCACAGGTATTATTGGACCCAATGATTTTAAACCCAGTCGAATGGGACAAGTGGTTTCTAATATTGTACAGCGAAAAATGCTTTTTACAATTAACAGCGGATTCAATTGGGTGGATGTTCGGGATGTGTGCCAAACCGCTATCAATTGTGTTCATTCTGGAATGAAGGGGCAACATTATATCGTCCCTGGTGAATGGGCATCGTTTCGAGACATTTCAGATATTATTACAGATATGGTAGGGTATCGAACCGCCTTTTATGCTTTTCCTTTTTGGACTGCATATTCGGCCCTCCCCTTTGATTTTATGAAATCAAAACTCACTGGGAAACGCCCCTCTTTCAGTCGGGGAAGCCTTCGCGCCCTGGCCGTTCAATGCAAAGATATTCCCGGCACATTAGCACGGCAAGCATTGGGTCACACCTCACGACCATTAACCGATACTATAAAAGATACAGTAAGATGGGTGATGGATAAGGGGATATGTAAAAGGTAATGTATGCTGATTAACGAATGGCAATATGAATTAACCATCTGGATATGGCTGGGTATTGCAGCGGGAACATTTATTTTGCTCATGTTTGTTCGTGCCCCTTACGGCCGCCATGAGCGGCCCGGTTGGGGTCCCACAATCCCTGCGCGATTGGGGTGGATTCTTATGGAATCCCCCGGCATTATTGTCATGACTGTCTTCTTCGGCATTGGGGCTTTGGGGTGGAATCTTGCGGACCCCGTGGGGATCATTTTTTACATTTTATGGATCGGTCATTATATTCATCGTAGCTGGGTCTGGCCGGCGCGCGCCCAGATTACAGGCAAAAAAATGCCTGTCAGTATTATCTTCTTTGCCATTGGATTTAACAGCGTCAATTCCTGGATTAATGCGGAATGGCTCTTTAGTCTCCATCACCCCTACCCCATTGAGTGGCTATACAGCCCCCAGTTCATTGTAGGCGTGATTCTATTTATTGCTGGAATGGGTATTAACATTAAGGCTGATGATATGCTTTTTTCGCTCCGCAAAAAGGGAACAATTAATTATAAAATTCCTCGAGGTGGGTTATTTCAATGGGTATCCTGCCCAAATTATTTTGGTGAAATTCTTGAATGGTTTGGATGGGCATTGGCAACCTGGTCACTGGCCGGCCTTGCTTTTGCGCTTTGGGCCGTTGCGAATCTTGTCCCTAGGGCTCGATCACATCATAAATGGTATTTGGAAAACTTTATAGACTATCCCAAGGACCGCCAAGCGTTGATTCCAAAGATATGGTAAAAAATAATTGAAGTCGTTTTTCTTAATCTCCCTTCGTTTAATCTTTCAGGATATGATCAACCAACTTTTTAGAAGACAGTCCCTGAACAAGAATTGAAAAGGCTACTACAATATAAGTTACTGCTAAAATCAAAGGTTTTTCAGGTACATCGGGAATACTTAAAGCAAGCGCTATCGAGATTCCACCGCGCAATCCGCACCAGGTCATTGCCTTAGAAGCACCCTTTACCAGATTGGCTCTCTCTCTCATAATTGTTATAGGGGTGACTACACCAATAAATCGTATACATAGTATGATCGGTATTATAATTATTCCAATTAATAAATAATTAAGGCTAAATGAAATCACAAGAATTTGTATGCCAATCAATACAAATAAAACAGCATTTAAAAATTCATCAATAAGCCCCCAAAAAGAAAATAATTGTTTATGCGTAACCTCTGACATTGCAAACACCTTACCGTGATTACCGATAAATAAACCGGCAACAACCATAGCCAGGGGCCCTGATACGTGTAAGAAATATGCTAACGAGTATCCACCCATAACTAAAGATAATGTTAGTAAAATTTCAACGGCATAATTATCAATACTTTTTAATAATCGATAAAATATATATCCCAATACAAGCCCATACACAACACCACCCAAAGCCTCTTCTATAAATAAAAGAAAGATTTCACTTACATTAATATGAGAATGAGCACTCCCCGTTGCTAATGAGAGTATAACTGTAAAAACAACAACACCAACGCCATCATTAAATAGTGATTCCCCGACTATTGTTGTTTCTAGTGATTTTGGAGCGCTTGTTTCCTTTAATATCCCAAGCACAGCGATAGGATCGGTTGGAGATATTAATGCTCCAAAAAGCAAGCAGTATATATAATCAATTTGAAGCCCAAATATTGGCAATAAATAGTAGACTAAGGATCCAACTACAATTGTCGAAAAAACAACTCCCAGGGTAGCTAAAACAGCTATTAAGGTTTTTTGCTCAAATAAATCATTTATATCAACATGTAAAGCTCCCGCAAATAATAAAAAAGATAACATCCCTCCCATTAAGGCTTTATTAAAATCAATACTATCAATAAGCGAAATTGAAAAAGAAATAATACTTGGATTAATATATCCAGAAAGATAAACAATGAAAGATAAAATAAGCGATAGCCCCATGAGACCTATCGTTGTAGGAAGTTTTATATACTTAAAGTTTATATACATTAGTAAGGCTGAAAGCGTTACCAATATTGACGCTATATCAAAAATATTCATTTGTTATTGAAAATTATTATAGACAACTATTTAAAATGAAGCGTATAAAATAATAATTAATAGAGGCTGCACTGAGTGATCTGTGTAAATCAATTTTTTTGTACAATCAGCACGGGGGCAGTTACAAGGTTTGAGATCCCCTCATCAATAGAATCCATAATATGAGATTTGAATGTATTCATTTTTCGGTGCCCTATAATAATTAAATCCATATTCTGCGCATATTTGTTTATTATTTCTGATACACTTTCTCCGTTTTCAATAATAATATTAATTTTATTCAATATTTTTTCAAAACCATATGCTGTTATTTTTTCTCTTATTGCGTCTTCGTCAATATGCTTAGCAATCTTTCCTTTTGGTTGACTCAGAGCAGGCTGGTTAACATGGATAATTGTTAATTGTGCATTTAATTTTTCTGTAAAAAACACTGATTGACTAATAACGGGCCTTTCATCGCCACGGAAAACCAGTGCTACCATTATATTAAACGGCTTAAAATTCATTTTTAAAGTTAAAATATTTCAATGAATAAAATTGATATTATTATTGATGAGGTTTTTCCAGCCGGAAGCCATTCGGTACATTGGAATGGTAATCATTTCCCATCGGGCATTTATTTCTGCCAACTTCAAGCGGGATCAACAATCAAAGTAAATAAACTTATGTTAATTAAATAGAAGGGGAATTAAATTGTTTTATTCTCTTGAACATGCCCTTTTTCAAAAATATATATTGACATTTATTATTGTGGGGTCGTAGAATTAAACACACGCGTAAATAACGAATAAAAACAAGTTAGGAGTACGTTATGCAAAAAGGAAGTGTAAATAAAGTGGTGTTGGTTGGACACCTGGGTGGCGATCCGGAAACACGGTTTACGCCGTCAGGCACAGCCGTGGCCAACTTCAATCTGGCAACCAATCAAACCTGGCGTGATGCCAACGGTGAACTTCAGGATAAAACTGAATGGCATCGTTGTGTTATGTTTGGTAAATCTGCGGAAATGTCTGGTGAACTCTTGAAAAAGGGTCAACTATGCTATCTGGAGGGAAAACTCCAGACCCGTAATTGGGAAGACAAGGATGGGGTAAAAAGATATACCACAGAAGTCATCTGTGATATATTTACCATGCTTGGGCGCAGAATTGATAATCAAAACGAACAAGGACAGAATCAAAACGAACAAGGACAGAATCAAAACGAACAAGGACAGGCCGCGCCTGTTAATGCCGATGGCGATGATGAGGACGACCTACCATTCTAATCAATCCTGAATGTAAGATGATTAAAAAGCCCTGCTTACGCGGGGCTTTTTTAATTTCTAATTATAATAA
>CATMGX010000045.1:0-11829 GCA_950067765.1 uncultured Fidelibacterota bacterium
AAAGGGTACCACCCCCCAAAGGGTGTTTTAGGTTGAGTTTTTTGGTTGAGTTTCCCGGCATGGTTTCCCGCTATTTGGTTTCCCGTTTCTGTATATTTAAGATAACAGTAGACTACATCTGATAAAACAAAAGCCCCTCAATAAAGAAGGGCTTTATGTCAGTCAGAAGTGGTTTCTGACGAGTCGGGGTGAGAGGATTCGAACCTCCGACCTCCTGCTCCCAAAGCAGGCGCGCTAACCGGGCTACGCTACACCCCGAAAATTATATTCAGACAAAAACCTTTCAAAAAGCAGGCGTGCTAATCCGCCATTCGGCGGACAAGCCGGGCTGTTCAATCCACCCACTGACAAATCATTTTTATCTTGGTACTTTATGACTTGTTTTTGGGTGAGTGATGGGACTTGAACCCACGGCCTCCTGGGCCACAACCAGGTGCTCTAACCAGCTGAGCTACACCCACCATTCAAATTCAACTGAAACTGTTCAATTGAAGCCGGGGAAATTAGGTGCATTACCCTGACTTAAGAAAAAGAAATTTACAGGAACCTGGCGCATCATTTTCCATTCAATATGATAGATTTAGGAAGGAATTATTGTAATTTTTCACATGCGCCTCCTCACCAGATACATCCTAAAGCAGCTCTTTTTGCCTTTTATCTTTTCCCTGCTGATTATTGTATTCATCCTGTTTACCCAATTTCTCCTCAGGGCCATTGACCGATTTTTGGGTAAAGGTCTCGATCTGGGGACCATTTTTGAATACCTGTTTTTAAATCTGGGGTGGATCACCGCATTGGCGGTCCCCATGGCGGTGCTCATTGCCGCACTCATGGCTTTCGGACAATTTTCTGAGGATAATGAAATCACAGCCATGCGGGCATCAGGGATCAGTTTTCTCACCATCGTACGGCCCGCCCTGGCACTTGGATTTGCCATCGCAATAACCTTAATTCTCTTTAATGCATTCATCATGCCGGAGATGAACTTTAAAGCACGAATGCTTTCCGGGGATATTTACCGCAAACGGCCCGACCTGAATATTGAACCGGGATATTTCATGGATGACCTCCCAGATTACAGTTTGATCATTCGGGACAAAGAAGACAATACATTAAAGGATGTTCGCATTTTCAGTAAAGGTATCGGAGAAACGCAAACCAGCATTCATTCCAAAACCGGCAACCTCACCACTATCGACGATGCCATTCTCCTCACATTATTCAATGGTGAAATTCATGAACTGGATTTAAAAGATTATGGTAATTACCGCCGCATTGAATTTGAAAAACACATTATTACGATTCCTGCAGATGATCTTTTTTTGAATCGCCGGGATACCACCAGCCGCTCCGATCGGGAAATGACCATTCAAATGATTTTGAATAAACGGAAAGATATCAGCAATCGGGTTGACATTGTAAGAAGCCGAGTGGGCCGGGCGTTTCTCCGGACCAAAATGGATAGTATTATTCCACCTAATTTTGAGGAAGCAAAATTGGTACTAACTCAATTTAAAAATGCCTTCGCGACCGATTCAGCCAACAACGCCGATGCGATCTATCGAATGGAAAAAGATGTGAGCATCGCAGAACGGCAGCTTCGCAATGAATATAACCTGCTGCGCAGCTATGGGAAATCATCCAATAAATATGAGGTGGAATTACACAAGAAATTCTCTCTCCCCGTTGCCTGCATTTTATTCATTATGACAGGCGCATCACTGGGCGTTCTTTTTCGAAAGGGCGGTTTTACCATTGCAACCAGTCTCTCCTTCGGCTTCTTTCTTGTCTATTATATATTGATGATTGGGGGAGAAGATTTGGCAGACCGCAATATTTTGTCCCCGGTGGTGGGCATTTGGTCTCCCAATGTTTTATTATTTATTATTTCAGCATACCTCCTCCTCCATACGGTCCGGGAGCAGCCGCCACTGCGCATTAATTTGAATATTTTTAAACGATTCAAAAAGAAAAAAGATGAATCCGAATCAACTGGTACAGCGTAAAATAAGCGGGGAAGCCATCCCCCAAACTGAGATGGCATCATTTATTAATGCCTATGTGGATGAAAAAATCCATGATGATGAAATGACGCCATTTCTGAAGGCTGTCCACGCCCATGGCATGACCGACCAAGAAACTATTATACTAACGGACATAATGCTGAATTCTGGTGACCGACTGGCATTCTCCAATATGGATGCTTATGTGGCGGATAAACATTCTACCGGTGGGGTTGGAGATAAAGTATCCATGGTTTTAGGACCCATCATGGCGGCGGCGGGATTGGCCATCCCCATGCTCACTGGCCGAAGTCTGGGACATACGGGCGGCACCACGGATAAATTGGAAACCATCCCGGGATTTCAAACCAGTTTAACGCTGGATCAATTCAAAGCCAATGTGGAAACCCATGGCATTTGTATTATGGGACAAACCGAATCAATCTGCCCCGCGGACCGTAAAATGTATGCCCTCAGGGATGTAACGGATACCATTGATTCCATTCCCCTCATTTGTGGCTCCATTATGAGTAAAAAAATTGCAGAAGGTATTCAAGGTTTGGTGTTGGATATTAAAACAGGGAATGGTGCTTTTATGAAAACAATCGATCAGGCTCGATCTCTTGGACAAATGCTTCAAAAAGTGGGTGAAGCTTTCCATGTGAAAACAGATGTGGTGTATTCCAGTATGAATCAGCCATTGGGCCGAACGGCTGGTTTATGGTGTGAAATGGATGAATCCATTGCTGCCCTAAAAGGCGACGGTGCTAAAGACCTTATGGATGTTGTATTTGAATTGGGAAGTAAATTGTTGGTTCAAGCCGGAATAATTCGGGGTGAGACTGCAACTGTTACCATGCAAGAGAACCTGATTCAAAGTGGAAAGGCCTACGATAAATTTGAAGAAATGGTATCGGTTCAAGGCGGTGATTTATCCCAAATAAAGCAATTGCATCAGCCGAAATTTGAATTAATTGTATCGGCGAAATCCTCAGGATATGTGGAATCCATGGATACACTGAATATTGGCTGGGCCGCTGTGGAACTGGGATGTGGGAGACGACAAAAGGATGATATTTTGGATCCCACAGCCGGTATTGAATTCATGGCCAAAATTGGAGATAAGGTCCAAAAAGGAGATCCATTGTTTCGATGCTTCAATTCTAATGAAAATAAATTGAATTCTGCCCTAAATTACCTGCTGGATTCTGCCAGGATTGGGTCGGAAAAAAAGACCCACACGTTGTTATTTAATTCATAGGAGGTTGCCATGGACAATTCCTTCAAAAAACTCTCATCCGCTAATGCGTCTGTTATCATGGAAGGTCTGGATGAAATTGGAAAAGAAGTATCCAATGGTATCTCAGGTAATAATCTTCCTATCATGTTTGATGCAGTAACATCCCTATTTTATATTGATGCATTTGATCGCCCCGACTTGAATACCGTCATTGAAAAAGCAATGGAAACCGTAGCCAAAATGGGGGCACCTGCTATCCCTCTTGTCTTGGAAAAAGTGATCGATTCCGATATTAAAGCGGAATTGAATTTTGGACGTGCCTGCGGCCTCATGGATGAAAACGCCATTCAACCCCTCATGGATGTCCTCTCATCCAACGATAGTTCGGATAAGATTGCTTTTGCTCTTTATGCCCTTGGGAAAATACAATCGCCCAAAATTGTAGCGGTCCTCCCGTTGATTCTGGAAAAAGTAAACAGTCCCCAAAAGGAATGTGAAGATACGGCTGTCCGCGCTTTGGGGAAAATTTGCGAAAATATGAATCCCCTTGATGTAAGCGCAGAATTTCGAGAATCCATGTTTAATGCGTTGGTGAGTAAACTCTCCCATGGGAATGATGTGATTCGATCCAAAGCGATCCGAAACTTAGGAAAGCTAATTCGATATGGATTTACGAACGATATTCAGACAAAGGAAATTATGGGAAAAGTGAAACAGGTTATGGGCCTGGATGAAGACCGGCAAGTTGATCCTGCCTATCTCGTACGCCGGGAAGCCCAGGAGGTTTTAGACGCGGTTTAATTCCTGCGGTGAACTTTACACAGTTGGGATGGTTCAGTTCCCTTTATAAATATTTCTGTTTCCAGAGGACATAGATTGGTCGGCTTATCTTTAGTAAATGAACATATTTCAACATTAATTACCCCATCAGGACGTTCAAATTTTTCCCGTTTTAACCCAAGGGTATCATGAGCAGCTGTCATAAATCGCGCCCAGGCAGGGAGGGCGACACGAGAGCCATCCTGGCCCTCACCCAAACTGACTCGAGGGTCATCCACACCAACCCAGACGCCGGCAGCCAATTGTTTAGAAAATCCCACAAACCATGCATCGGTCCAGTTTTGGGTTGTGCCCGTTTTACCGCCCGCAGGATGATAAAAATTATGGCGCCAACGGGCACTGCCGCCCGTCCCCGCATCCATGACAGTCTGAAGCATGGTTGTCATCACATAAGCCGACTCCTCCCGGAGCACTTCTTCTCGAATGGGATGGTATTCTTTAATCGTATTTCCATATCGATCTTCAACTTTACTGATCCCAAACGGCTGATTGAGAACTCCTTTATTTGCAAATGCAGAATAGGCGTTCACCACATCTAATAAATAAACTTCAGAGGTTCCCAGGGCAATAGCATCCACAGGTCGAATATTGGTTGTGAGACCCATGCGCTCTGCCATTGCTTTCACTTCTGTAGCCGGAACAAGCTCTTTCACCACGCGAATAGCAATCAAATTCACAGACTTTTTAATACCATCTCTAAGAGTGGTTAAACCACTGGTGGTCCCATCATAATTCCGGGGCATCCACTTTTCCCATTCTCCTTCTGCATTCAATACGCGCAGCACCAGAGGCTGATTTAATAGCTGCTTCGTCACAGGATAGCCATTATCAATGGCCGTCGCATAAACAAATGGCTTAAATACAGAACCAGGTTGACGTTTCGCCTGAACCGCACGATTATATTGATCGTGATAATCGGGCCGCCCCCCCACCATGGCCAGAATGGCACCAGTAGTGGGATCCAGTGCAATAAAAGCACCCTGTACCAATAATTTATTTCGAAGGTCTTCGTATAAAATGGAGTCGCCTTCCATCATCATTTTCACTGTATCGATAGGATAAATGGCATGATATGCCAGTTGCGAAAATTCCTCTTCATCATTGAACAATCGTTTGTTTAGTTTATCCTGATTGTTTCTGATGGATTTCATTAAGGATTTTTCAGCAATATCTTGTAGGCGCGTATCTAATGTGGTATAAATTTTAAGTCCATCCCGATAAATGTTAACGCCAAGATGATCATCTTCCTTTTCCATGATGCGGCGAACATACTCAGTGAAATAGGGTGCTGTACCCTTGGCCTGAAATTCAATCACATTTTCTGATTCGATGGCCCGGGCTTCTGAATAAATATCACTAGTGATATATCCCTGATCCCGCATGACCCGCAATACCACATTTCGTTTATAATGGGCCCGCTCAGGATGACGTACAGGAGAATACCGGGCCGGGGCCGGGAGAATACCTACTATCATAGCAGATTCACCCAGGGTTAATGCAGAGGCACTTTTACCAAAATAGCGTTTCGCCGCCGCCTGAACACCGTAGGTCCCATGTCCAAAATGGACATTGTTCAGATACATTTCCAATATTTCACTTTTGGTATATGTCCGCTCAATTTGAATCGCAGTGATGATTTCTTTTATTTTTCGAACAATCGTTTTCTTAAATCCAATCGTATCATATAAGGTGCGAGCCACTTGCTGGGTAAGAGAACTGAAACCCTGTTCATAACTCAAACTGATTAGATTGATGACCACTGCTCGAAATACATCCCGCATTGAAATGCCCCAATGGTTATAAAACCGACGATCTTCCGATACAATGAGTGCATTTTTCATATTATTTGGTATCTGGTCAATACTGATAAAAATACGTTTTTCCAGATATAATTCATTCAGAATTTTGCCATCGGCGGAGTAAATGCGCGTTACCAGATCCGGTTCATAATTTTCCAATTGGTCTAAGGAAGGAAGGTCCTGTGATAAATAAAAAATATAGGCAAAAATAACAACCATTCCCATGAAGGCAAGTATGGTTGCCTTTTTTAAATATTTCGTCCAGTTTAAAATGGAAAGTTTGAATGCCATCATAAAATTTAAGTCAATGCCCGAATCAGAAAAGGTACGAACTTGATAAAGTTAACTCAAGGAACCGGCTTCGGTTCCAATCAATCAGGCTTTAAGTTTTTCCGGTTTAATCATTTTTTCCGGTTGAACCAGCCGGTCAAAATCTTCACCACTCAAATAGCCCAACGCAATTATGGCTTCCCGCAGAGAAGAATTGTCATTGTATGCTTTTTTGGCCACTTCTGCTGCTTTGTCATATCCAATATGAGGATTTAAAGCCGTCACCAGCATGAGTGAATTGTATAAATTAGAATGAATCCGCTCTTCATTGGCTTCAATACCATCCACCGCATGGACCCGAAAAGAATCGCAGGCATCCGCCAACAGTCGAATGGATTGAATGATATTATACGCCATCACCGGGCGGTAAACATTCAGTTCAAAATTTCCACTGGCGCCAGCGATCGAAATGGTCACATCATTTCCCATCACCTGCGTACACACCATGGTCATGGCTTCGCATTGGGTGGGGTTCACCTTTCCGGGCATGATGGAAGATCCCGGTTCATTGGCCGGTATCAAAATTTCGCCAATCCCAGAGCGGGGACCACTGGCCAGCCATCTCACATCATTGGCAATTTTAAATAAGGATCCCGCAACCGTTTTCAGGGCGCCGGACAATTCAACGATGCAATCCTGCCCGCCGAGAGCTTCAAATTTATTGACCGCTGTTTTAAAAGGTAAACCGGTGAGGGTAGAAATTTCATCCGCAACCATGGAACCAAATTCTTCAAATGAATTAATGCCCGTTCCCACAGCTGTACCGCCCATAGCCAATTCATAACAATGGTCCATGGCTCCCTCAATTCGGGTGATACCATGGGTTAGTGCCGATGCATAACCAGAAAATTCCTGACCCAAACTTAAGGGTGTGGCATCCTGTAGATGGGTACGCCCCAACTTAATAATGGATTCAAATACTTTTGCTTTTTGTGAAAGGCTATCTCTTAATTTTGTCAGTTCCGGGAGCAATTGATTGACAGAAGCTTCAACAGCGGCAATGTTGATGGCCGTGGGAAATGTATCATTGGTGGACTGGCCCATATTCACATGATCATTGGGGTGAACCGGATCCTTACTCCCCAATTTTCCGCCCATCATTTCAATGGCACGATTGGCAATCACTTCATTAAAATTCATGTTAGATTGGGTGCCAGAGCCCGTTTGCCACACAACCAAAGGAAAGTGTTCATCCAACTTTCCTTCAATCACTTCATCAGCCGCATCGCGAATGGCAGTAGCCAGATTTGAATCTAACTTCCCTGCTTTTTCATTCACGGTCGCCGCCGCTTTTTTCAGTATACCATAGGCATGAATGAGTTCCCGCTGAAATCGTTCTCCCCCAATTTTAAAATTATTGAGAGACCTTTGTGTCTGGGCACCGTAGTATTTATCCTCCGGTACTTCCAGAACACCCATACTGTCTTTTTCTTTACGGTATCCCATCATTTATCGTTATTCCACCACCCAGGTGTCACCTGCATTCAGGATATCCTGAACAGAAGTTGAACCCTTCTTCCCTATTTCATTATTAATCTGTTCCATCATCAATTCTTCATAAGTGGGAGAATCAATGGCATAGAGGACACCAATAGGGTCGGGGAAATCAGATTGGTAAGTGAGGTTAGACAGGAGAGATGCAATTACATAATCAGATTCATTATGAACCAAAACATCATCAAGGCTCCACTTGTCGCCAATCTCTACAATCATCGGTGTATTGCCATCTAGGCGAATTCCCCTATTTTTTTCTTTACCAAAAACCATGGGTTGGCCATTTTCAAGCCACAAGACTGAATCTGCTTTTGATTCTTTATCCGTCATAGGTCCGAACGCACCATCATTGAAAATATTACAATTTTGATAAATTTCAAGAAAAGAGGTCCCCTTATGTCCATAAGAACGTGAAATCATTACCTGCATATGTTTGGTCTCTCTATCGATGGTTCGCGCCACATAAGTTGCACCGGCACCCAAAGCCAAAGTCAGAGGATTAAAGGGACGATCCAGAGAGCCAAATGGACTTGATTTTGTTACTTTCCCTATTTCGGATGTGGGTGAATATTGGCCTTTTGTTAACCCATAAATCCGATTGTTAAACAACATTACATTTATATCTAAATTCCTCCGCAGGAGATGAATGGTATGGTTTCCACCGATTGAAAGGGCATCTCCGTCCCCGGTCACCACCCAAACGGAAAGGTCCGGGTTTGATAATTTTACACCGGAAGCAATTGCAGGAGCTCGGCCATGAATCGTATGGAATCCAAAGGTATTCATGTAATAAGGGAAACGGCTGGAGCAGCCAATCCCGGAAATAAAAACAAAATTTTCTTTTGAAACACCCAAGTCCGGAAAAACTTTTTGTGCTTGGGCCAGGATGGCATAATCACCGCAACCGGGACACCAACGCACCGACTGATCTGAAGAAAAATCTGCCCGGGTGTAGGTTTTTACTTTTGTGTCTGACATAATTTTATCCTATTAAATCTTTTGCAGTTTTCTGAATGTCCGAAGAACTTATTGGTTTCCCACGCACCTGATTTAATCCCTTCGCATCAATCAGAAATTCCGAACGAATTATTTTAATCAATTGACCATAGTTAATCTCTGGGATAAGAACGTTTTTGAATTTGATTAGAATTTCACCTAAATCATTCGGAAAAGGATTTACCCATCTTAAGTGTACATGACTTACTTTTTGTCCATCCGCCTGAAGTTTCTCTACCGCAGAACGACACGATCCTTTTGTACCACCCCAGCTGAGAATTAATAAATCACCGCTGGCATTGCCAAATATCTCTAATGGATCAAATTCGTTGGCAATGGCTTCTATTTTCTTGGCCCGTGTCGCTACCATATAGTGGTGGTTATCGGGATCGTAACTTACATTCCCGGTTAAATCTTCTTTTTCAATGCCGCCAATCCGATGTTCCAGTCCTTCTGTCCCGGGGATTGCCCATGGGCGCGCCAAGGTTTTTTTATCACGAGTGTATGGCATGAACTGGCCATCAATTAAATTTGATTCATCGGCAAATGTCACATCAAAATCTTTTAAATCATCCAATTGTGGCACTTGCCAGGGTTCCGATCCATTGGCCAAATAACCATCGGTCAATAATATGACCGGTGTCATATATTTCACGGCGATACGGCATGCTTCATAGGCCACAAAAAAACAATCTCCCGGTGTGGCAGATGCAATCACAGGCATGGGTGCTTCCCCATTTCGGCCATACATGGCCTGGAGTAAATCAGACTGTTCTGTTTTTGTGGGTAAACCCGTACTGGGACCTCCGCGCTGAACATTAATAACCACCAAGGGCAATTCAGCAATGATTGCCAATCCTAATGCTTCGGATTTTAGCGCAATCCCCGGGCCTGATGTTGCCGTAATACCAAGATTCCCGACAAATGCGGCGCCAATAACCGATCCAATCCCAGCTATTTCGTCCTCGGCTTGGAACGTTTTAATTCCTAAATGTTTCCATGCAGCAAGTGTATGCAGAATATCACTGGCTGGTGTGATGGGATAGCCACCATAAAATAGCCCCAGTCCAGATTTTTCAGCCGCGGCTGCTAACCCCAATGAGAGGGCATAATTCCCAACTACATTTCGATAAGTTCCCGCAGGCAAGTTGGCCTTATCGACCGTATAACGGGTGGTAAAAATTTCAGTTGTTTCACCATAATTATATCCTGCATCCATGGCCCGAATGTTTGCCTCTACCAATTCAGGGCGTTTGGCAAATTTAACGGCTAACCAGTCTTTTGTGGATTGGATCGGACGGTCATAAATCCAGAAGAGAAGCCCCAAAGCAAAGAAATTTTTTGTACGTTCCACCGTTCTAGGGGGAAGTTCCATATCTTCACATGCTAGGGTAACCATTTTCCCCATTTCAATTGAATAAAGGGTAAAATAGTCGTCAAGAGTTTTATCTTCCAGAGGGTTCGTATCGTACCCTGCCAATTTAAGGTTTCTGGGTGTGAATGCATTGGCATTACTGATGATGATACCACCCGGCCTAACCTCTTTTTGATGTACTTTCAACGCAGCAGGATTCATTGCCACCAATACATCCGGTCTATCTCCCGGCGTGTGAATATCCTTCGAACTGAACTTGATTTGGAATGCACTCACACCAGCGAGAGATCCGGCAGGCGCACGAATTTCCGCCGGAAAGTCAGGAAGCGTACTTAAATCATTACCCACAATGGCGGTGGTTTCCGTAAAACGGCCGCCCGTAAGCTGCATTCCATCACCGGAATCTCCGGCAAACCGAATAACAACTTCATCTACCTTTTGTGTGGATATACTCATGAATTTTGCTTGATATTCTTGTTAATAATGTAATTTAAGCTCGTATCTATATCGTACCAGCGCGGTGGATTTAGTTGTATTTAAATCTATGAATAACATATTGTATGGCTGGTTGCCAAGCTTGAATTTACAGACCTGTTTTAACTCAAAACAATGAATTGTGAACAAAATTTGCCATAAACTTTAGAAGCACTTTAACCACCTCACTTTCTTGACCTAAATTCTACCCATGATAAAGCATAATGAGATTAAGCTGACTGAATATTCTCACGGTTCCGGTTGAGCCTGTAAAATCGGTCCTGAGGACCTTGCCCAGGTACTGGGTAATCTTGAAACAGTCACCAATGAAAATGTAATTGTTGGATTTAATGAATCCGATGATGCCGCAGTGGTGCGCCTTGAAGATGGTACACTGGTCGTACAAACAGTCGATTTTTTCACCCCGATTGTCAATGATCCCTACCAATTTGGCCAAATCGCTGCCGCTAATTCCTTGTCAGACATTTATGCCATGGGAGCGATTCCAAGGTTTGCACTCAATATCGTAGGATTCCCAATCAAAGAATTGCCAAGGGAAATCTTGACAGAAATACTTCGCGGTGGGTCCGATAAAGCCAAAGAAGCGGGGATCCCAATTGTAGGCGGTCATTCTATTGATGATAAAGAACCAAAATATGGATTGGTGGTTACGGGAGAAATCACGGAAAATAAATTAATTAAAAATAGCGGCGCCAAGGCAGGAGATGCATTAGTATTGACAAAACCTTTGGGGACTGGCATTATTTCTACGGCCATCAAGCGGGATTTAGTTTCTGATAATTTGATTAATAACGCCGTGAAATGTATGGAAACCCTGAATGAAGCTGCTTCAAAATTGATGCATCATTTTGATGTGCATGCAGCCACAGATGTGAGTGGCTTTGGCTTACTAGGGCATCTATCAGAAATGTGCAAATCCAGCGGTGTTTCTGCTGAAATTAATTTTGATCAACTTGAATTTTTGGAAGGTGTTTTTAAATTAGCCAATGATGGAATTATCCCGGGTGGAAGCAATCAAAATCTTGAATACGTGTCCACATTTGTCTCTTTTCCCAAGACCTTCACTGACGCACAAAAGCTGATGACTGCCGATGCCCAAACATCTGGAGGATTGTTGGTGGCACTCCCCCAATCCCAAGCCGAAGATTTTGCAAATCAATGTGCGCAATCTACAGGCCTCCCCGTTCAGCAAATCGGTGTATTTACCCGATCCACTGAAAAAATAATTACGATTTCATAATCTTCACAAAACTACGT
>CATMGX010000046.1:0-11373 GCA_950067765.1 uncultured Fidelibacterota bacterium
AGACCAAATAGCTGCCCAGATTTTTCATATCGATAACACGTACCATATTCTGAAATTCGGAAAGGTAAATCCCGATAACTTTTTGGCGATGCATCATAAATTTTGTGGTGGTGAGGACAATTCATTGGTTTAACGTAATATTCAATTCCATCCACATCCATGGCCGGAAACATTGCATCTTTATATAAATCCAGATGGCCGGATTTTTTGTATAAATCACCTTTGGCTAAATGAGGCGTACGCACCCGTTGATAACCATGGCGCGTCTCTACTTCTTTAGCCAGCGCTTCAAGTTCATCAATAATGATTCCCCCATTGGGAAGCCATAACGGTAAACCGGGACCTACTTCATCATCGAATGTATAAATTTCCAACTCTTTTCCCAGTTTGCGATGATCTCTTTTTTTTGCTTCTTCGAGAAAAATCAAATATTCTTTGAGTTCTTTTTTGGTGGAAAAAACCGTACCATAAATCCGCTGAAGCATTTTATTTTTTTCATCACCTCGCCAATATGCACCGGAACTACTCAGCAATTTAAAATGTTTTATTTTACCCGTGGATGGCACGTGGGGCCCCCTGCAAAGGTCAATAAAATCGCCTTGACTATAGGCGGAAATATTATCAGCTGAATCAATCTGTTCTATAATTTCAACTTTATAATCTTCACCCATCCCTTTAAATAATTTAATGGCTTCATTTCGCGATAATTTTTGTCTGGAGACTGGGAGGTTTGCTTTCGAAAGTTCCCGCATTTTATTCTCAATCTTTTCAAGATCTTCCGGGGAGAAGGTGCCATCAATGTCAAAATCATAATAAAATCTATTTTCGATGGCTGGGCCAATGGTCACCTGAGATTTTGGCCATAATGATTTTACTGCCTGTGCCATTAAATGTGCAGTACTATGAAGGAGAACTTCGTGCCCCTCATCTGAACTGCCTGTATATAAACTTACACTTGCATCAGACGTAATAGAAACATTAGCGTCGGACAATGCACCATTGATAGATGCAGCAACTGTATCTTGGGCTAATCGAGGTCCAATACTCTCGGCTATCTCTAACGGTGTAATTCCCGCAGCATATGACCGAGTCGATTTATCTGGTAAAGTAATTGTGATTTCGCTCATAGAATAAATGTAAGAATCAATTTAAAATATAAAATGGCTGTATGTCGCCATAGACGAAATCAGCTCCACTTTGGAAGGTTTTAGATATAATAATCGTATCATTATGTATGTTTTGACTGGGCGAAGAATAAGATTTTTTCAAGACTGATGAAAACGGTCTTTTCTTCTGTCAGCATGTTTCCTGATCTGACAGAAATTGCTGACGTATTAACCGTGGGCGATGAGGGATTCGAACCTCCGACCTCTTGCGTGTCGAGCAAGCGCTCTAACCAACTGAGCTAATCGCCCCCAATAAAGCCCGGAAATTTACTATTTTTCTTAAATAGAATGGAAAGCATAAATACAAATTAATTTTCAGTGATTTCAAATGGTATTAATGAAGTTTCATACACCAGTTTATCCGATAAAATATCGAGTGCTACTTTCACAATTTTATCATCCTTTAATGCTTGTTTGACCCTACCCTCTGGTCCGTTCATCAATCCTGCAAATTCTAAAATAATTACCTGTCGAATATCTTCCGACTCTGATGCAATACTTTTTTCTTCCTGGTTTGCGTAAAACTGAGATAAAGTTTCTAACGCCTGATTCACTTCTGCATTCATGCTGTCCAATGCAGCAATTTTCTCTTTAACCTGTCCCAATTCTTTTTCTCCCGGAAGTTGAATATCATCTTCCTGTTCTTTGATAAATTCATTGAATTTGTCAATAATAGTAAGGTCATCTAATACTTCAGAGAACGTTTGGTACCGATGTTTGTTCTGCTGAGCAAAGGAATAAAAATAACCCCGCCGCCAATATTGGCTGGAAAGTGCTGCCATGCGTTCAGGTGTAATGGTCGAATCAGGTGTTATACCGCCGTTGCCCAAAACATTCCGACCGTTCATTGTTGTAAAAACAGAATCTTCTTCAGTTTTATTCAGGATATATTTATCATCAATATAATCACGTTTCTGGATAAACCGTCCACTGGGTATATAATACCGGGCGGTAGTCACTTTAATGCTTCTTTTATCATCAATTTCATATTGGGATTGAACCAGTCCTTTTCCATAGGATTTCTGCCCCAGAATGATTCCTCGATCCAAATCCTGAATGGCACCCGCCACAATTTCACTGGCAGACGCACTACCTTGGTTGATCAGAACAGCAATTTTTACGTCATCCGGTATGAGGGGTTTTCTCCTGGAATAAAAAGATCGGTTTGAATCTTTGGTCCGTCCCTTTGTCGAGACCAAAGGGCTATCCTTTTGAATGATCATATCCAAAATGGCCACTGCAGAAGAAAGCAAACCGCCCGGATTATCTCTTAAGTCAATGATGATTTCTTTTGAATTCTGATTTAATAGTTGTTGAAAAGCTTTACGCATTTCATTTGGGGTATTCCTTGAAAAACGATTTAATCGAACATAACCGGTCGAGGGGGAAAGCATTCCAGAATATGTAATCTCTTTCACTTTAATTGTCGATCGAACCAAATTGAATACAATAGGTTCGTCTTCGCTATAACGTTTTATAGTGAGTTTGACTTCAGTTCCTTTTTTACCGCGAATGTTAGACGCGGCTTCATTAAATGTCATTTTTTTTACATCTTCATCATTCACTTTAAGAATAACATCACCACTTATAATGCCGGCTTTTTTGGCCGGACCGCCATCCATTGGCGCTACAACTGACATGGTTTTATTGCGATACCCCAATTGGATACCCACACCGCCATACTTCCCCTTGCTTAAGACATTTATCTGATGTTGTTCATCTTCCACCATGAATACAGTATAAGGGTCTAAATTTTGGGTAATGCTCTGGATACTCGCTTTTGTGAATGCTTCCGGATCTAATTCATCCACATAAGTAGAAAATATTTGATTATATACTTGATTAAAAAGTCGTTGTGATTCGCCGATTTGTCGATATAGGCTGGATTGAGTCACTGCCAGCGAAATTGCACCAGTGACAATGGCAATTGGGAGGATAAGCCTCAAAAAATATTTTTTCATTCGAACAAATGTCTCCTTCCTAATTCTGCTAAAATTGTTCTATGGATATTATCAATCGTATCATGGCCGTCGATCAAAACAATCCTTTCATGGAATTGATTGCCCAATTCAAGGTAGGCATTCCGAACCTTCGTTTGCAAATCAATTCCCGATCGTTCAATCCGATCTCTTTCCTGGTTTTTTCTCCGGGATGCTTCTTCCGGTAAAATATCAACGAAAAATGTGACATGAGGTTCCAATTTATACGTTGCGAATTGATTGAGTTTAATCAGCCAACCCAAATCAATATTTCGCCCTCCACCCTGATAAGCTAAAGTGGAGTCGGTAAATCTGTCGGCAATGACATTTACGCCAGCAGTTAAATTGGGCTGGATGACCTCATACGTCAATTGAGCACGACTCCCGGTCATAAGCAGTGCTTCCGTTCGGTCACAAATATTTTCTAAATGGCGATGGAGCAATATATCGCGAATTTCTTCAGAAATGGTCGTGCCCCCAGGTTCTCTGACCAATATTGTTTTTTGTCCAGATTGGTTCATGGCATCCATAAGTAATTTGGCTTGGGTACTTTTTCCACAACCATCAATTCCTTCAAAAGAAATAAATATCCCTTTAGAAATAGACATTGGGGTCATCCTTTCCAATCATAATGACAAATTCACCTCGGGGTGTTTTTTGTGTAAAATGGGATAGTAATTTTGATACATTTCCTCGAATCATTTCTTCATGCAACTTCGTCAATTCTCGTCCAATTACTGCCGGACGGTCACCCATAAATTCCAAAATATCTTTCAAAGTCCGAACAATGCGTTTTGGGCTTTCATAAAATATAACCGTAGCCTCAATGGCGCTTAATCGGGTCAATTTAGCTTTTCTGCCTTTTTTATGGGGTAAGAAGCCTTCAAATATAAAACGATCTGTAGGCAATCCTGAAGCGGTAAGTGCAGTGATAGAGGCGGAGGGACCTGGGATGGCTTCTATCCTGTTTCCGGATTCAATAGCAGCCCGGATTAATTTGTATGCGGGATCGCTAATTCCAGGGGTACCTGCATCCGTAACGACAGCTACGTCTTTTCCTGTATTTAAATGATCAATTATCTTTGGAATTCTTGTAAACCTATTATGTTCATAATAGCTGACTGTTGGCGTTGAAATATCATAATGGGTCAGTAATTTTCTCGTTAGTCTTGTATCCTCTGCAGCAATGAGAGATACTTCTTTTAAAATACGCAACGCTCGAAGGGTGATATCCTCTAAGTTACCAATGGGGGTTGAGACGATGTATAGAATACCAATTTCTGGCATAAGTCTAATTATCGAGACAATGCACGATTAATCATAGCAAGTCCCTGATCTATTTCTGATTTAGAAATATTTAGATGTGGACGAAACCTTATTGATGTATATCCACATCCGAGCATCAGTGCACCTTCTTCGGCAATTAAACCAAGCATTTTATCTCTTTCATTAGTGCTTGGCAAATCAAAGGCACCAAACAACCCGCGGTTACGTGCATTGGATACAATGGCATTATGATTGGCCTGGAGTGATTCTAATCTCTGTCTTAAATAGGCACCATTTTCCATCACCTGATCGATGAGATTTTCCTGTTCAATAATTTCCAAATACAAGGTAAATCGAACCATATCAACCAGGTTACCTCCCCATGTTGAATTAATCCTGCTGGATTCTTTAAAAACATGTCCGTCTACCTCATCCAGCCTGGGACCAGCAAACATACCGCATACCTGGGTCTTTTTACCAAAACTGATGATATCTGGGCGACAATCTTTACCATAATGCTGGTGAGCCCACATTTTTCCTGTAAGGCCAACCCCCGTTTGGACTTCATCATAAATGAGTAAAAATTCATGTTCATCTGCCAATTTTCTTAGTTGTCTGAAAAAGGATTCACGAAAATGATTATCTCCACCCTCCCCTTGAATGGGTTCAATAATCAATCCTGCAATTTCATCAGGAAATTGTTTTATCGCCGATTTTATTTCCTCGATTGCCTTCGTCTCTTCCCTTTTAACATCGTTTATGACTGTATCAGTCAAAGGAAATGATAATTTTGGATTGTGAATCCGCGGCCAATCAAACTTCGGGAAATATTCTGTTTTACGTTTATCAGGAGAATCAGTGAGACTAAGGGTGTACCCTGTTCTGCCATGAAAACATTCTTTAAAATGAAGAATTTTCGATCCGCCTTCGCTTTTACCATTTGCTAAATTTTTACGCACTTTCCAGTCAAATGCCGCTTTGAGTGCATTTTCTACAGCCAACCCTCCCCCTTCAATATAAAATGCATATGGTAAATAATCTGGTTGCGCTAACCGTCCCATGGTATCCACAAATTCGGCCATTTCTGATGAATAAATATCTGAATTGGTTGGTTTATTCATGGCTGCATTCATAAGCCGATCTTTATTCTTAATGAGATAAGGGTGATTATATCCAACCGACATGGATGCGACCATGGAAAATAGATCCAAGTATTCCTTTCCATCGCGGCCATCTGCTAACCATGATCCGTGACTTTTATTCAAGTCAATGACATAATCCATTCCATCGGCTAACATGTATTGACCGATATTTTCTTTTACATTTATTGCTGAAATATTTGGCATTAATTAATCTCTATTCATTGTTATTATTGCTGATAAACTATTCACTTAAATCAAAACTTACCCCTTGAGCCAATGGAAGCTCTGAACTCCAGTTCAAAGTATTAGTCTGTCTTCTCATATATTGTTTCCACGCATCGGAACCGGATTCCCGTCCACCGCCCGTTTCTTTTTCTCCACCAAATGCACCACCAATTTCTGCACCGGATGTGCCGATATTAATATTGGCGATTCCACAATCACTACCTCGATGAGATAAGAAATATTCCGCATGACTCACATTAGAGGTAAACATAGATGAAGAAAGTCCTTGAGGAACATCATTATGCAATTCCACTGCTTCTTCGATGGTATTAAATGGAATGACATACAGTATGGGAGCAAATGTTTCTTTTTGAACGATTTCCCAATCATTTTTTGCTTTTACAATTGCTGGCGTCACATAATGCCCTTTTCCCTCTAATTGGGTACCACCGCACAATACTTCTCCCCCGGCATCCTTTACTGCTTCAATAGCATTCATATAATCAGTGACAGCCTTTCCATTAACCAATGGACCCATCAACGTACCATCATCAAGAGGATCACCGATTCTCACTTGTTTATAGGCGTTGAGCAATTGGTTTATAAAATCGTCTTGAATATTTTTCTGAATAAGAACTCGCCTTGTGGAAGTACATCGCTGACCTGTTGTACCGACTGCGCCAAAAGCCACAGCAGGAATAGCCAAACCTAAATTTGCTGTTTCATCAATGATGATCGCATTATTTCCCCCTAATTCTAATATGGTTTTCCCAAAACGGGTGGAAACGATCGAACTCACATGTCGGCCCATGGCGGTCGAACCCGTGAAGGAAATCAGAGGTAAACGACCATCATGTAACATTTTTTCGCCTACGATTGATCCGCGGCCGATCATGGTTGAAAAAATTCCAGAATACCCATTTTTCTCCATGACCGTATTGCAAATATTTTGCACAGCAATGGCACATAATGGCGCGGTTGAAGACGGTTTCCAAATCGTCGTGTCCCCGCAAATCGCTGCAATAAATGCATTCCATGCCCAAACGGCTACGGGAAAATTAAATGCAGAAATAACGCCAATTGCACCTAAGGGATGCCACTGCTCATACATACGATGATCCGGCCGTTCTGAATGCATTGTTTTACCATACAGCATGCGAGATTGGCCCACAGCAAAATCTGCCATATCAATCATTTCCTGAACTTCACCATCACCTTCCGTTTTAATTTTACCCATCTCCATGGCAACCAAGCTACCCAACGCATCCTTCTTTTCCCGAAGGGCATCTCCCATTTTGCGCACAAGTTGTCCTCTAATGGGTGCCGGTACTTTTCGAAATTCATTAAAAGCTGCCACCGATTCCTTGACAATTTGTTCATAATCATTTTCTGTGGCTTGATACACACTTGCAATCACTTCGCCAGTGGAAGGATTAATAGATTCCAGAAGGCCGCCATCTTGAGATGAAGACCATTTTTTGGTACCAGAACAGGCACCATAATTCACATTATTTATCCCCAACTCTTTTAATATCGAATTCATTTATAATTTTTCTTTAAGTGCGTAACCTGATGAATTAATTGATACTATAAACCGACCAGGATGTTTTGATAATTAATTGCTGAAAAGTAGCCTGCAAATGTACATTTTCATATTCTGATTTGGAAGTATTGTTCACCAAATAATTTATAAATATGAAACAAATATAAAAATAAGTGGGCTTGTAAAGATTAAGGAGTCAAATCGATCCAAAACGCCACCGTGTCCTAATAATAATTTTCCCGAATCCTTTACGCCTGCATCCCGTTTGAACATGGATTCAACAAAATCACCCAACTGACCGCACACACCCACGATAAAGGTGAGAATCAATATACTGGGTAAATTCAATTCATACTGAATAAACCCATACAAATTCATTAAATAAAATGAAGTAAATGATCCGACGACCCCGCCAACAAATCCAACGATCGTTTTTTTAGGACTAATGCGCTCAATTAACTTTTTCTTTCCCCAAAGGATTCCAAATATATAGGCACAAGAATCACATATCCATACGGTGAATATCATGGCCATTGTAAACCGAGCACCGTTCAGTGAATCCCAATTTCTTAAGGCAATCATGGTTCCCAGGAGCCCAGCGATGTATGTGACGCCGGCAAAAGTTGTGGTTATATTTTCAAGAGGGTGAGATTTTCCACTAAACATTTCCATCAACAATGCCAGAACAACCAACATGGTAATCCCTGCAATCGTATTGGTGAGATGCGGAAGTGGAAATTCAATATAAAAAAAGCAAATCGTCAAGGCCATGAGCATACCAATTACGATATTTGGCCGGACGCCTATTTTTTGTTTAAATCCATAAAATTCGTAAAGGCAAAGGAATATAACCAAACTGACAAAACCTGCAAAAATAATACCGCCTGTGATCAACAGGTAAGTAATTAAAGGAATCCCGATGATAGTGACGGGAAGGCGTGTCCAGAAAGTACTTTTCATGTTCAAACTAATACTTCTATTTCTTTTGGCATCATTGTTACCCTAATGGGTGTACTTCCAAGCATTTCACCATCAATATTTAATGTATTACGATCTTCCGGTTTGATAGAAAATTCACGCACTTGGCGGTAATCTACTGCCGGATCACCAATGTGCTTCCCGCTAAATATTTTCGGGAATAAGCGTAATAATTTCATCCGGCCTACTTTCCGTACGATAAGGAGGTCAATTAATCCGTCATCCAACCGCGCCAATGGAGCCATCCGCATCCCTTTTCCCGTATGTATTGTGTTACACCCAATTACAAAGCCAAAATCAGCCCCTATAATATTTCCATCAATTTCAATTCGGGCAAATCGCATTCGATGACGGATGACTTCAATGATCGCCGCTACATTATAACGTTGTCCTCCCATCCATCGTAATTTTTCTGCCAGGTTATTTGCGTCGGTGGGAATTCCCCATCCTACAATATTGAAACCATAATATATTATCCCATCAGCTTCACATCGAAAAATATCAATTAATCTTCGGCGGCCAGTAACAATTCGCTTTGCAGCCTTCACCGGATCCAGACAATCCATATCATGCATAAATGAATTCCCCGTTCCCCCTGTAATCAATCCGATGGGTAACTTCCGGGCATCTGTACGGGTCATCATTCCATTAATTACCTCGTGCATGGTGCCGTCTCCTCCAATACAGCAAAACCCATCATAACTATCATAATCCAATTCCCGGGCTAAATCCCGTGCATGTCCCGCATATTCAGTTTCTATTATCTTTACGGTATCATTGGTTGATTCAAAAACTGGCAACACCTTTTCAAGAATGGCTAACCCTTTTTTTGTACCTCCATGGGGATTGACTGTGATTATGTATTTTGACATTATTTTTTTCCAATTATTTCAATATAGATAGTTTTATACTCGCAAGCATAAAAAGTCAGATCAGTCTCGATGTTTCATATATTTATTATCACCGAGTTCGATCACCTCAATTTTGACCTTTGTCGTTCCATTATTAATAAATCCCAACTTTTTCGCAGCACCATAAGAACAATCTAATATGCGACCTTTCACATAGGGCCCCCGATCATTAATCCGTAAAATAAGAGATTTATTGTTATCTAAGTTCGTCACACGGACAATGGTATTCAAAGGAAGAGTTTTATGGGCTGCCGTAAGGCCATACATATCATAAATCTCTCCATTCGCGGTCAATTTCCCATGGAAGTCTTCTGCGTAAAATGAACTGACTCCCGTTATTACTCTCCTATAATTTTCCTTTGATACTGTTTTCAAGGACGGTGGTTTTTGCTTAGTCTTTCGAGGTGTAACAGGCCCTGTGCGATACCGGGGAGAATTGGCGCATCCGCTTATCAAGGTAAAATAAATGATTAAAACTATTATTTTTATCATGAACTATAAATGGGTTTGAACCGACCCAATTAAATCTGCCGCTTCGTTTCGGTTGGATTCATTTAAAATATTTTTCAGAGAATCAATAATATTTTCTGAAATACCGGGATCCCTGTAATTGGCTGTACCCACTTGAACTGCCGTGGCACCGGCTAACATATATTCTACCGCATCCTCCCCGGAGACTATCCCTCCAATTCCAATAATGGGGATAGATAATTGTTGATACAGTTTGTGAACAGCAGCCAGCCCTATCGGTTTGATGGCTGGCCCTGATAAACCGCCGTAAGTGGTAAAAATATCACTCATACCCGTTTTAGCATTAATACTCATCCCAACCACGGTATTTATCGCTGAAACGGCGTCTGCACCAGCATTTTCTGCGCTCATCCCAATCGAGACAATATCTGATACATTTGGACTTAGCTTCATTATTAACAGTCTTTCGGTGATCCCTCGTAATGTTTCGGTCAATTTAGCTGTCATTTCGCAATCAACACCGAACTCCATTCCACCTTTTTTTACATTTGGACAGGAAATATTTATTTCATACCCCGCTATAACAGATGATACAGATTCCACCATTTCCATTATTTCTACATATTCCCTAATATCTGTCCCTGCGATATTCATAATGATTTTAGTGGAAAGTCCTTCATAAATCTGCAGTAAATCCTTTATATATTTTTCAACACCAATGTTGGCAAGTCCAATTGAATTAATCATGCCCGACGCCGTTTCAACAATTCTAGGAGGCGGGTTACCTTCACGCGGCTGTCGGGTAATTGATTTTGTGACAATCGCACCCAATTGGTTCACATCTACCAATTCCGGCGCTTCCGTCCCATAGCCAAATGTACCTGAAGCCACCCAGATTGGATTTTCGAATGATGTATTACCGATGTGTATGGTCAGGTTAGCCAAAGTTGATTTCCGTTGCATTATAGACGGGTCCATCCATACATACTAATGAATATTTCTCATGATAGCTATGGCTTTGAATTTTAGAAATTTTCCGTCGAATCACACACCCCTGACAAAACCCAATACCGCAACCCATATAACTCTCAACCGATAACTGTGCTTGAATATCATTATTGACTGCAAATTCCTTTACAGCACGTAACATGGGCTCAGGTCCACAGGCAAATATAAATGCATTTTTATTGATTTTCACTAATCGTTCCAACGGCACCATCACTGTCCCTTCTTCACCCATGGAACCATCATCGGTAGTGAGATAAATATTTTTTCCAGGGTCATGTTTAATGAAATGTTCATTTCCGGATCTTGCGCCTATAATCATTGTATATACAATTTTATTATTATCGCACGCCTGTTTCAAATTTAAAATAGGTGCCAAACCAACACCGCCTCCAATTAAAATCGGATATGAACCATTATTCCATTTGGAAAATATATTCCCTAATGGTCCCAATAATTCTAATGTTTCTCCGGATTTCTTTTGGGTTAATTCCTGGGTCATATTTCCAAAAATTTTGTAAATGATTGAAACGCAGCCGTCTTCAGAAGATGCAATACTCATTGGACGTCGTAAAGGATGATTCCAGTCATCCACAGTCAAAATATTAATAAACTGACCTGACCCCATATATTCACGGGCAATGTTTGGCGCCTCAAATTGCATTTCCCATATTTGATGTGCCAATT
>CATMGX010000047.1:0-11311 GCA_950067765.1 uncultured Fidelibacterota bacterium
ATTCTTCTGACAAAATTTGAGTATTAATCATGGTGGGTCCAAAAGCAATCATTCATCTTGATCGACTAAAATCGAACCTTGATTTGATCAGAAAACAGGTTAATAATAAACCAATCATGGCAGTGGTGAAGGCGAACGGATATGGTCACGGCGGCGTTGCCTCGGCCAAAGCGTTGGAAACACAAGGATGTGAGTTTTTTGCCGTTTTTACTATGGATGAAGGAATTGAACTTCGCCAGGCAGGTGTTGAGTCAAATGTGCTGGTTTTTAGCCGAATAGATGATTCCAGACTTCAGGAAGCTGTTGATCATCAGTTAACTTTAAATTTATGTAATGAGTTAGATATATCCACCTTAACTCATTTTTTCAAAGGAAAGGGTGTTTGCCCAAAAGTACATCTAAAAGTGGATACAGGAATGACACGATTGGGGATTGATGTTGATGATACAGAAAAAATAATTACCCAATTAATAGCCCATCCTGAAATTCCATGCGAAGGAATTTATTCACATTATTCCACCGCCGATGAAGGGGATTTATCTTTCGCCCGGGAACAGGAATTGAAGTTTAAATTGGTTTTGGAAACGGCAAATAAAATTGGGTTTACATTTAAATATATTCATTTTTCAAATAGTGGTGCTGCAATAAATTTAGATCAAAGTATATTTAACATGGTTCGGATTGGGATGATGCTTTACGGTGCATTTCCTTCTCTGGAGGTCCCTATGGATATTCCCCTCAAGCCCGTCATGGAATTTAGAGCCCCCATCGTTAATGTTCGGAATGTACCTGCGGGAACACCGGTGAGTTATGGCGGCGTATTTACCACAAAATCTGAATCAAATATTGGCGTCATTCAATGTGGTTTTGCTGATGGCATTCCCCGCCCATGGTACCAGAATGGGCATATTATGTTTGACGGAAATAAATATAACATCGCCGGACGTATTTGTATGGATCAGTTTATGGTTGATTTTAAAGGAGTTGAACCCAATGTTGGTGAAGAGGTGCTTATCATGGGCGATGGAGACGGGGGAAGTATCCGAATGGAAGAAATAGCCGAAACCATTGATTCAACTCCCTATGTAATTGCTACAGGAATTGGTGGCAGAACGCAACGAATCTATCAAGATTAATTCACATAAATCGTATTAGATTTCCCAGGCAATGATCCGAGAAAACTATATCAGTCCACAACTAATAAAAGCTTTTTTATGGCTTTCATTGCTTGCAGGACAGCAATTTAATCATAGCGTTGTCATGCCTGTTCCTGATTTATCATTTCATCCTTCTATCTTTTATGGCCTGGATGTTTTAGAACAAATGGATTTCAAACCACTCTACGGGAAAACCATTGGCGTATTTACCAATCAAACAGCGGTGAATCGCCAGGGAACACATCTCCTTGATCTATTAAAAGTACACCCCAAGATTGATGTGAAAATTATTTTCCTTCCCCAATATGGTCTATTCGCAAACCAAAATGAACGATTTAAAATGCAGGGGAATCAGAAATATGACCCCATATACAACGCACGGATTGTTGAAGTATTTGGACGGAATGTGAAACCGCCGGAATGGTCCATGCGCGGGTTGGATTTAATTCTAATTGATATTCAAGATACGGGTGTTCGCTATTCAACCTATGTGGCCACCATGACGAAAATATTAGAAGTAGCCAGTGAATGGAATATGCCAGTGATGGTATTAGATCGTCCAAATCCTTTGAGAGGGGATCGATTAGACGGGCCAGTAGTCCGTCCTCAATTTCAATCATTCGAGGGATACCATTTGGTTCCAATCCGTCATGGAATGACTCTGGGGGAACTGGCGATTATGGCCAATGAAATGGGATGGATCAAAGATTTAAAGCGCGCCAATTTAACCGTAATTCCCATGGCGAACTGGAAGCGATCCTACTGGCTGGATAAATCTGAGCATCCATGGATCATCCCCCAACCAAAAATAAAAACCATTCGAACCAATTTGGCCTATGTGGGATTTGGATTACTGGAAGGAACAAATTTAAATGACGGCAGCGGTACCGATCGGCCCTATATGCGTGCCGGCGCCCCGTGGCTATCCGGATATCATTTAGCTGAAAAATTAATTTCATTGAAATTGCCCGGTGTTGAATTTCGTGTTGTTGAATATATTCCACGCAAAAAAGATGAAGATAAAACAATTCCCATGCACGTGAATAAAGTCTGCAACGGCGTGGATATTATTATTACCGATCCAAACCGATTTGATCCGTTAGCAACGGCCACGGCCATAATTATTTTGGTAAATCAATTATACCCCCGAGAGTTCCGATGGGATGAATTGAACCGAATTGATATGTTGTTTGGCCACAGCCAATTACGCATTTTTGCGGCCCAGGGGAAACCAGCAAATTACTTACCTCCACTCTGGCTGAAGGATATATTGAAATTCAATGAGTTCCGCCAAGCTTTTCTGCTCTATCAATAAATAATGATCCGAATCTTTCTTTCTCTTTTTTTATTACAATATACTTTTCCCGTTTCCCAAACACATTTTACCCTACCCCAAAATGTGTGGCGAATCAGCATTCAAAATGAAAATTCTACAGGAAATTGGAAGGGACATGATGGTCAAAATGGTTGGCAGGATTATGCATATCGTGTGGAAAATTTAGACTATGTTATCTCTCAAGAATGGAAAAGAAATATTACATCTCAAACTTTTTTAATTGAATACGGGTTTACGGATAAGGCCACTTTTATTCTAACCATTCCCAAACTAAAAAAATTTAAACAGACCCATTCCTGGTCTATAGCAGATGATACGACCCAATCTCCTATGGATCAGCTTATGACCCAATATTTCCCAGCGACAAAATCGAATACAGGAATGGGAGATGTCACTATGGGGATGAATATATTATTTTTAGGTAATCCAGCATGGCGTGGTGGACAGAATAAATATTCGGTATATGGCGGGATTGATATAACGCTGCCATTTGGTGAACGGCTGAAAAAATATAATGTAAAAGATGTGGATGATGATGGAATACCACATCAATTTAAACAACTGCCCATTGGGAATGGGCTCACCCAGCGGGGAATCAAAGCATTTGGGGAATTGTATCGAAAGGTCAGGGGAAGATTGATTAATATTAATTGGACCGTGCATATGTCATCATTTAGTCGAGAAATTATTAATCCGCCTATTTCATTTTTATGGATTGAAAATGCAGATGCTGATTCCATTTCCCGTGCTATCGGTGAGTCAGTACTGTATGAACAAGGTGGACGGGTTTTTGGTGCGATCCAGGGTCAATTAGAAATTTGGCCAAAACGATTGTTTTTATCCGCCGGGATGGATTGGATGTTTTCAGGGCGTGATCAATATTTTTCTAAAAGTGATGTGTGGAATGAATGGATGGTTAAACAAAACAATTATGATACGCAAAAAACAATGGCGACTCAAGTGTTGAAAATAAATTTTTTAAATGTGGATCCATTTAAACAGATTGGTCCCGTTCCTTTTGAACTGGAAGTTGGTGTCCGTTGGTTCGTTCCGCTATTAACCTACCATACCTACGGGAATACTTCATCCTGGATTCGAATCAGTTCATATTTCCAAGCATGGTAGGTATATTCATTATCATATGAGACAGCCAATTGATTGATTCCAAAAAATCCATATGGGCCTGGTCGTTCTACGATTGGGCTAATAGTGCTTTTGCAACAACTGTCATGGCAGGGTTTTTCCCTATTTTCTTTAAGGAATATTGGTCCAACACTGATAGCGTAACCTTAAGCACATGGTATCTTGGACTTGCAAATTCCATTGCGTCAATTATTGTGGCTGTTTTAGCTCCTTTCCTTGGAGCCATTGCCGATAGAGGTACAGCCAAAAAGAAATTATTAATTACCTTTGCTTTTTTGGGAATACTAGGCACTGGCGCTCTATGGATGGTGAAACAAGGTGATTGGCAATTAGCGGTAATATTATATGTAATTGGCTCCATTGGTTATGCTGGGGGAAATATTTTTTATGATTCACTCTTACCGGGTGTGGCATCAAAGAAAAAGATCGATTATGCTTCTTCACTGGGATTTTCCATTGGTTATATAGGGGGTGGAATACTTTTTTTGGTGAATGTACTCATGTACCAATATCCTGAAATGTTCGGTATTGCCAACGGTGCAATTGCCATACGATTATCTTTTATTTCTGTGGCGGTTTGGTGGGCAATATTTTCCATTCCAATCATCTTTTTTGTGGAAGAGCCCAAAATTCATGAACCCATCGGAATTGGTTTGGCAATCGGTGCGGGATGGCGCCAGTTAATCAATACCATCCATGATATTAAACATTTACATGTGGTAGGCACCTTCTTACTGGCCTATTGGTTATATATTGATGGGGTAGATACAATTATTAAAATGGCCGTGGATTATGGCAGTAGTCTTGGGTTTTCATCCAGTTCGCTCATTACTGCTTTGTTATTGGTCCAGTTTATCGCATTCCCCGCCACAATGGGTTATTATTGGTTTGCATCAAAAATTGGTATTAAAAAGGCTATTTATGTGGCCATTTTAGCATATATGTTTATCACTCTTTTTGGCGTATTTATGACAGAGCAATGGCATTTTTATACATTGGCAATTATGATTGCGTGTTTTCAAGGAGGAATTCAGGCGCTCAGTAGATCCATGTATTCTCGTATTATTCCGAAGGAAAAATCAGCGGAATTTTTTGGATTCTATAATATGCTGGGAAAATTTGCAGCTATAATCGGTCCACCTTTAATGGGATATATAGGATTAATGACTGGAAATCCAAGAATGGGAATTTTATCCCTGGTTATCCTCTTTTTATTCGGTGGTTTTATCTTAACAAAAGTGGATCTTGATGACGGTGAACGTATGGCAAAAGAATATTTATCAAAGAAATAAAAAAAATGCTTGAAATAAATAACAACTTAAGGATAAACTTTTTCCATGAAGCCCCGCAGGTGTGGCGTGCTCTTCAGGGAAAATTTTTTTTCTCGAGGGTGTGTTTGCGGGGCTTTTTATTTATGGTGTATTGAACTTTGTATAATTGAAAGGAATAAGAATCATGTCAGGATTCTCAGCGAACTATTCTCAAATGGTCATGCCCGATCATATCAATGTGGTGGGTACCTTATTTGGCGGTCAAATGATTGCATGGGTGGATCTTGCCGCCGCAAAAGTGGCGTTTCGGTTTCTGAAAGGTGCGGACATTGATGGCGCTGTTACCCGGGCCATTGAAAAAGTTGAATTCAAGGAACCGGTGTATTTAGGGGACTGGGTTAATTTCACTGCAACAGTGATTTCATCAGGAAGGACATCTTTTAGCATTGAAGTTGAAGCCTATGCAGAAGGACGCCATTCACAGTCTCGTTTAGCTTGTGTTGCTACCGTTATTATGGTGGCAGTAAAAAAAGATGCTGATGGAAATTATCAAAAAACGGCCCATGGTAAAACCGGCTAATTCCATCGAGAAAATCTGTCTTTTTTTATTACTGAACATTTTATCAGCGCAGGATTCGTTAGTTCTTGATTCAAGCCAAAGTCAGTCCAAATCAAAAGGGAAAGAATCTAAAACAGTTTCTATAACTGCAGTGGTGAATCCAGTAAATGTAATGCCCACCGCATATCGCTTTAGTATATATCCCAGAAATCACCCGGCTGAGCCATTTATACAAAAATTATTTTTCCCAAGTGAATCGATTCAAATTATCCTGCCATCAAATATTTTGAATACAGATACGTTGGGAAACATTGCGAAGTTGGAACCTTTGGGCGCTGAATATGAGCATCAATATCGTATGTTTAATGTGGGGAGCGGAGAAATAAAGCTGCAACCATTTACCATACGGGTACCTAGTGACATATTAAAATTGATCGTATTGAAAGAAGAATCAGGCAACCCCATTCCATTTTCTGAAATAAGAATTACGCAAAATGGTGCATTATTGACGAATTCAAAAACGGATACATCTGGTTATGTACGGCTTAGGATTCCTGTGACCCGAAATAAAGAAGAACCGGTTTTAGTCTCCATTAAACCCAATGGTCAGTTTCCAACCTGGAGGAGTCGATTCTATATTTCAGATGGTATCAATGAAAAAACCGTCATGATTTCATCTATTAGTCCAGAAAAGGGTGAGACCATATATGAAGTCATTGATGATTTATCCCCTTTTCGTGTAGGCCCTGAAAATGGTGCGGCGGTTTTATTTTTTTTAAACGAGGGTGACCATGTCGTTATTTCCAAAGTAGCAGGAGACAGGTTCTATGGCCGAGTTTGGATTTATTTAGATCAACAGGAAATGTACCAGAATCAAACCGGTTGGATTTTAAAAAAACATGTACTTCGTAAAGAATAATTTCAATTGATTATTCATCGGTTTCGATATATTTTTCTATCCCATTTTCAAATTATGAACCAATAAGGAATTATAGTGTGTCTGTTAAAAAAATTAATCCACCATTAAACTTCTCAGCAAATGCCCATGTTAAAAACATGGATCAATATAAAAAAGAATATAATGAATCCATTGCGGATCGAAATGCATTCTGGGCCGAAAAAGCAGAACGGATATCTTGGGTTAAAAAATGGGATTCCGTGGGTGAATTCGATTATGTGAATGCCAACATTAACTGGTTTGAAGGGGGCAAACTCAATGTGAGTTATAACTGTCTCGATCGACATGTAGAAGCAGGAAATGGAGACAGGACAGCACTCATCTGGGAAGGAAACAATCCCGAAGAAGATCAACATTTTTCATACAATGATTTAGTGAGTGAAGTCCAAAAATTTGCCAATGTGCTGAAAAGATTGGGTGTAGAAAAGGGGGATCGCGTTTGCATGTATATGCAGATGGTGCCCCAACTGCCCGTGGCCATGCTGGCTTGCGCGCGGATAGGAGCAGTGCATTCAATTGTTTTTGGCGCATTCAGTCCCGATTCCCTGAGAGATCGGATTAACGATTCTGCATGTAAAATTTTAATTACTCAGGATACGGGTGTCCGCGGGACGAAACAGAATATTCCCATGAAATCCAATGCGGATAAAGCGGTAGCCCAAACGCCATCAATTGAACATGTGGTGGTGGTTCGCCGGACTGGAGAACCGGTGGATATGGTTGACGAACGGGATGTGTGGTGGCAGGAAGCAATGTCCAAAGCTGATCCAGAATGTGCCCCGGTTGAAATGGATGCAGAAGATCCATTATTTATATTATATACTTCCGGTTCTACGGGGAAACCCAAGGGTGTGCTTCATACCACTGGGGGGTATTTGGTTTATGCCAATTATACATTTGAACAAATATTTGACTATAAAAAAGACGATATTTATTGGTGTACAGCTGATATTGGCTGGATTACAGGCCATTCGTACATCGTCTATGGTCCCATGTCTTGTGGTGCCACCTCCATCATGTTTGAAGGGGTGCCAAATTTCCCCGATTTCGGCCGATTCTGGGAAGTGGTTGACAAACATCAGGTCACGCTTTTTTATACGGCCCCAACCGCCCTTCGGGCCTTAATGAAAGAAGGCAATTCCTGGGTTGAAAAACATGATTTATCTTCTCTTAGACTTTTAGGTACAGTGGGCGAAACCATTAAAGAACCGGAATGGATGTGGTATCATTCTATCGTCGGAAAAGAAAAATGTCCCATTATTGATACATGGTGGCAAACAGAAACAGGCGGTATAATGATGACCCCACTTCCCGGCGCTACCCCAACAAAACCCGGTTCAGCTACATTTCCATTTTATGGAATTGAACCTGTATTACTTACAGAATCTGGAGAAGAAATTGAAGGAAACGATGTATCCGGATTATTGGTAATGAAGGCATCCTGGCCGGGACAAATGCGCTCCATTTATGGTGATCATGATCGTTTTGTAAAAACGTACTTTTCCCAATTTCCGGGGTACTATTTTACGGGGGACGGTGCCCGACGGGATGAAGATGGATATTACTGGATTACGGGACGGGTGGATGATGTACTCAACGTGTCCGGACATAGAATTGGTTCGGCAGAAGTAGAAGGTGGTATTGGCAAAGCAAATGGTGTTGCTGAGGCAGCCGTTGTGGGATATCCACATGACATTAAAGGGGTGGGAATTTATGCTTTTGTGACCCTCATGACCGGGGTCGAACCATCCGAATCAATTATAAATGATATTCGGGCAACCGTTGCCACTGAAATAGGTCCTCACGCCAAGCCCGATAAAATTCAGTTTACACCTGCTTTGCCTAAAACGCGTTCGGGAAAAATCATGCGGCGCATATTAAGAAAGATCGCTGAAGGTGATCTGGATAATATGGGCGATACTTCCACATTAGCAGATCCGTCCGTGGTAGAAAACCTCGTATCCGGCTCAGTTTAAGGTTTTAAATCCATACGTCATTTGCTGCGGTGAGTTCCCCGCCAGAATCACCGGTATTCACAACACCTTTTGGCTCAATGAGCATAATTTGGCATTCATTTTCTGCGGACGGTTTATGTTCAACGCCCCTGGGAACGACAACCATTTCGCCCTTTTTTAAAACCACATGCCTATCCCGGAATTCAATCGTGAGTTCTCCATCAATCACGATGAATGTTTCGTCCGTATCGTCATGGGAATGCCAGACGAATTCACCCTCAACTTTAGCCAATTTAAATTGGTAATCATTCATTTCAGTGATCACTTTTGGGGACCAGTGATCCGAGAAGAGTTTGAACTTTTCAGTAATATTTATGGAATGGGCTGCCATTAGTTAACCTTTGTGGCAGCTGTTGTAAACGGAACTGGGTTCTGCATAGCCCAAATGGCAGGGCAGCGTTCATCGGTTAATTCTTTTACCTTTTGAATATCTACATCCGATGCATCACTTTTAACCTTTACATTAAATTTAAACCCGGTCATGGGAGGGAAATCTCCCACACCTAAAGCTGACCGGAAATCCACACCAAGTTTCAATGAAATGGTCATTGCATCCAATCTGACACCGGCCATAGCTGCCTGGGTGGCAAAGGTGGATCCGTAGCAGGACATGGCACCATAGAAGCAGTAGGTAAGGGCAGAGGGGGCCCGGCCCTTACCGCCCAGAAAGGGTGGAAAGTCGGCATTAAGGGTCAACTCTCCCTGGGGGAATTGTACATCACCTGAAAATTGAACCTGGTCTGAATTGGTGCGCCAGGTGCCCTCAAAATTAAAATCCAATTGGGCTGCCGAAGCATCATCTTGGCATTGCTCTATCATGGTATTGATTTGTTTAATTCTTACGTTATGCATGAGATTTCCCTTTTCAGTTGGGTGAAAACTAAGTGAAAAAGATCACCTAAACAATGGCGCCAAGGCCTTCGATATTGTATTCTGACTGCTTCCTTTGGCACAAATGGAAATCGATCAGTTTGAAAGTATGTGAAGGATCACCACTAAAAGGATCAAGCCCGATGTTACGGTCGTTGCCTTGATGATCTCCATTGGCAATCGCGCGCCGGACAACGGAGGCGAATGCTCTGCTCTGGTTTCCTTCGTCCCACCCCCTGTAATAAAGGCTGCCATAGTCAGTGTTACAAGCAGCACCCATAGTGTCCACATGCAACGATCTGGTGTGCCATGCCTGCCGGCTCAGGTTGGAATATGGACAGCTTGCGGCCGATGATAGAGGTTAAGAATAACACTGCGCTGTATTGTGTGTTATCCAATATACCCAAAGGATAAAAAGTAGTTGAATGGGTAAACGAGCATAAAGTACAATGGGGTTTATTTCGGTAAATAATTCTGGGTGAAGTGCCATGTGGATATTCGCAGGGAATATGGCCAATAGGAGGAGAATAATGCCCCAACCGGCAAAGGAGCGATAACGAGGAATCATTATGGTGATTCCCCCAAGGATCTCTATAATGCCACTTACATAAACGATTTTTAGATGGAAAGGAAGATAGGGAGGCATTATTGCAACATAGAAATCGGGATTGGCAAAATGGTTACCACCAGCCATTATGAAAAAGAGTGAAAAAACGATTAGGGCGATTCGTTTTGGAAGGTGTTCAGGCAGTTGAAAAATTTGGTTTTTGGTCACGAGTGATTATTCAGAATTGTTCAGGTAAAGTTTCATTCCTTCATGTGAGGAAATAAACCCCAATTTTTCATAGAATTTAATCGCATCTGGTCTTTGTTTATCTGTGGTCAATTGAACCAAGCGGCACCCTTTTATATTTGCACGGCGAATGGCTTCTTGAATTAGTGATTGTCCAATCCCTTTCGAACGAAATTTTGAAGATACACGAACGCCCTCAATCATAGCACGCCAACTGCCTTGGTAAGTAAGATTGGGGATAAATGTTAGTTGGAGTACGCCGATGATTTCATCTTTCAATATGGCGAGAATAAGGGCATTGTTGGAATCCTTATCAATGGAATCGAATGCGTTGGAATAAGATGAAGGGAGTGGAGATTCAAACCGTTCTCTTTTTATCCCCAAAGGGTCATCGGCGAGCATTTGAACAATATATTTTAGATCACCCTTTTGGGCTTCGCAAAATTGAATATCATTCATGATATAACCTTTTTAATTGCAATACCACGAATGGATGGACGGACCAATGGCATTGTTTTTCTTAAACTTTCCCGTTTAATCTCTTTAATTGTGAATCCTGCATGAGATAAGGCCATTTCCGTGTCCCGATTTAAATGGCAATTTCCCGCTATTTTACGCCAGAGGGGTGATAGGCGATTCTGCCATCGTCTTCTTCTCGTTCCTTTTTTTGCACCGACGTGTTCGAGAAATATAAAATATCCGTCTGGTTTTAAAATTCGTTTGATTTCCGAAAATGCCGACTCCAGGTTTGGGACGGAGCAGCATACAAGGGTAGAAACCACACAGTCAAAGGTAGCATCCGGTGTATGATTCTCCTCAATCGTATGTGAAGAAATTGTCACATGATCTAATCCTTCATCCTTTACTTTTGCTTCCAATTGTATACGCATATGTTTATCCGGTTCAGATAGCGTTAATTCAATTCCATTCTTGGGATAAAATAAAATATTGGCCCCGGTTCCCGCGCCAATTTCTAATACATTTCCGTGGACATGCTTCACTAGTTCACTCCGCCATTCCGTAAGGCAGGCCTCTTCGGATTTGGCCAATAGTGAATCGTAAAAGAATGCGCTTAAAAATGACATGTTTGATTCATTTTTAGAAAACTTGAGATAATGTTAATATTTTTGAAATTGATTTCCAGGAATTAAACGATCTATTTTTGCATAGGTACTTGTTTCAAATCTAATAAGAATAAAGCTATAAATC
>CATMGX010000048.1:0-11205 GCA_950067765.1 uncultured Fidelibacterota bacterium
TAATTTAACCCAAATATAGTCATCTATAATTTTTCCATTTTTGATAACAGCATTCCTTTTTATACTTTCTAAATGAAAATCATTTTTTTCTAGCACTCTCATTGAAGGTTTGTTGAAATCAAAAACTCCAGCCTCAATTCTTATAATATTAAAATTATTGAATATATAATCTATCATTAATTTTATTCCTTTAGAGGCAATTCCTCTTCCCCAAAATGGCTCCCCAATAAAATATCCCATTTCGGCACTTAATCTAAACACATCTTCCTTAATTTCAATTCCAATTTTCCCTACGAATTGGCCTTCCCAATATATTAATTTTCTTTGTGAAGGTTTTTTTTAAGTTGAAGTGTTATAAACTCTTTAGCGTCTTTTAGTGTGAAAGGATTTGGAACCTTATCATAACCATTATCAAAAATAATTAGATTATTTCTGTATTTAGCAAACTGTTCAGCAATGTCTATTTGATAGTTTCTTAATTCTACCATTAACTCTCTCTATATTGTTATTTATTGTTCTCATATTACCGCTAACGTTTTGCTAAACACAATTATTGCGTTTAGCGGGTTTACTCTTTAATATCATCCTATGTTTGAAACCATCACCAATTATTTCGTCCCCAACACCAAAGAATCGGCCCAAATCTACCGAACAAAAATCGGTGTCTTTGAAGGTTGGGTTTCAGTACTCGTTAATGGAATTCTCTTCGTTATAAAATTGGCTATTGGGCTTATGGTTGGGGCAGTGAGTGTTATAGCGGATGCAGTACATACATTGTCTGACGTGGTGTCATCTGCAGTAATTATATGGGGATTCAAACAGTCCGAAAAGCCTGCGGATGTTGAACACCCTTACGGTCATGGACGGGCAGAATATATTGCAACGTTAATCATCGCCGTGCTCTTGATTGTTGCGGGGATCGAATTTATTCAAGTGGCTATTGACCGCATTCGGAATCCTGAATTGGTAACTTCAGAATGGTGGATGGTTGTTGCGCTGGGTGCCACCATTATTTTGAAAGAGATTACCGCGCGGTATGCTGAATTCTTATCATCAATGATTGCTTCCGGCACACTTCATGCCGATGCATGGCACCACAGAACCGATGCCATTTCAAGTTTGTTGGTTGTAGGTGCATTGATTGCGGGGAATTACGGGTATCCTGCCATTGATGGCTGGGCTGGGCTGGGCGTTGCCCTATTTTTACTATATACCGGTTTTGAGATCGCTAAAGATGCTATCGATGACCTCATCGGGAAACCGCCCTCATCAGAAGAAGTGGAAACTATTCGCCATATCGTAATGGATGTAGAAGGTGTTCTGGGTGCCCACGATATTACTGTCCACAGTTACGGCCATGACAAGTTTGCTAGCGTCCATGTGGAGATTGATGCTATAAAATCCACAGGAGAAGCTCACGATATTTCAGAAGAAGTGGAAACCCTGCTTGAAGCATCCTTGGGCATGGAACCCACCATACATTTAGATCCGGTGCACCCCAATGATCCCCTCGTTCAGAAGGTGATGAACCATTTATCCGAAATTACTTTGCAAGATGATCGGGTGACAGATTTCCATGACATTCGTATAGTCAATACTGATAATCACCAGGTTATCCTGTTTGGAACCAATATGAAGATAGGAATGACCCAAAGGGATATTATTGTATGCAATCAGGATTTAGAAAAAAGTTTAAAAGAAAAATTTGGTGATTATGAAGTACAGATTAAAGTGTCACCTATGCACCGTTATTGATCAGGAAATTTCACCGGAGTAAAACCGGTTTTCTTGTTCATCTATTTCTAATTCAGCTGATCCCGCCTCACCCAAAGATTTAAATATGCCTTCTACTATTTCGTCACCATGATGGAATTGGACAGATTCATTCATATGCCCGCAAGCGGATTCCCATTCGGTACGAATCATATCCCTATTATTCGGCAGTCCTTCGAAAAGGGGTTCCAACGCATTCAATATTTCAGCCAGCACCCTTTCCCGCTGATAAAATTTTTCCGATGTCATATGGAGTGAAGTTGCTGTGGATTGGATTGATGGATCAAAATCATCCCGCGCCTCATTGACGTTTAGTCCGATACCAATAACAGCTTGGTTTAATTTATTTCCTTTTACCTTGGATTCACACAAAATGCCGCCCACTTTTTTCCCATCCAGGATAAGGTCGTTGGGCCATTTTAATCTTACATCTGTATCGAAATTCAACAGTGCTTTTTGAACAGCGAGTCCCGAGAGAATGGGAAGCCAACCGGAAAGATTTGCGTCAAAATCTGGAAAAAGGAGGAGGGAGAAAGTGAGGCTTTTATTAGGGGCGGCGGACCATTTGCGATCGGCACGGCCCTTGCCGCTAAATTGATTGTCTGTAACAATAAGGGCGCCCGATTGGGCACCCTCATCAATAATTTCCCATGCTTCAGAGTTGGTGGATTCCAGCCGGGTATAATATTCGATCTGTTGACCGAGAATCCTGGTTTTCAGGTTGGCCTGGACCAGGTTTATAAACAGCATCTTGCTTTAAGCGTTGGGGTCCAACTTCTCCCGCAGTTTCAAAGTCATCCCGGGATTAAGTACACCGGCATTTGCCTTGATAGTATCTTCATTATCCCAAAGAAGAATAATCCATGATTTTGCATCACCATATTTATTCCCGGCGATATTCCAGAGATTGTCACCAGTCTGAACGGTGTATTCTGTATAAGTTGGCTCAGCCGTTTTTGCGGAAAGGCGTTCTTTCTGAAGATTCAGAAAATGATATGGATAAATGATGTTTGGGTTTTCGCCAATTTCATCTTTATTCCATGCATAGATTTGACGCCACAGGCGGAAGTCGCCATATTCTCTTTTAGCGATCTTGATCAGGAAATCACCGGGCTCAACCATATATTTTTCCCATGCGAAATCAGGAAATAAAACTTCTGGCTCAACTTTGATTTCTTTTTTTGGTTTTTCCGTAACAATTTTTTTATCTTTATCTACATCGGGGGCGGGGCCGTGTTCCGGTGTTTCTGTTGGATTTGTTTCTTCAATAACTTCTGTTTCTGCAGCAAAAGTGGCTTCTTGTGGATTCGGGAGTTCCGCCCGATCTACTTCACTGGAAACCTGTACTGCATCTGTATCTTGGAGTTCCAGGGCAGGAGCCGTTTGTTTTCCGCAGGACACAATAAAAAGGAGTGTTATACACGCGAGGATTTTTTTCATGATTTATGCCTTAATCGTTTAAAAAGGGTTGATAACTAAGTAACAATTTAATACTACTTAAATAGCTGAAACATGTTCCAAATTAGTGGAAACTTCTTCATTTATAGACTTGATTTTAGATGTAATAAAAAATAAAATAAATTTTAAGTTTGTTTAAATTCTCCAAATTGGGTCCGCAGTGAATCTGCCACCTCACCTAAAGTACATTCAGCGCGGATACAATCTATAATCGCCGGCATTAAATTATCATCAGAATTGGCTGCGGATTGTAAGGCACTTAGCTTCGTTTGAACCGAACCATTATCCCGATTTTCTTTTAAGGCGAGGACGCTATCAATTTGATTTTTTACTGATGTCTGATTAATCCCCTGAAGATTTGCTTCCGATGAAATATCTTCTTCAAAACTGTTAACTCCAACGATTTTACGATTTGTGCTATCGATGGATTTTTGATATTCGTAGGCACTTTTAGCAATTTCACTTTGAATCCATCCCGTTTCGATGGTAGAGATTACACCACCCATATTGTCAATTTCTTCAATAATTGCCAAAGCTTCTTCTTCAAGTTCAGAAGTTAATTTTTCTATTACTTCACTACCGCCCAGTGGATCCACAAAATTTGTGACTCCCGATTCATGGGCGATGACCTGTTGCGTTCGGAGCGCCAGTTTTGCAGAATGATCTGTTGGCAGTCCCAAGGCTTCATCAAAGCCATTGGTGTGGAGTGACTGTGTACCGCCTAAAACAGCAGATAATGCCTGAATTGTCGTTCGGACAACGTTATTATCCACTTGTTGAGCCGTGAGCGTAGAACCGCCGGTTTGCGTGTGAAAGCGGCAAAGCATTGCTTTTGCATCTGTGACGCCGAAGCGGTCTTTCATGATTTTAGCCCAGAGGCTGCGGGCCGCCCGAAATTTGGCCACTTCTACCAGAAAATCATTATGGGCATTGAAAAAGAATGAAAGGCGTTTCCCAAAATCATTTACTTTTAGACCCTTATCAATGGCTGCCTGAACATAGGCAATTCCGTTGGCCATGGTAAAAGCCAATTCCTGGGCGGCGGTTGACCCCGCTTCCCGAATGTGATAACCTGAAATGGAAATGGTATTCCATTTGGGAACATGATCCGCGCAAAAAGCAAATATGTCCGTGACCAGCCGCATCGATGGTTCCGGCGGATAAATGTATGTGCCACGGGCGATGTATTCTTTTAATATATCATTCTGGATGGTGCCGCGTAGTTTATCCGGGCTAATGTTATTTTTTTCTGCCGATACAATATATAATGCCAATAGGGTTGCTGCTGTGGCGTTTATTGTCATGGAGGTAGATACCTTATCCAGTGGAATATGGTTAAATAATCGGTCCATATCTCGAATGGAAGAAACAGGAACGCCTACTTTTCCAACTTCACCGTCAGCCATTGAATGATCGGAATCATACCCTATTTGTGTGGGAAGGTCAAAGGCAACTGAAAGTCCAGAAACGCCCTGCTCCAATAAATATCGATAGCGTTGGTTGGATTCCTCTGCAGAGGTGAATCCCGCGTATTGACGCATGGTCCAGAGTCTATCCTTATACATAGTCGGATAGATTCCGCGTGTGAAAGGGAATTGACCGGCTTTTTCAGTCATAATTTATTCAAATGCCTCTTTCTTTTTTGATGTTTTGATAGGCATCACTTACCGCTTTGAATTTTTCTTCTGCTAAACTGATAAGGTCTTTTCCCAAATGGGCTACTTTATCCGGATGATATTTTGTTGCCATTTTACGATAAGCTTTTTTTACTTCGCTATTCGAGGCAGACGGATCCACTTCTAAAATGGTATAATCGGAAAGTGTATCCCGGAAAAACATAGCTCGGATAGAATCAAAATCGTTTGGATTAATATTCAAATAACGGGCAATGGTATGAATTACTTTTACTTCATCAGGGTGAACATGTCCATCCGCTTTTGACAATCCAAATAAAACATGGATCAGTTCTAAACGACTGGGATGGTCCATGGATCGGACAATCTGTCGGCAAACGTCCCGCAAAGGATAATCCTGTTTCACAATATCTTTGAATAAGGTCATGAAATCCTGGACTTGTTTTTGGTTGAATTGCTTAGAGAGGAATTGCTTCACATAATCCAGCTCTGATTTCAGCATTTGGTTGTCCGCTTTCATGACGGCACTGAACAACACTAATAGAGAAACAATAAAGTCTCCAGGCTGTGTTTGTGGGTAAGCCTGAGATTGATATGCACTCCCGTATGTGCCACTCGTTTGACCTGACATCCCTGCCAGTGAATAACCAATGATAGCCCCAATTGGTCCTGCTAAGGCCCAGCCAAGGCCTCCCCATAACATTTTTTTCCCCACACTCACGTAATTTTATCCTTTCAAGAGTTGGCAAAGTTAATACTATTTTCTCATCCATTAGAATGCAGAAGAAATCAACGTAAGCGAACATTGGAAGTTTCAAAGAAAACAAAAGCAGCACTGTGGTGGAAAAAACTCCGTGCAAATAAAAACTTGGGATCTAAGACTATGTCTTTATCCACCCATGGTAGAAGTGCACTTCGGTTTTTGATTATTTTGCCGGAGCATACAACGGAATCTGAGTTAGCGAAACGATTTATGTTGGCCATGAGGAATGCCCTCGGTCCTGCTGGAGCAAGTCAGATCCGAATTCTGGGGCCTGCTAATGTAGGCAACTTGATTAATATGGAGGGGTTCCATGACTTTTTGTTTTTTACTGAGGCCGATTTAAATAGTTGGGGTCTTCCAGGAAAAGAATTGAATTGGGCCTGCCAGCGAATTCAGGTAGATGCCGTTTTAGATCTAAACCAGGCCTTTGCACCCATATCCGCAACCATTTGTTCTACAGTGAATGCACCATTAAAGGTAGGATTTTTTAGCGAAGAAGGGGATCAATATTTTAATGTTATGATCCAACGTCATGGGACTGAATTGATGGAAAGCGGGTTTAAGGAAATATTCCAAATTTTTGGAATAAGATGAATCTATATATTTATGAAGATCAATCGGCCATTCTCCTGGTATGTCAATGGAAAACACCGAACGGTGTTGCTTGATAAATTTCTTGAAACTGCCTACGATGTAAAAGAAAAAGGGGGTCAAAACTTCACAAAAACAGAAATATCATTATTTAAAAAAATTCAAAAAGATCGATGAATAAATGTTGACGGGTGAAATGGCTTCTGCTATATTCGTGTCCCATTTTAGAGGAAAAAATTAATGTTAGAAGGTATTATTTGTCCCGTATGCGAGGCCACTTTAGATGAAGTGGATATTAAAGAATCGCTTACCTGCAGAAGTTGCAAGACGGATCTTAAGGATAGGCGGTTTTTAGACTTCCTTGAATTTCTCATGGCGAATGGGCTCGTTGAAGATTTAGATTTCTTTGATGAGAAAGTTTATAGTGAAGATGTTGAACGCCTTGAACCAGATGATGAAGAAGATGTGGATCCTGCAGAATTCGAAAAGAAAAAAGATATTTTTAGTTTATACGAGGGTGAAATAGAAATGTATAAGCAAAAAGCAGAAGATGAAGAAATCAAAGGATATGAGGATTTTGAGGGGATTGAAGAGGAATGGGAAGATTTTAATCAAAGAGATTTCAAAAAATAAAATTAAAGTTATTAACAATGAAAGAAAATAAAAACGTCCAGCAAATAAATATTGAACTCACACAGGAAGTGAGCGAAGGTGAATACGCCAATTTTGTTGTGGTGACCCATTCCCCGGCAGAATTTGTGATGGATTTCACTAAGATTTTACCGGGCGTCACCAAAGCCCGTGTTCATTCCAGAATTATCATGGCACCCCAGCATGCCAAAGCATTTTTGGCAGCATTGGGAGATAACATTAAGAAATATGAACATAAAAATGGTGAAATCACCTTACCCGCCCAGGAAGGATTTGGGGATTATCCTGCTGCACCGCCTGAGGGATCACTGCCGAATTAATAAACGACCCAGTCGGCCCCTCTTTTTAATTCCCTCATTTTAATTATAACCCATAAGCTGAGTACCGCCCAGGCTAAACCAAAGCCCAGTAATCCGCCAAATATGATATCAGCGGGATAATGTACCCCCACATAAACCCGGCTGAAGGCCACCAATGCTGCAATAATAAAATATGTTGATTTATACCGGGGATAAAAATATCCAAATACAACGGCTGCGGCAAACACATTGGCTGCGTGGGAGGATACAAATCCATATTGACCTCCTTTTCCCATGAGAATTCGGATGCCTTCCGTTAACTCATGGCTGGGCCTAAGCCGGGCAAAAAATGGTTTTAGAATCTGAGCAGATGCTGCATCAGCTAAGCCAACTGATATAATGATTATTGCCACCGCAATCCGGCCGCGGCGGCCTCCCTTAAACAAAAGAGAAAAAATAATGATTATCATTGGAACTGCCCAAATGTTTTGGTTTGTGATAATGGGCATGATCCAATCGAAGAGAGGATTGGCAATGATGGTATTGAAAAATCGAAAAACGGCTTTATCCATGTGAATAAGTGACTCTACCATACCCAAAATATAGTTTACATTTTATTAAAAAAATACTTGATCAAAGGGTAATCCGGAGATAAATTTTTATCTATTTTGAGGCAGGATCGTTATATAAGAAGACTGGTTGTTCCCCCGCTCCCAGGATTCCAGCGATCCTGCTTTTGTTTTTGGGCAAAAAAAATCCCCTGCAACTCATGCTGGGGATTTTTTATTAAAACGAAGTTTGGGTGGTTGATTAAAAGCGTACGTTGAGTTTAAGTGTAATATGCCGACCCAATTTAGGTCCACCAATGATTTCCCGATGCACATCTCCATTTAAATTATTGATATTCAATAGGAGGTCATACCGCTTCCCAAAACGATATCCGACCATTGAATCAATCACTAGGTATTCATCAATAGTACCATAGTGTACACCGGCAGACCAATCAAATTCTGGAATATACCGAAATCCAATATTACCATGGAAACCGTGATCCGAATTATAGGCAACTTTAGCATTTACTTTAAATTTAGGAGCATTGATGGGGTCGTAGGATCGTGTCAAGAAATTCCAGAATCTGGTTTTCCCTAAGAATGAAAAATTCACATCCGCCGTTATTTGAGGTGTAATAAAAGTATATAGACTTGCATCGAGTCCCCACAGACTCACAGCACCATAATTGATATTGGTTAACATTAAATTAACCGGATTATCAAAATCAACACTATCATCCGACCACCATGCACCCAACGTATCTCCATCTGAAATCACAAGTTCAGTGCCCATGCGTCCCTCCCTTGGTCTTGACCACCATCCGGTAGGAATGAGACCCCAATTGGCTGATCCATATTCAATATAATAAGCGCCGGGAACACCGTCTCCCCCATCCTTAATCCCACTATGATTTTCCGTCGGTATGAATCCTAAAATATCTGGGTCAGGGTTGTCAACGCTGTAGAAACCACTGGATGTGTCTAATACGACTGGTGTGACCCAGGTTAAATCACTCACAAAATCACTATATGTACTATAATAAAGATCGAAAGTTGCTCGCGTTTTTTGACCGATGAAACCGGCATATCCAAATTCATAAGTCCAAACTTCCTCCGATTTAATTGGTTCCAGGTACTTATAATCATCGCCATTTACAAATTGAGATGGGCGTCCCAATACAGCCGGGATATATAAAACAGCGTCAGAGGGTATATCGGCCCACCGGAATTCAGATCTTGAGCCATCCCTTACATCATACATCATGAGGTCGCCATTGGCATTGCGCGTATAACTATATCCAGTTCTATTCCCACGTGCTTTTACGGGAAAGATGGAATATTGCGCAGCCAAAATATCCAAATATAATCCTTGAGATGAAGGTGTATTAAATGCCCGTGCAGCAGTTAATCGAAATGTTTGGTTTTCTTTTGGTTTCCACAATAACCCTACTTTAGGAGAAAGTTGAGGAGAAAAGTTTGCTATTTCACCTGATCGAGGATCTAAGATAAAAGGAATTCCATCCTCGTCTAATTGTCCACTATGAAGGTCGAATCTTCCAGATAGGATGAGTTGAAAATGATCGGAAAGTTTGGATTGAGATTGGGCATAGAAGCCATATTCGTTGGTAATAATCAATTCATCCCATTCGTCAATTTCCCCATCACCATCGTTGTCTTTCCCATCTGCATCAAAACTAATTGGGTTATTTCCACCCGATCCATCCGGTAAAATTGTCCCGAATGTTTTTGGCATGGTTCGTTGATAGTCCCCACCCCAGATTAATTTTGTGTTGAGAAAACTGAAATCAAGGTTATGTTGAAACTGGATATGCAAAAACTTGGAATGATCTTTTACGATACCGCCGGTTCTCATATTTCGGGTGATACCGGAATTACTTGTATTTAAATAGGCTTGGGCAAACCAATTTTTGTAAATCCAGCGTGCTTGGTAAAACTGGTAAATCCAATCATCAGCCAAATATCGCCCAATTCCTGTAATATTGATATTGGTTGCTTGGGCAAACCCATAATTCAGGCTGACAAAATGCTCTGGAGAAAAATCGTAATCGGTGCGAATATCAAAACGTGTATTTTTAATATCAAAGTTGGGCATATCATCAATGCCATCATCGTTACGATCCCGAATTATATTATCCTTCCCTAGATAAGTTGTATCAACCGTCCCATCCCCATCACGGTCAACCTCAATATCCCATCCATTCCACCAGGCTTTCCCATCATCAAAATAGTCATCTAAGATGTCCCCATTGCCAAAGTCATCATTCTCCCATTGATAATAATGCGCTTTTCTTTCATCCTGTTCAATATATTCCCAATCGTGGGCCGTAAAATTAACGAGAGAGAATTTATAGCCGAAGTTACCGGATTGTCCTGCATGGCGGACTTGTGCCTTATTAAAACTTCTTGTTCCTCCCGTTAAACCCACAACGGTGCCAAGAGATTCAATAGGCCGTTTTGAAATAATATTCACAACACCTGCATGTGCATTGGGTCCATATAGGGCAGAGGAGGGGCCCAAAACAACTTCAATTTGTTTTACATCATCAGAGGTGAGTGGAATGACATTGTAGGCGATGAGACGAAGGGAAGGCACGTTAGCCATACGTCCATCAGTTAAGGTGAGTAATCGACTGCTAAAGCTGGAATTAAACCCCCGGGCACTGAGGTTGTAACTGTCCAAACCTGAGGCTGTAAAATCCACACCTTTAATATTTTTAAAATAATCACCCAGGTTTGGATTACTGGCATTACGAATTGTTAACTCTGATATAATGGAAATTGCCGCTGGCGCGTCTGTAATCTTTTCCCGCTTCCCACGACTGGCTGTGACCACATATTCTTGCAGTTGTATCGCTGAGATAGAAAGTTGCGCATCAAAAGACTGGGTGGATTCATCTCCTGTGATTTGAATCGTTCCTGTAAAATCACTATATCCAATGTATGTAATTTTAATTTTATAAGATCCTTCAGGGATATTTTGAACCTTATAATTCCCATCAAAGTCCGTTGCAGCACCCGTATTTAAACTTGAACCGGAGATAATCACATTGGCACCAATAAGAGATTCCCCAGAAGATTTATCTGTTATTGTGCCTGTTAAGCTGGTTTGTTGTGAGACAACCAATGAAAAAGCTAAAATCAGGAGGGAAATTATTTTCTTCATATTTTAAGTGTTTTACCTCCTAAAAAAATGGGGGCAGTCCGAAAACCACCCCCACCTGTATGAACGATACACTTGCGAGGTATCAGAAAGTTCGTTTTTTATTCAGCAGATGTCCACTGAGATTTGAATTCAATTGTTTCATCAACGGGCATGCAAAGACCACTTAGGATAGTGAATTTCATTTTACCACCAGATGCAGTAGCTAATCCCGCCAAAGCAAAGTCAGTTGCACTATCATTCACCGCAGCAGGTGCTGCGGGATTTGAACTGTCAACCAGCATGGCATAAGGAATACCAAATG
>CATMGX010000049.1:0-11038 GCA_950067765.1 uncultured Fidelibacterota bacterium
AGACCAATAACAGTGGCATAAAAAACGCCCATATTGGTGAAGATCACTTCCCCTTGAACAAATTCAGCGGGTAAAAATTGTTTAATCAAAAATAAAATGACCGCTATCATAATGAACGAACTTCCAAACTCGCCCCTGTTCAGAGCTTTTTGGGGATCGCCACCTTCCTTTACAGAAACCATAAACGTTCCAATGATTGAAACGATAATCCCAGCGGCTGCAATCATTAAGGGGAGTAAAACAAAATTGAAATCAAATCCACCCATTACAAGAACGCTGGCACCGAGGACCATGGACCCAACGATTGAACCAATATAGGATTCAAAAAGATCAGCGCCCATACCGGCTACGTCACCCACATTATCGCCTACATTATCAGCAATCGTCGCAGGGTTTAATGGATGATCTTCTGGGATACCCGCTTCAACCTTCCCCACCAAGTCAGCACCAATATCAGCGGCCTTAGTATAAATACCGCCGCCCACACGGGCAAACAATGCGATGGATGAAGCGCCTAAGGAAAATCCTGTTATCACATTTAAGACTGTTTTCATGGAAACAGCATCTTCACCATAATATCCTGTGTAGAATATAAATAATCCACCCAGCCCTAAAACGCCAAGGCCAACGACACTCATTCCCATAACAGATCCGCCCGTAAAAGCCACATTCAATGCAGAAGCCAAGCTCGTTCTGGCCGCATTTGTTGTGCGATTATTCGCTTTAGTGGCTACCCTCATTCCAAGGAATCCTGCTAAACCAGAAGTAACAGCACCCACAACGAAAGAGAGCGAAATTAATGCACTGGAATCGGCTCGGCCTGAATTTGCAAACCCCAAAAGAATAGCAACGGCAATAACAAATATAGATAGGACACGATATTCAGCTTTTAAGAAAGCCATGGCGCCATCGGCAATACTTGCGCCGATGGATTTCATCCGATCGGTTCCTTCGTCTTGGGCTTCAATCCAGCTTGTTTTCCAGAATGAATAGACCATGGCTAATACAGCCGCACCAATCACAAACATATAGTTAGAACTCATGGGTTCAATTACTCCTAATTTAAAAGAGGGGTTTTCAAAGCCCTCTAAGAATTAAAATGATTCATGGTACGATTTAAACCATGCACTAAAAGATTTTCCAAAGCATCCGCACCACGGTTAACCATGGCTTCCGCATTTGCTTTATCTTTTGATCGAAATGGTTTCAAAACAAATTTTTCCGCCGGACGCATATTTTCATCAGTCCCTATTCCCAAACGAATCCTCGGGAACTGATCTGACCTCAGTTGATAAATGATATTTTCCATTCCACGATGGCACCCATCTCCGCCTTTGGGTCGAATGCGAATAGTCCCCAATGGTAAATCTACATCGTCTACTACAACATGAATATCCGATGACAAAAGATCCCAGCGATTCGCCACATACTTTACCGCAATACCACTGAGATTCATGCCTGTGGTTGGTTTGATCATTAACACTTCCCGTCTTTGATGTTGTGCAAATACAAAGGGGCCTTTCCCCGGTTTGTAGGATAATTTTTGTCGGCGGACCAATTCATCCACCACCCAAAAGCCTGCATTATGTTTTGTATTTGCATATTGATCACCGGGATTCCCTAAGCCAATAATGGCAATCATGATTTCTTGGCGGTTTCCCCCTGATCAGCATCATCACTAGAATCTTTTTTGCTATCAGTATCTCCATCTGCTGCTTCACCTTCAGCCTGTTCACTGTCTTCGCCCTCAACGCCTTCTTCACCCTCAACTAATTCAGGTTCGGGTTCAACTTCAGCTTTTGGCGGATTACAGGTAACAATGGTTGTATCCTCTGGGGATACTAAAGAAACATCCGCCGGCAAAACAAGATCTGCAGCTGTCATTGCACTATTTAATTCTAATGTGGATATATCTGCCATAAGTTTTTCAGGTACATCCGTAGGTAAACATTCAATTTCAATGGTGCTGGTTGCTTGGGTTATAAGCCCACCTTCACTAGCGCCTATCGATTCTCCTTCCAATACAATTGGAATTGAAACAGTCATCTTTTCATCTCGACGGACACGCATTAAATCAACATGTATTACTTCTTCGGTTACTGGGTGATATTGCGCATCTTTAATCATGGTAAAAACAGTTTCTCCATTGATATCGCATTCAAACACACGCTGACCCGATTTCACTGCATGAAGGAAATCTTTTTTATCAATAGCCAGATTTTGGTTCGGTTCACCATGATAATAATAATTTGCAGGGATTTTCCCATTTCTTCTTATTTCACGCGCTGAACCTGTTCCGATTCCAGATCGTTCCTCAGTTGGGAGTTTATAGTAGGAAGCCATTTTTCTTACCTCTAATTAAAATTCGAAAAGGGCGCTAACCGACTCACCTTCATATACTCGACGAATCGCTTCTCCAAAAACCTGCGCCACACTTACAATTTCCATATTATCTAATTTTTTATTTTCTGGGATAAATACAGTATCTGTCACAATTAATTTCTTTATTGCTGATTCTTTAATCCGTTCAATTGCCGGACCAGATAAAAGTGCATGTGTTGCAACAGCCGTCACACTCTTTGCCCCATTATCTTTTGCCGCATTTGCTGCATTTACTGTCGTACCCGCTGTATCAATCATATCATCAATGATGAGAACATCTTTATCTTTTAAATCTCCAATCAAGTGCATGACTTCAGCCTTATTCGGTGCATAACGGCGTTTATCAATTAATGCAAAATACATTCCTAATCTTTTTGCATATGCTTGGCTCATTCGTGCCGAACCTACATCCGGAGCCAATACAGTTGATTTTTTAGGATCAAGCCCTAAATTGTTAATTGCGTCCATTAAAACCATTCGACTGTATAAGTGATCAAATGGTATAGTAGCAAACCCTTGAATCTGGGTCGAATGTAAATCCATGGTTATAATTCGATTTGCACCCGTTGCAGTCATAAGATCAACCATCACCCTTGATGAAATTGGCACTCGAGGAGTGTCTTTTCGATCCTGCCGGCCATACCCAAAATATGGGACTACCGCCGTCACCGTATTTGCAGATGCACGGACGGCTGCATCAATGATCAAAACCAACTCCAGTATGTTTTCTGCAGGACTATTCGTTGGTTGAATGATGAATACATCACGACCGCGGATGTTTTCTTCAAACTTAATCCATAGCTCACCATCAGAGAAAGTTTTGATCGATAATATGCCCAGTTCTATCCCCAAAGAATCGGCAATTTTTTGAGCCAAAACCGGATTACTCCGACCGGAAAATATTTTTAGATTTTTATCCATAATGTTTCTGCTGGGGCGCAGGGACTCGAACCCCGACTGCCTGGACCAAAACCAGGTGTCCTACCGTTAGACGACGCCCCAATACTTATTTTGCATTGAGTGGTGTGATCCAAAAAGGAGGGTTATATGGGGTTAGCCAGAATGGTCTGATGTGCTGGGTGGAAAAATAACTCAGCTTCTTTTGCAAAAGCGTCTTCGTCAAAAATCCCATACACAGTCGAGCCACTGCCCGACAGACTGGCAAACCGGGCGCCCAATTCAAGCAACTTCTGCTTTATGGCACCAATCTCCGGATATGCTGGAATCACGATCCGTTCAAAATCATTCTCAAAGATCTCAAGTGAGGAATTATCCCCACTAAAAAAGCTTGCAAAGTTAGGTAAAATATTCCCTGATTTCAATTTATTTTTTAATTCTGAATATGCCCATGCTGTGTTGATAGAAATATGAGGAATAACCAAAAGATAAGTGCCCTTAATATGGCTTGTCAGTGACGTTAGATTATCCCCGATTCCTTCACCCAACTGTGTACCACCTTTTATAAAAAAGGGCACATCTGCGCCAACCGAGGTGCCAATTTTTTCTAATTCATCCATAGATAACTCAAGGTTGTATATTGTGTTTAACCCCTTTAAAACCGCTGCACCGTTTGCAGATCCACCTCCGAGACCAGTCCCCACAGGTATGCGTTTTTCAATATGGATTGACACACCACCTAACTCAGAATATTTTATTTTTAATGCTGTGTAGGCTTTGTGACAAATATTGGATTCATCTGTTGGAACCCAATCCACATTTGACGTTAGTATGCAACCGGAGTCCGCTTTTTTAATGGTGATTGAATCCCCAAAATCCAGTTCCTGAAAAACGGTATATATATTATAGTATCCGTCATTCCGTTGGGATAATATTTTAAGGCCAATATTGACTTTAGAAAATGTGGGGCAATCCAAGCCCATTTTTAACTTGTTGTTATTGTGGCAATGGCCTGAGCGGCGATGCCTTTGCCTTCACCAATATATCCCAGATGATCTGTTGTGGTTGCTTTTACCGAAACAGATGATTCATCTATTTGCAGGGCATAGGCGATTTTATATTTTATTTCCGGTATAAATCCCGACAGTTTTGGTTTCTGAAGTACGATGATCGAATCTATATGATTAATCTTAAATCCCGCGCCTCTTACTTTTTCTCCAACTATATTTAAAAAGTGTAAACTGTCCACATCTTTCCACTGGTCATCTTCGCTGGGAAAAAGCTGACCGATATCGCCAAGATTCGCTGCTCCTAATAACGCATCCACAATGGAATGGATTAATGCATCGCCATCAGAATGACCAACAGCACCTATTTCGCTGGGAATTACCACACCACCAAGAATGAGTTTTTCACCCTCGGACAATTGATGTACATCGTATCCTATGCCTGTTTTAATCATGTTGTAGGTGATTATAAATTGCTTCTGCGAATACCCAATCCTCTTCGGTGGTTATTTTAATATTCAAGGACGATCCTTCTACAAAACCCACCTGATATCCAATTCTTTCTAATAATGACGCTTCATCCGTCCCTTGGATATTTTCCTCCTCCGCCATTTTTAATGCTTCCTGCAATGCGGATTTAGAAAAAACCTGTGGTGTTTGGGCCCGCCAGATTATTTCTCGCTGAAGTGTTTCTAAAATTTGATTACCCATAACTTTTTTAATTGTATCCGTAGAGGGTTGTGCCACGATTACACCATCGTGTTCACTGCAGGCATTCACTGTTTTTTCAATTAATTCTTTTGTTACAAAGGGACGCACTGCATCATGAACACAAATAAGTTCCGATGAATCACTCGCTGCTTTCAGTCCGTTAAAGACTGATTTTTGTCGTGTATTCCCACCAGCTACAACCATCACCGGCTTTACTGAAATCATTGATTTGAGTTCCCGGCTCAATTGCTGTACATCATTTTTAGGTGCCACAACCACAATTTCATTGATTAATTCAGAATCAATAAACGGCTTCAGCGTATGAAACAGTAATGGGCGGCCACCCATAATTTTGAGCTGTTTTTTCCCGCCAAACCGTTCTCCGCTCCCTGCCGCCGGTATGACAGCTGTAATTTTCATCATTTGTTACTCTGCTAAATCTTTAAATAATCAGCATGGCATCACCATAGCTCAAAAAACGATAATCATTTTTCTTGGCTAAACGATATGCTTTCATAATTAAATCACGATTCGCAAATGCGGATGTCATCATCATCAAGGTGCTTTTGGGTTGGTGAAAGTTTGTGATAATACTATCAACCATTTTAAAATCGTAAGGTGGATAAATAAATTTATCCGTCCAGCCCCGTTTTGGTGACACTTGAAATCCGGAAACAGCCACTGTTTCCAGCGATCTTACGGTAGATGTTCCTACGGCAATGACCCGTCTGCGTTTTTTCTTTGTTTCATTGATTGCTAACGCTGTCTTTGGATTCACTTCAAAATATTCCGAATCCATTTGGTGGCGATTTAAGTCTTCCACCTGAACAGGACGAAATGTCCCCAAGCCAATATGTAATGTAGTAAAGGCAGTTTTAGTACCCTTATCATGAATGCGATTTATTAATCCCTTGGTGAAGTGAAGACCTGCTGTTGGCGCCGCAACCGCGCCCCGCTCTGACGCAAAAACTGTTTGATAGCGAATTTTATCTTTGGGCTCCGATTCCCGTTTGATATAGGGCGGTAAGGGTGAAATTCCCACCCGATCAATGACATCATAAATTTCTTCGCCTTCATATTCAAATCGAACCACACGCCCACCGGAAATAGTATTGTCAATTACATCACAATATACATTTTTTGTAAACATGAGTTTATTGCCTATTCGCACTTTCCGTGCCGGACGAACCATGACTTCCCAAAGGTCATTTTCTAATTCCCGTAACAAAAATACTTCCACTTTTGCTTCGGTTCGATCTTTGTTTGCATAAAGTCGTGCTGGAAATACTTTCGTATTATTCAATATGACTAAATCATTTTTTCGTAAATACTCCGGTAGGTTCGAAAATATTTTATGTTCTATTTCACCTGTATCGCGGTGCACTACCATCATCTTGGCTAAGTCCCGGCGTTTTGCGGGGTATTGTGCAATATATTTTTCCGGCAATGGATAGTCAAAATCCGCCAGTTTCCATTTTTTCTTCTTTGGTATCATTCAAATAACCTCTGTTGTTTTTTAGTAATTTTTCGCCCAAGAAGGGCATAGGCCTGTTCCTGAGCTATGCGGCCTCTATTGGTCCGCTGAATAAAACCTTCTTTAATTAAATAAGGTTCATAGACATCTTCAATGGTTGAAGCATCTTCACTTACGGCTACGGATAAGGAATTCACACCCACCGGTCCACCGTTAAATTTATCAATCAACGCTGCCAAAATTGCGCGATCCATATCATCCAGTCCATATTCGTCAATCCCCAGCGATTCAAGGGATGCTTTGGCAACTGTTTCATCAATTTTCCCCTGAGCTTTCACTTGGGCATAATCTCTCGTTCTTCTCAAAATTCGGTTGGCAATTCGAGGCGTTCCTCTGGATCGCCGTGCAATTTCCATGGCACCTTCATCATCAATTTCTACTTCCAGAATATCTGAAGAACGAGTCACGATCTGAAATAAATCCTGGGGATCATAATAGTCTACCCGAAGCACAACACCAAATCGATCTCGGAGTGGTGATGTGAGATTCCCCAAGCGTGTGGTGGCCCCCACCAGTGTAAAGGGTTCAATATTGAGTTGAACACTTCGAGCGCTGGGTCCCTTATCAATCATAATTTCAATCCGGTAATCTTCCATGGCAGAGTAAAGATATTCTTCCACAACTGAATTCAAGCGGTGAATTTCATCAATAAAAAACACATCCCGAGACTGGAGGTTTGTAAGCACGCCCGCTAAGTCACCCGCCCGTTCTAAAACCGGGCCCGATGTTTGTTTAACATTTACACCTAATTCTCTTGCTATAATATTTGAAAGGGTTGTTTTTCCCAATCCGGGTGGACCAAATAAAAGAACATGGTCTAACGCTTCATTCCTTTTTATGGCTGCCTCGATATAGAGTTTAAGACTGTCCACCACATCCTTTTGCCCGATGAATTCATCCATGGATCTTGGGCGTAAGGACTTCTCAATAACAAGATCATCTTCAAAGGGTTGAGGGTCTGTAATATGGATTTCAGTCATTTATGATCTCAAATAGAAAAAAAGCGTACACTATCAGGGGTGGAAGGTACAAAAATGAAGGGGGAGTCGTCAAATTTTTGCAAATCTATTCAGGTATAGACGCCTGAATAGAGGCCAATCGTTGTTTTCGCTCATTTGCAAATCGATTGATTCCTTCCCAAATACTCTCCGGATCAAGTTTGGATTCCGCAATAATCTCATCCAGAGAACCGCCGGTTCGCCACCGATTGTCAAAATCTGGACTCATGCTATATACTTCCACAACACGGTTGGCTATCCACTTATGCATGAGCCTTTTTGCCCCATTGGTAATCACCATGGCATCCATCCATTCCTGATTCGAAATAATAGACTCGCGATAGTCTTCAGTTTGCTGCTTGAACAACTCCCAGGAAATGGCGGCCACCACTTTTACATTGGGGCCTTCCGATTTCAATTTGGGTAAAATCTTGACCAATGAATTAGTTGAACTGGTACCACGGACAATCACGAGGCCTTCCTTGGACCGATCTATTTCATAATCCTTGATAATATATGCACCCTTTGCCGCATCCAAATGAGAGGCCATCCCTAATGCCTTTCGATCAGGAATTTCTATGGGTGGCCGGGTTAAATGGATGGCAACAATTGGAACATCTGTGGCTAAGGCCGCCGCTAAAGCGGGAGCCACTTCATTGTGCTCCCAAGGGTGAATATTAATCACTTGCCCATCGGGAAACAGTTGCGTTACGCCCGGTGCAAAAATACCAAAATGGGTACGGCTGTCTTCCGCTGTTTCCGGCCCCGAATGACCAGCCACCCAAATAAGTTTTCCCACTTTAAAATTGGAATCCTGAGCTACTTGGCTAAATAGCCGGATGGGACCATATTTTAAATAACTGAATGAACCATAGGTACTCATGGCACCAAAAAACCCATTATATTCCTTGTATGGATCTTCATTCAAGTTCACCGTTGCCAACCCAGCCAGCATGCCGGCGTTGGTAAATTCTGTGATCCCCTGTGGCATGAGGGGACTATCAGGATTATTCGTTTTATCATACATGCCTAAATCGGGAGAACCATTATATCCTTTTGAAAACCCGGAAATATTTGTGGAATCCGCCAAATCTGCACTCATGGCAATCACCAATGGCCGGCCATATTCTTCTATTGATTTTGAATTGATATAACTGGCATATTTTGAAAAGCCAACCCGATTAGGGGCTTTCGTCCCCGGCGTTGCAAACAAATCATCCGGAAGAGCATTTACGTCAAAAAGTGTTTTGTCGTTTGCGGGATTTTTAACGGTGATTTTACAACCTTCAATTTTTTCCGGGACGGATTCACCAACAGAGATGAGTGTATCGGTTAAATAATCCACCAATGGTTGATTCGATTCCAAAACCGAAAAAACATTATTAAATAACGATCGGGCCTGATCTACTTGTCCGTCCCAGGAAGATGGTGCATCAGAACCAAATCCATCAAAATTAATATTATATGTTTTGGCGAAATCCTCCTTGGTTTTCCAGAATAATTCTGAATTCCGTTTATGGGCAGCACCATGACTGGCAGCATCATATTTATAGTATCCCCGTCCTTTACGTAATTTGGCATAGAGTACTTTTGGAATATTGGGATCCGCTTTTTCTACCAAAAGACGGTGATAAGCTTCCGTTAATTCACTCCAGCTTTCACCTTCCATGGTGCCTTCCACATGCCACCCATGAGAGCCAAACCAATCATTTGGTGTGCCATACATGATTGAACTGAATGGACGTGCATCAATGCCAAAATCATTCCAATCCATAAAATATACCAGGTTTCCCAATCCCAATCCCCAGGCAGAATTGAGTGTCTCATGGGATGCGCCGGCAGTGAACCCGCCTTCACCTTCAAAAGCAAATACCTTTACTTCCGGAACTTTCGCCAATTTTAATGCCAACGCTTCCCCTGCAGCCACTGGTGAGCCATGCCCGCTGGGGCCTGTGTTAAATTTAAAAAATAAGGTTTTGCCTTCCATTTCTGCATGGCCGGGCAAGCCGCCATTTCGTCGAAGTGAAAGCAAGTCTTCCCAAACCAATTGAAAGTCTTTTCCTTTATTATGCTGATATTTTGAATCACCGGTCTGGCGGTATTTTATCCGCATCGCTTCATTCAGTACTGCAAGGGTCGCATAAACCATGGGGTTGGCGTGGCCAGCCACTAAAATAAATCGATCACCAAAGCGTTTCCCTGCTTCGCGAATATCCCAGCGCATGGCGCCAGAAAGAAGGGTCATTACCATGGCGTGGACTTTTGATCTGGAACCACCCGGGTGGCCGCTCTGCCGTAGGTTGAGCATAATATCAATACATTGATCTATTAAATCTTTGGTCACTTCCCAATGAGGATAATAATGCCCAAGTTCTTTGGGTGATCTCATTATTTACGCTTTCCATTTAATGCCGTTTTTAAAAATGATCCCGTATAAGAACCAGGATGTTTCGACAATGCTTCCGGTGTTCCGGAAAAAATGAGCTGCCCACCTTCTTCGCCCCCTTCCGGGCCCAGGTCTATAATCCAGTCAGCTGTTTTAATCACATCAAGGTTATGTTCAATAACAACAACAGTATTCCCCTGGTCCACCAGCCGTTGGAGTACAGTCAGTAATGATTTTACATCTTCAAAATGGAGCCCGGTTGTGGGTTCATCCAAAATATAAAATGTTCTATCTTTTGATGCCCGGGATAATTCTGTTGCTAATTTTATCCGCTGTGCTTCACCGCCTGATAATGTGGTGGCCTGTTGGCCCAATCGGATGTACCCCAATCCTACATCATTGAGTGTAATCAATTTTTTCTTCACCGGGGGAATATTCTTAAAAAAGCCTAAAGATTCTTCAACGGACATACTTAAAATATCTGCAATGTTTTTTCCCTTATATTTTATCTCAAGCGTTTCTCGATTATAGCGTTTCCCTTTACAAACTTCACATGTTACATAAACATCAGGCAGGAAGTTCATTTCAATTTTGATAATCCCATCGCCTTCGCAAGACTCACAGCGTCCTCCTTTTACATTAAAGGAAAAGCGCCCCGGTTTATATCCCCTAATTTTGGATTCAGGGAGTTGAGAAAACAAATCTCGAATAAAAGTAAACACACCTGTATAAGTAGCTGGATTCGAGCGAGGTGTCCGACCAATGGGTCTTTGATCAATCTCGATAACCTTATCAAGATATTCTAATCCACTCATGGATTCGTGATGCAGGGGATATGCCCGGGCATGATTCAATTCCTTGGATAAAACAGGGAAAATTGTTTCGTTTAACAGGGTGCTTTTCCCTGAACCGCTCACACCGGTGACAACAACCATTTTTCCCAATGGAAAAGAAACCTCAATTTCTTTTAGATTGTTTCCCCGTGCGCCAGTAACGGTGAGCAGTTTTCCATTTCCATTCCGGCGGCTTGATGGTATGGGAATCGCTTTTTTTCCTGTGAGGTATTGGCCTGTAATCGAAGTAGAGGACGTAAGTATTCTTTTAGGTGTACCTGAGAACACAA
>CATMGX010000050.1:0-11016 GCA_950067765.1 uncultured Fidelibacterota bacterium
GTGATTGCCCTTCTTGTGGCCGGAATCGGAATCATGAATATTATGCTTGTTTCCGTCACGGAGCGAATCAAAGAAATAGGCATCAGAAAAGCCATCGGCGCCACAAAGCGAGACATTCTAACCCAGTTCTTGATGGAGGCCGTTTTCTTGAGCCAATTCGGTGGTATTGTGGGCGTTATTTTAGGAATTGCCGGGGGGAACCTCATGGCCCTCGTTCTAAAAGTCCCTGCTGTGGTACCCATGGATTGGGCATTTTATGGCATGGCAGTATGTTCATTCATTGGTATTGGATTTGGTATTTACCCCGCTTGGCGTGCCGCTAATCTGGATCCCATTGAATCATTAAGATTCGAATAGTTCTCTCTTTATCTTTCTTGTAGCAGCAGGAAGGATCACCTAAATTTCCCCGATATTTTTCATTCAATTATTTTATGTTAAGCCACAGGTACAAGATTGGGGTAATTCGGTTGTATTTCACATTCGCCCAATCTCTGTCTCCATTAGCTATTAATGGTGACTTTTGATGAAAGCAATCGGCGTAATTCCGGCACGACTTTATTCTAGCCGGTTTCCTAAAAAAATTCTTCACCTCATTGATGGGAAGCCCATGGTAGTCCATGTATATGAACAAGCACTAAAAGCAAAGTCTCTAGATGATGTAATTGTTGCAATTGATGCAGATGAAACCGAAACTTCCCTCAACGAATGGAAAGTTAAAACGATTATGACTTCGGATAACCATGTTTCAGGGACAGATAGAATTCAGGAAGCAGTGGTCGATATTGAAGCGGATGTGGTAGTGAATATCCAAGGTGATGAACCTACCATTAATCCACTATTGATTGATGAATTGGTACAACAGTTTGAAGATAAATCAATTGAAATGGCTACGGTAGCGGGACAGGATATGGATGTGGAAAAAATTATGGATGTTAATGCGGTAAAAGTTTTGCTGGATGGGGGTGGTTTTGCAGTAAATTTCCGACGTGAACCAGTGGCAACTGAGGCCGGAGGATATTACCATCACTTGGGGATTTATGCCTACCGTAAGGCAACATTAGAAAAATTCACCGCTTTGGCACCCTCCAAAAATGAGTTGGCGTTAAAGTTGGAGCAATACAGGGCATTGGATAACGGGATTCCCATTAAGGTGATCCTGGTAGATAAAGTGAACAAAGGCATTGATACGATGGACGATTTAAAAGAGTTTGATAGGATTTAATGGCGACGAAAAATCCAGTAAAATATATTTTTGTGTTGGGTGGTGTCATTTCCGGCTTGGGGAAAGGAATTGCCGCTGCATCCATTGGATATCTATTAAAGAGTGCTGGGCTGCGCGTCACGATTTTGAAATTGGATCCCTATTTAAACGTAGATCCCGGTACAATGAATCCTTATCAGCATGGGGAGGTATTTGTCCTGGATGACGGCTCTGAAACCGATTTGGATTTAGGTCACTATGAGCGGTTTATTGATGTGAATATGAGTAAAGATAACAACGCCACCACGGGACAGGTTTACAGCACCGTTTTGGATCGTGAACGGCGAGGCGACTATCTTGGCGCCACCATCCAGGTGATTCCCCATATTACCAATGAAATTATCGCCCGAATTAAAGCGGTCAATACGCCGAAGAAATATGATGTGGTTATCTGCGAAGTTGGTGGTACGGTGGGTGATATTGAAAGCCTTCCTTTTATGGAAGCGATCCGGCAATTATCCCTGGAAGTGGGTTACCACAACCATACCATTATGCATGTAACATTGGTGCCATATATCAAAGCAAGCGAAGAATTAAAAACCAAACCGACCCAGCACTCGGTCATGAAACTGCGGGAAATTGGTTTGACGCCAGATATGATTTTGGCTCGGACCGACCATCCACTCACAAAAGCTGTGAAACAAAAAATTGGTCTCTTTGGAAATGTAAATCCAGACCATGTGATTGAAGGAACAGAAGTAAAAAGTATTTATGAAGTGCCCCTGACACTTTATAAGCAGAAGGTGGGAGATATTATCATGGAGCGCCTGGAGTTGTCAGGAAAGGTTGATGTATCTTATCTGGAAACTTTTATCAAAAAGTTCAAAAAACCGAAGCACCAAGTCAACATTGCCATGTGCGGGAAGTACACTGAACTTCCGGATGCCTACAAAAGTGTGCTGGAAGCATTTATTCATGGGGGGGTTGAAAATGATGCGCGCGTAAATGTGAACTGGGTAGCGACGGAAGATATAAAATCGGATAAGGATGCTGAAAGAATTTTTAATAATATGGATGGCATTCTTTTGCTACCAGGGTTTGGTTCCCGAGGATCGGAGGGAAAAATTCTTTCTTGCAAATATGCCCGTGAAAATAATATTCCATTTTTAGGAATATGCCTTGGGCTTCAATGCGCAGTGATTGAGTTCGCCCGGAATGTTTGCGGATTGAAAGGGGCCAACAGTACTGAGTTTGATAAAAAGACCCGCTACCCCGTTATTGACCTCATGGAATCCCAACGAGCCATTAAACGTAAAGGCGGCACCATGCGTCTGGGTGCTTATGATTGTAAAATTGAAACGGGGACGAAAACATTTTCTGCTTATAGAAAAAAGAATATTTCTGAACGGCATCGCCATCGCTGGGAAGTGAACAATCGTTACCGAGATCGGTTGGAAAAAAATGGGTTAAAAATCTCTGGAATAAACAAGGAACTTAACTTAGTTGAAATCATTGAATTGCCAGATCACCCATGGTATGTAGCCGGACAGTTTCACCCAGAATTAAAAAGCCGTGTGAGTAAGGCACATCCGCTTTTTAGAGAATTTATAAAAGCGTCAGTAAAACATTTAAATGGAAAATAAAAATGGGTAAACAGGTTACCATTAGCGATGTCACTTTTAGGGCTGGGGAACTACCCCTTATTGCCGGTCCTTGTGTCATTGAGTCCCGGGCCCATAGCTTGGAGATGGCAGAGGCGATTAAGATTGTCACAGAAAAATTAAAAGTCCCCTTTATTTTCAAAAGTTCATTTGATAAAGCCAATCGATCTACAGTTGGGTCATTTCGAGGGCTGAGTATGGAAGAAGGGTTGAATATTCTTGCTGAAGTAAAAAGTGAAATAGGTGTCCCTGTATTGACTGATGTCCATCTTCCAAGTCAATGTCAAGCTGTTGGGGAAGTGGTTGATGTATTGCAAATTCCAGCTTTTCTTTGCCGTCAAACGGATCTTTTGGTTGCGGCAGGTGAAACGGGAAAAGCTGTCAATATAAAGAAAGGTCAATTCTTGGCACCGGGCCTTATGGCTCATGCAGCAGAAAAGGTTGCATCCACGGGGAATGACAATATTTTACTGACAGAACGAGGCACGTCTTTTGGATATGACTTGATATCGGATATGACAGCCATACCCAAGATGCAATCATTGGGATATCCAGTGGTTTTTGATGCCACCCATTCAGCGCAAGTGCCTGGCAATGGCGCCAAGATCGGTCTTAAAGCAAAAAATATTATGCAGCCGATTGAGGATGTGGCGATTGTTAGTATGAATGACAATCTTCGTAAAGTCATTATTGATATGACAGAAAAACCTCAGGGTGCCGCATTGGTCATAGATGGGGACGCAACACTTTTGGGACTGATTACCGAAGGAGATCTACGGCGATGCCTGGCGGAAAATGGAGATATTGACCGGATGACAGTGAGTGATATTATGACATCTAATCCCGTTGCCATTAACATTGAAACATCGTTGAAAGATACGGTAAGCATAATGGAAGACCGAGAATCTCAAATATCCGTACTGCCAGTCATAAAGGGTGATTCAAATTTATGTGTAGGACTATTGCGCCTCCACGATGTGTACCAAACAAGTGGCCAACGAGAAATGATACCCACATTGGCCAAAGCAGCTGTGGCTACCGGTTGCGATGGTCTTTTCCTGGAAGTTCATGATAATCCAGAAAAAGCAAAATCCGATGCCTCCACTCAATGGCCATTAGAACAATTGGAAGATTTACTTATTACTTTGATAAAAATCCACAAAGCGGTGAATGGATGAGTTACGATATTAATAAAGTGAAAATGGTCATTTCAGATGTGGATGGTGTATGGACTGATGGGGCTATTTATAAAGGAAAAGATGGCATTGAGCTCAAACGATTTTGCGTTACGGACGGTGCCGGTGTTGCGTTACTCAGGGAAGCGGAGTTAGAATTAGCACTTATTTCGGGTCGTCACTCCGATGCAACTGCCGAACGTGCAAAAGAACTTAAAATAGATAATGTATATAACGGCACATTGAATAAAATTCCACCTTATAATGCTTTAAAAGAAAAATTTAATCTGACGGATGATGAAATTGCTTACATAGGCGATGATATGATTGACATTCCCGTTATGGAATTGGTAGGTGTTCCCATTGCGACGGAGAATGCATCCAACACTTGCAAGGCTGTTGCTGTCCATATAACAGAAAAATCCGGTGGTTATGGTGCATTTCGGGAAGCAGTGGAATGGATCCTCACAGAACAAGGCCGATTAGCCAATGTCTTTGACTCCCTCAGGAAAAAGATTCAAAACCAAAAGTGAAATTATTATCTGTATTTTTAGTCATTGGATTATTGTCAATGGGATGTGAGGCGACTGAAATTAAAAAGTCCGGAGAATCCCGCATTGGCCGCCCGGATGCGGAGAGCTGGCAGGCCACGATTACCCTCACCAATGAAGGAGCCAAACGAGCTGTGATTCGGTCAGGACACTTGGAAAAGTATAATGAACGACAATACATTTTATTGGATCAAAATGTAGATGCAGACTTTTTTAATGCGGAAGAAGTATATACAACAAATCTAAAATCAAAAATGGCTGAAATAGATGAAGAAGAAGACTTTTTGATTGCCATTGGCGATGTGGTCGTTGTTTCTGACAGTGGCGTTACGTTATTTACTGATACATTATCATGGGATAATGTGAGAGAAAAAATATTTACAGATGATTCTGTTAAATTTATTACAGAAAGCCAGGATACGATTTATGGGATTGGATTCGAATCGGATGTGGAATTGAATAATTGGAAGATTCTAAAACCCACAGGCGTTTTTCATGAGGATGAAGATGATAAATAATAATCATCAAAAACTAAGTACAAAGGGACTGTATAAGCAGTACGGGAAACGAATGGTTGTCCGGGATGTGGATTTGGATGTGAATAAGGGCGAAATTGTCGGTTTATTGGGCCCGAACGGTGCAGGAAAGACCACCACATTTTATATGATTACCGGAATGATTAAACCCACCAAGGGAAAAATATTTTTGGATAAAAATAATATTACCAATAGGGCTATGTATCAACGAAGTCGTTCAGGAATCGGTTATCTTTCTCAGGAACCATCCATTTTCGGAAAACTGTCAGTTGAGGATAATTTGCGTCTCGTACTTGAAATGACAGACATGACGAAAGAGGAACAATCTGAAAAAGTGGAAAAATTATTGGATGATTTATCCATCCAACATATTCGGAAGAATATCGGAAATAATTTGTCTGGTGGAGAGCGGCGTAGAGTAGAAATTTCTCGAACTTTAGCCATTGATCCGGATTTTATATTATTAGACGAACCTTTTGCAGGTATTGACCCTATTGCCGTTGAAGACATTCAATCCATTGTAATATCATTGAAAGAAAGAAATATTGGTGTATTAATAACCGACCATAATGTTCGCGAAACGTTATCTATTACCGATCGGTCCTATTTATTATTTGATGGAAAAATTTTGAAATCCGGCACATCGGAATCCTTGGCAAACGATGAAGAAGCACGGCGGCTTTATTTGGGCGAAAAATTTCGACTCTGATGTCTCGGCTAAAACAGACATTATCTCAGCGCCAAACCCTGTCGCCTCAGCAGGTGCTTCAGGCCAGGATCCTACAGCTGAATGTTGCAAATCTTGAGCAGAAAATTTTAGATGAATTGGAAAACAATCCTGTTTTAGAGCAAGATGAATCTCAGAAAGAGGAAATGGTTGATACAGAATCTGCAGAAGTCGATTATGAAGAAGACCCTGATGAATATGAGCCTGCAAATATTTATGACAACGTTCGGTCTAACGATCGGGATATTCCCGTGGCAGAACAAGTGGATTTCGTGGAAGGATTGGTGCGTCAGTTGGATAGCTTTACCTTGTCAGATTGGGAACGGGCTATTGCAGAGGAACTCCTCTGGAATTTAGATGAAAATGGTTATTTAGCTGTGGATCTTGTATTAATTTCGGACCGTTATGATCGGACAAATGAGGAAGTCAATCATGTATTGGAGAAAGTGCAGCAGCTGGATCCACCAGGGATTGCTGCAAAGGATTTGCAAGACTGCCTTCTTATCCAGATGAAAGGGAGAGAGCAGACTTTAGCCTACCAGGTTGTTTTAAATTATTTTGGGGATTTTGCAAACCATCGTTATGAAAGTATTCAACTAAATATGAATATATCCAAAGATTCCCTTGGAGAAATCATTGAAGAAATCACCCATTTAAATCCCAGACCCGGTGAAGGAAAAATTGGATCGGGAACTGAAACAGTTATTCCTGATTTATTGGCAGTGCGACGGGAAGGTGATTGGGTAGTTATCGTTAATGATTCATGGATTCCAGATCTTAATTTAAGTAATGAGTATGTGACATTGTTAAATCAAAAGGATATTGCCCGCGAAACGCAAAAATATCTAAAAGAAAAATATGATTCTGCCAATTGGTTTATTCAGGCAATTCAGCAAAGACGGCATACGCTTACTGCCGTCATGGAAACCATCATAAAGAAACAACCGGCATTTTTCAATGGAAATATCGAATCTTTAGTTCCCATGAAACTTCAAGATATTGCCAGTGAAATAAATATGGACATATCAACCATCAGTCGATCAACTCGCGGAAAATATGTAGATACACCTTATGGCATTTTTGAATTAAAATCCTTCTTCACGGAAGGATATATATTAGAAGATGGTGAAGAAGTCAGTACAAAAACGATCAAAGATTTACTCAAGAAATTGATATATAATGAGAATAAAGATTCGCCCTTTACGGATACAGATTTGGCTAAAAAATTAAAAGATCGTGGTTTCCCGGTGGCAAGAAGGACGGTGGCGAAATATAGAGAACAACTTAATTTGCCAGTCGCGAGGTTGCGACGACAATTAACTAAATAAAGAAGAGGATCATATGCAATACAAACGAATTATCGTAGGGGACCAGGAAATTAAGGTTCCCTTATTAACAATGGGAGCGCTCCCGATATTGGGAATCGCTTTAGTACTGTGGCTACTCACAGGGATTTATGTGGTGGGGCCGGATGAAGTTGGTGTCGTCCAAACATTCGGAAAATATTCTCGTGCCTCACAGTCGGGATTGAATTACCATTTCCCCTATCCTATCGAAACGGTAAAAACGCCCAAAGTAACAGAAGTAAAACGCATTGAAATTGGATTCCGTTCCGTTGGAAAGAATCAATATCAAACTGTGGAACGGGAAAGTCTGATGCTCACGGGAGATGAAAATATCGTTGATGCTGAAATGATTGTTCAGTACAAGATTAAAGATCCAGAGGCGTATTTATTTAATTTTATCAAACCTGAATTAACAGTGAGAGAAGCTTCGGAAGCATCATTGAGAACAGTGGTAGGACGCCATAATATTGACGAAGCACTCACATCGGGAAAATTCATGATACAGGAAGAAACCAAGGAATTGGTTCAAAGTATCCTGGATAAATATAAGACGGGTATCTTAGTGGTGGCAGTTCAACTGCAGGATGTGAGCCCGCCCCAACAAGTGATTGCGGCATTTAAAGATGTGGCATCGGCGAAAGAGGATAAAAATAAAATGGTAAACCAGGCAGAAGGATATCGGAATGATATAATTCCAAAAGCACGGGGTGAAGCTCAGTCCATGATCCGTGAAGCAGAAGGGTACAAAAAAGCTCGGATTGCCCGGGCTGAAGGTGATGTTGCCAAATTTAGTGCAGTTCTTAAAGAATACCGAAAGGCAAAAGGGGTGACGGAAACCCGAATGTATCTTGAAACGATGGAAGAAATATTACCGAGAATAGAAAAAATCATTATTCCCGATGCAAAAAGTGGGAATTTGATTAATTTGTTGAACTTAAAACCTCAGGGGGATAAATAATCATGAAAAAAATATTAATTGGCATAGGGGCGATCCTTGTTTTTCTCGGTTTAACATCTGTTTTTATTGTGGATGAAACAGAACAGGTTGTTATCCTTCAATTCGGAAAGCCAGTCCGGATTATTACAGAACCAGGTCTGCACATGAAGGTACCTTTTCCCATTCAGGAAAAAAATGTTTTTGATAACCGTCTCCTGGAATACGATTCTCCACCGGAAGAAATATTGAGCAAAGATAAAAAATCGCTCATTGTTGATAACTATGTCCGTTGGAAGATTGTAGATCCGCTTCAATTTCTTAAAACAGTACAGGCAATTCCTATAGCTCTCAGCCGCATGGATGATATTGTTTATTCTGAACTCCGCCGTGAGTTGGGAACCCATGACATGGTTGAAATCATCACGGAGAATCGTGAAGAACTCATGGAAAAAGTGACTGTGGCCAGCAATCTGTCCACTCGGGATTACGGTATAGAAGTGGTGGATGTACGGATTCGCCGAGTTGATCTCCCATCTCAAAATGAGGAATCCATCTATGCCAGGATGGATGCAGAGCGAAAACGACAAGCCAACAAATTTCGTTCAGAAGGTGAAGAAGAAGCACAAAAAATCCGCGCCACGACTGATAGAGATAAAACCATTATATTAGCCGATGCTTATAAACAAGCAGAACGGATTCGCGGAGAAGGAGATGCGAAGGCTGTAGAAGTGTATGCTGATGCCTATTCTGCTGATCCAAAATTTTACGAATTTGTTCGTACATTGGATGCATATAAAAAAATAATTAATGATAAAACTATGTTGGTTATACCGTCAGACTCACGGTTATTTAAATTGTTATTGGATAAATAAATGGATGTAAAAATCCGGTCAACCACCATTTTAGGTGTGCGAAAAAAAGGGCAAATTGCTATTGGTGGTGATGGACAGGTCACCTTTGGTGACATGGCATTTAAGCAAAAGGCAATTAAGGTTCGAGAGTTTGATTCTGAAAAAGGAATCATTCTTGGGGGATTTGCCGGCGCCGCTGCTGACGCCCTCACCCTCTTTGAAAAATTCGAATCTAAAATAGATGAATACGAAGGTAATTTAACCCGAGCAGTCGTGGAATTGGCTAAGGAATGGCGTACAGATAAAAACCTTCGCCACTTGGAAGCATTATTGGCACTTATGGATAAAAAACACGCTTTTATCGTATCCGGCGATGGGAATGTCATTGAACCGGATGGGCCGATTATTGCCATAGGCTCCGGGGGTGGTTTCGCCCAAGCCGCCGCTACTGCCTATATGAAAAGTACAACCTACCCTGCCAAAAAGATTGTGAAGAAATCTCTCCAAATTGCCGCTGAGTTATGTATATACACCAATGATTCCATTACAATATTAGAATCAAAATGAGTCAACTCACTCCCAAACAAATTGTAAAGGAATTGGACAGGTATATTGTGGGGCAGACGGATGCTAAACGGGCCGTGGCTATCGCACTTCGTAATCGATGGCGACGGCAAAAGGTTGAAGGAATTATGCGGAATGAAATTGTGCCCAACAATATCATACTCATCGGTCCTACCGGTGTTGGAAAAACAGAAATCTCCCGCCGCTTGGCATCCTTAGCCAAAGCGCCTTTTGTAAAGGTAGAGGCGAGTAAATTTACAGAAGTGGGTTATGTAGGACGGGATGTGGAATCTATCATCCGGGATTTAACCGACGTGGCCATGAGTATTGTAAAACGTGAAAAACAAATTGAAGTTCAAGGTTTAGCAGAAAACCTTGCAGAAGAACGGATTTTGGATTCTCTATTTCCAAACGATGGAGCCCATAAACCGACAAAAGAAGAAATCACCCGTCATAAAAAAACACGAAATCGTCTAAAACAAAAATTGCAAAATGGTGATTTTGAAGATCGTGAAATCGAAATTGAAGTGACTGAAGATGCGGCACCCATGATGCAGGTTTTTGGTCCTTTAGGCGGCGGTGAAGATATTGGTATGAATATTAAAGATATGTTGTCTAACGTTATGCCCGGACATACCAAGCGGCGTAAAATGCCAGTTTCTGACGCGCGTCATATTCTGATAGAAATGGAAGCAGATAATCTCATGGATCAGGATGAACTGGTCCGGTCTGCAAAAGATAGAGTGGAAAATAACGGTATTGTTTTTCTGGATGAAATTGATAAAATAGTCGATCGGAATGGGGGAGGATCAGGTCCCGATGTGAGCCGAGAAGGTGTCCAGCGGGATTTACTACCCATCGTTGAAGGCAGTCGTGTACCTACAAAATATGGTATGGTGAAAACAGATCATGTATTATTTATTTCAGCCGGTGCCTTTCATGTATCATCTCCTTCCGATATGATCCCTGAACTCCAAGGGCGTTTTCCCATTCGCGTAGAAATGCATAAGCTTTCTATGAAGGATTTTGTTAAAATTCTGAAGCACCCCGAATCATCGTTGATTAAACAATATATGGCCCTTCTTGGTGCAGAAAATGTGACGTTAAAGTTTGAAACGGATGCCATTCGCGCCATCGCAAAAATTGCAGCTGATGTAAATCAAAAAATGGAAAATATCGGTGCACGGAGGCTCCATACAGTGATGACCACATTGTTAGATGAATTCATGTTTGAAGAATCAAGCGGCCGAAAGAAAACAATTACCATCACGAAAAAAATGGTTGAAGAAAAATTACAGGATATTGTTGAAGATCAGGATTTGAGTAAATATATATTATAGGGGTGATGGGACAGGGAAGATGGTAAATGGGTGATGGATGATGGTTTATAGATGATGGAAAATGTGGGACAGGAAATAAAAATTAAAGAGGAATGATGAAAAGAGACTTTTTACATATTACCGATTT
>CATMGX010000051.1:0-10987 GCA_950067765.1 uncultured Fidelibacterota bacterium
TTTTGCCACCATTTTACAATGAATTGCACGAATAGAACTGGGTGTCATCCAGGATGTCAGTTTAGCCAAACCCATCCCGATTTTCTCACCCAGCCGAAATTCATTTCGATCGCCTAATAATAATGAAGGCTGAAAAATGAGTGTTGAATTTAAGGCCAGTGATTTCAGGTTGGTTTCCAGTTCTCCCTTCACCCGATTATAAAAAATATTGGAGTTGGCATTGGACCCTGTGGCTGTTATTACACTAAAAACAGTCGTTCCCCATTTTTTTGCAGCGGCAGCAAAGGCCAGCGGATAATCATGATCCACTTTCCGAAAATTCATTTTGCTCCCGGCCTTTTTGATGGTTGTGCCTAAACAGCAAAATAAATGATCCACCGGAAACATTTCTTCCCAGGGTGGCATATCAAAATCAATTACCTTTTCTATTCGTTTTTCATGGTTTATTAATAATGGGCGTCGAACAGGTGTAACCACCTTGTTATACGTATCCGATTCTAAACATAACTTCAATACTTCAGCGCCAACCAAGCCGGAACAACCCAAGACTAAAGCGGATTTTTTTCCCATTAATGATTCACCTTAATTTTATATATTTGTCCGCCCTTACCGATGGCAAACCCAACATTGGATCTTTTGGCAAAAGCCACAGCGGTCAGGTTATTCACTTCCCAATAATGGGGATGCCAGTTCTTTCCATTATCAGTTGTCATATCAAACCCTGATGGCCCCACAGCAAAAAATATATTGCCGCGGTAATGGGCTACACATTCACGGTATTGATGGGTTTGTTTTGCAGGAAGGTGCCATGTTGCACCGCCATCATTTGTGTATGCCATGGTATTTTTTATGGACTGATTGGTGTAATCCCCACCCACGGAGATACCCACTTTTTTATTCTTAAATGCGACAGAATATATGCCCGTACTCTGGCCGCCATGAACTACCGGTGTTTCTGCCACAGACCAATTCATACCGCCATCTTCACTCTTGAATACTCTGGATTTCACGCCACCCATCCCCAACCAAACTGTCTTGCGCCCCTGAACCGGAATACCGGTACCGCTGGCAGCAAAACCAAATTCGGGATTAAGTTTATGGGGAAATCCTTCCTTTGGAATTTCATGCCATGTATCACCCCCATCCGTGGTTCGAATGAGCAAGTGCTGGCCATCCACTGGATCGCTGAATGCGATCCCATCATTTTTATTCCAAAATGACATGCCATCAAAGAATACCCCTTCACGATCGTCAAAATGAACAAGTTTCCAGTTTTGTCCCCCATCGGTGGTTTTATAAAATCGAGCAGGAGAAGCGATGCCCATCACAATAGCGGTATTTTTATTAAAGCCTTCTACATCTCGAAAATCAATCTTTTCCATATTAGGAACGGATATATTTTCCCAGTTTTTTCCACCATCTATGGTCCGCAAAACAGTACCGCCTGTTCCGCTCACCCAAACCACTTTCTGATTTACCACACTCAATCCCCGGAATGATGATTCAACACGACTATCAAGTGTTACAAGTAAAATGGATTGACCAAAGGTCAGACTAATGAATAATGGTAAAAAACGGGTCATCAATTTGCCATGGTCATGATGACACCCATGAGGTCAATCCCGTACCAAAGGTTGGCAATTCTGAGGTTTTCGTTAGCGGCATGTTGGTTATTGTCATGGTTTGCAATGGGTACAATAATGGCCGGCTTTTTTAACAAGTCTGTAAACAAATATAATGGCAAAGATCCACCCAGCGCTGGCATAAGAATAAGTTTATCCCCCACAAATGCCCTAACCGCATTAATGATGGCTTTGGCGTTGGGTTCTTCCATGGATGTTCGGGATGCGATATAACCCGAGCCCCGGCGATCGATCTTAGCGATCTTAGGATATTTCCGCCGTGTCGCCATATCCGGTTCATCATTAACAATGTGAAATCCTTGGCTACGGATATGAGCTTCCACTTTATCCAGCATATCCTTCGGGTCATTCCCTTTTACGAGGCGCACACCAATAGCAGCCGTGGCGGTATTCGGTATTACATTCCGCGCTTTCTTCCCCACATTTCCACTGGATAATCCTTTGATTGTTAGGGACGGCAAGAGCAATCGTTCATTAATGCTTTGGCCATTACCTTCTGTATATGCCAATCCCAATTCCTTTTTTAATTGCCTGTCCACATCGGGAATTTTACTTAATTCAAATCTCTCAAATTCAGAAAGAGGTACCACCGTATCATAAAATCCATCGATTAATACTTTTCCATTTTCATCTTTCATAGTTGCAATTAGATGGGCCAAAGATTGTCCTGGCACCGGTGCCCAGTTACCATAATGCCCACTATGCAAAGATCGGGTCGCCCCGTAAACGGTTATTTCCATTCCCGTTACGCCACGGACGCCAAACACCAATTGGGGTTGACGGCTTTGGTGCATGGGGCCATCACAAAACAGCCAAATATCGATATCATCCAAAAGCGCTTTATGTTTGGTGAGATGTGCTTCCAAGTTTGTAGAACCCGCTTCTTCTTCTCCCTCAAAAAATAATTTAATGTTTGATGTAAATCCGATTTTCAAAGATTGAAGCGCATCCACAGCATTCAGGATGGTGATAATGGGCGCTTTGTCATCCCCGGCGGAGCGAGCGTAAAGCCGCCACTCCGGATCGATCTTGGTTTGTTTCATTGGCAATGGAATTGGCTTACCCCCAGCATCCATGGATGCATCATAAAGAACCGGGTCAAAAGGACCATGAGTCCATTGGATTAAATCCACCGGTTGACCGTCATAGTGGACGTAAAAACAAAGTGTTCGTTTGGCCCCCGGTGTTTTGTATTCACCATATATTATTGGGTTAGCATCTTCAGTTTCAAGAAGTTGCATATCAAAACCCCGTTTTTTAAATAAATTACTAATGTATTTTGCATTCCTGCGGATGTTTACTTTATCCGACGCTACATTTGGCATGGACAGCAAATGAGCAAAATCCTTAATAATGGTATGGCCATTTTTCTTTACCCATTTTTGGGTAGCTTTTACGGATTGAGGTTGGCCAGCGATGACACTCGTGATTAAGATCAGTCCTGTGAGAATAATGCTTTGAATCATTTAACTGGCTTTCAATATATCTGCTGCTGCGTTAATCTTAGCTGCAGCACGATCCAACGCTTTTGCGACCTCAAGAATATAGAAGTGGGTTTCATCCCAATTCCGTTCTTCCAGGCCTTCCCTAATCCCCGGGAGTGTCTTAACACCATAGCCTGTATAAAAACCCGGCGCATAAATCATATTCTTAAACCATTTCCGCCGGGGCAATCCGTCAGATCGGGTCATGGCTTGTTCTACTTCCCGTAATAATTGATTTACTTGGGATTTTTGTTCAGCAGATAGGAATCCTTTTTTGACTCCGGCTAATGCTTTTTCATATTTCCACGCACTGACTTCAAGCCTTTTATGGGATTCATCTAAAGGAGTAAAATCAAAATCCGGCACCAAGCTCAACCGTTTTGGCGGCAGGTATGTTTTTTTCGGATTCCCCGAAATGGTAAAGGCTTTTTTGTCTAACAGTTTATTCCGGTTCTCCGTTTTCTTTTCCACCGCTTTCGCCAGTTTTTTATTACTCTCAATAAACGATCCAATATTTTCAGCCATATTTACAAAACGAAATGGCAATATATCCGCTTCTGAAAGACGTAAAACCAATCGGCCATTCACTTTAGCAAGAGTGGTGCCGTATACATAATTGCCATCATTAAAACGCTTATAATGATCATAGGAGTCAAAAATGGAATGATACGATCCACCACTGCTTTCACCACCAAATCCCAAGTTTAATACCGGCACACCCGCATGGTGAATAAATGCAGTATAATCGGATCCGGACCCCATAGGATAAATCCGTAAGTCCTCCCGTTCCGCATCTTTATTTTCACTCACCCGAAGGCGGGCCCGAAGGCGATCCTGCAGGCTTACATCCTGAACCGGGTCCATGACATCCACTGTAATTTCATTAATAAATTTTTCCAAGGAATGGGATCCCCCCACACCAAGAAAACCAACACCTGTCGCGTCCGTATTGATGTAAACAACCATTTTTTCTTGAATTTCTTCCCTGTGAAATTCCACCCATTCCGTTGAACCCAAAAGGGCCGGCTCCTCTGCGTCCCATCCGGCATAAACCAACGTTCGTTTTGGTCGCCATCCTGTTTTGACCAATTCTCCAATAGCTCTGGCTTCTTCCATGAGTGACACCATGCCGCTTAATGGGTCTGAGGCACCTTGGGCCCAACCATCGTGGTGGTTTCCCCTCATGATCCATTCATCTGGGTAAACCGTACCTTTTAGTTTTGCCACGGGATTATAGGCAGTACGCAGCCCCCAATCGAATTCCAATTGGAGGTGCACTTTTGCAGGCCCAGGACCAATATGATATGTCACTGGCAAACCACCTCTCCATTTGGCAGGGGCAACTGGTCCTTCTAACGCTTTTAAAAGCGGAAGTGCATCACCATAAGAAATTGGCAGTACTGGAATTTTCATAATAGTGGGTGCATCAGCAATTTCTAATCGTTTCACATCCGGTTTGGCACCATATCCGGGTGTCAAGGGATCGCCAGGATACATGGGCATATCCAAAACGGAACCTCGCTGAACACCCTGTTCCATCCTGAAAGGACCTTTGGGATAAACATCTCCCCGACCGTATCCATCATCTTTTGGATCGGAAAAAATTATACAACCAATAGCCCCATGCTCATAACCCACTTTGGGTTTGATCCCACGCCATGAACCACCATACCGTGCAAGAATAATTTTTCCTTTGACATCAATACCCATTCGCGCCAATTCTTCATAATCTTCAGGAATGCCATAATTCACATACACCAATTCGGCCGTTACATTCCCATCTGCGGAAAATGCATTGAAACCGGGGAGGAGATTTTTTCTAATCCCTGATGTGGCATCTTCTTTCAAAACGGGTTCCCTGAGTTGGAGCGAAACATGGTGGGGTGACACCAGTTCAAGCTTCCTAATTTTAGGGAATGGCATCAATACTTCAAATGTTTCAATTTCTGTTTCAAATCCCCATGATTCAAATTTCTGGGCGATAAATTCCGCATTTTTCTTACTCCATGGCGATCCTACATGGTGAGGCTTTGATGACATGTGTTTCATCCAATCATCTAAATTTTGAGGGTTCAGTACAGCGTCGAACTGCGATTCAAGTTTGGATTGGGTTTCCCGATCCAACGCTACATCAAACGTAGAAACTTGTTTTATTTTCGGTTCTTCTGATACTACAGCCGGTGGCTGTCCACAACTGATGAGAATAAATAATGGTAGAATTCTGCCTGAAAAAAGTGTTTTCATGATCGACCTCCTCAAATCGAATTAGTTACAAGGGAGGGGAAACTAATTTGAAGTTGAGTTAAAAGGAATGACTTTTATTTATTAAGTCCCCCTGCCACATCGTCATGGTTTAAGTCCACTCTGGCTAAAAAAAGTGTTTTGCACAGTTTTTGCTCTTATCTAATAAAAAAGGAAATATGATGGAAAAATTACAAAAATTTATGCTGAAACACCCCTACATCAGCATGGCAGTGATCCTGCCATTTGCAATGGTGTTTGTGTTGGGAGTATTCTCGATTCTCATCAATATTATTCTACCGGCGGTGATTGCATTTTGGTTGGCAGGATGGATCTATACTGCAATCGTAGGTAAACCCGTTCGGCAGTATTACCGACAACCATTCTGGTACACAAATTACGAGTGATCGATTTCGTTAAGCTTCGGCTTAACCCGACTGGAATAACGTGCTTTTGATACCACCTTCTCCGGGTCTTTCCGTAGCACCCGCTGGTCTTCTATGGGGAGATTGGCAAAAGCCTGGCACTCCGGTGAGCAACAGCCATTATACTTTTTATTGCATGAATCACACTGGATAAATAAAATATGACAGGCATCATTGCCGCAATCAAGATGACGATCCGCCGATTCTCCGCATTGATGGCAAACGCTCAAAACATGATCCGTAACCCGTTCACCCATGCGGGCATCAAATACAAAATTCTTACCGATAAATTTTGAATCCAGACCTCGAGCTTTCACATCGTGAGTATATTGGATAATGCCGCCATGGAGTTGATTCACATGCTGAAATCCACTGTTGATTAAATAAGCTGAAGCTTTTTCGCAGCGAATTCCTCCCGTACAGTATAAAAGGACTTCATCCTCTTCATGTCCTTTTAATAAGGATCTTACTTTGGGCAATAATTCACGGGATGTATCCACGTCAGGAACAATGGCGTCTTTAAATCGTCCCACTTCACTTTCGTAATAATTGCGCATATCCACGATGACCGTATTGTCATCATTTAATTTTTTATTGAATTCTTCTGCGGAGAGATGATCTCCGATTTGGGCCATATCATATTCATCCTCGCCAACACCATAAGCTACAATTTCATCTTTGATTTTGATAGTTAGCTTGTAAAAAGACTCCCCATCCTGAACGGCAATTTTGAGGAGCATATCTTTTAAAATTTCATGAGAAGCTAAGTTGGCTTTGAATTGTTCCCAATGTTGTTCCGGGCAACTGAACTGGGCATTAATCCCCTCTTTCGCTAAATATATACGGCCAAAAACCTTTAAGACATCCCATTCCCGATAGAGATCATTCCGTAATACATCTGGATTTTCAATCTTTGTATAGCGGTAAAATGAGCAAGTGATTCGTTCGAATGCTTCCTGCCGGAGTTCATCCATGAGTAATTCGCGACTCTTTTTATTGTATAAAACTTCATTTTTCATGGCGAGAAATTAAACTGAATTTGGAATCAGAATGAAACAATGAGAGGCGCGTGGTCGGGCTGCCACTGGATATATTTTTTCATAACGAATTGAAATAAACCTGAGCCTTTCCAACCCTCAAGCCATTGATTCAAGGATATGAATTTCTTTTCAAAATAGGGTAAATCCACATGGGCGAATTGACGGACAAAGGGAAGGATAGCAACATCGGTCCACTGGGATTTTTTGCCCATAAGATATGAATTCGTATTGAGTATGGTCTCATATGTGGAAAGGATTTCTGCGCATTTCCCCTGGTAAAATTTCTGCGGATGTTCCCGGTGACGTTCATGATATTTATATTTATTGAGCCACGGTTTGAATTCTTCATCATTCACTTTAATCATGGCCAATTGTTTATCCAGGCTGATCTCTATCCAGTCCGTTTGTGTTTGACTCAATGCCCATTTCATAATATCAAAACTTTCATCGATAACTCTCCCATCCGGTAATTCCAAAACAGGAACAGTCGCTTTGGGAGAAATAGCATAAAGTTCATCGGGTCGATCGGATAAAAGTATTTCCCGAAGTTCAACGGAAATGTTTGCATGGGATAACGCCATCCTGGCGCGCATGGCCCATGGTCAACGGCGAAATGAATAAAGTATGGGGTATATACGGATGGTCATTATTTTTTGTCCAATGGATAAATATCGGGACGCCGATCCCGGAAAAACATAGTTCGTGCATGGGATTTCGGCACTTCTGTTAAATCTAAATCGTGGATTAAAATATCATCCACGCCCCCTGGCGATTGGGCAATCACCCTGCCTTCTGGGTTTGTGATGACCGACTCTCCCGCAAATTCCATTTGGTCTTCTTTCCCCACGCGGTTGGCCAAAGCGCAAAAGTATCCATTGTGGAAAGATGCCACCTGGAGTTCTGCCTCATACAATCCATCGGGCCATTCTCCAACCGTACCGGCCTGGGGAATCACAACAACTTCCGCCCCATTCACCCCCAATGCCCGCATAAATTCAGGATAATGACGATCATAACAAATGGCCACACCAATCTTGCCCACGGCAGTATCGTAAACGGGGGCACCGTGCTTTCCTTCTGCATAATAACTTTTTTCATAAAAACATTCATAGTCCGCCACGTGGACCATTTGGGTTGTACCTAACAGTGTGCCATCTGCATCAATTACCGGGGAAGAATCGTAAGTCTTTCCATCCTCCAATTCAAAGAGGTTGATCACAACCACCATATTATGTTCTTTGGCTTTGGCCATAAATTTTTCAGTGGTTGGGCCCGGAATTCGTTCAGCCAAATGCCGCACATCTCCATCAGCCAAATATTGCGGATAGAACCGGGTAAATGCCAATTCAGCAAATACGGCTAACTCAGCACCTTGCACTGCTGCTTTATCTATATTATCCAACCCCTGCTGGACATTGGCTGCCACATCTTCTGTGGCTTGTTGTTGTATAAGGGCTATCTTCATTTTTTATTCATCCGAAAGTATGAAAGATAAGACTATTATCCATCAAGCATCAATTGAATCAATTTCTTCTTGGTTCCAATCCATAAATTGATTTTACTTCTTCCTATATAAAACGAAGTAATAAATATGAAGAGTGACTATTTAAACCAATATCGCCAATTTGTTTATAACGAATTGATACCCATAGAGCCGCTTTTATTGAATCATCAATATGAAGCACTCTATTCGAATTTAGATGCATTACGAATTCGTGTAAAAGAGATGGGGTTATGGGCACCATTCCTCTCTAACGAACATGGCGGTATGAATATGCCTTTCCTTGAATTTGCAGCAGTTAGTGAAATTCTGGGTGCCTCTCCCTTGGGTCATTATACATTTGGCTGCCAGGCACCGGATATTGGGAACATTGAACTATTATCCATGTTTGGGAATACTCACCAACAAAAAACATACCTCAAGCCCTTAATGGCCGGAGATATCCGCAGCTGCATTGGCATGGTGGAGCCGGATCGCCCAGGATCAAACCCAACATGGATGGATACCACTGCGGTTTTAGATGAAGATGAATATGTGATTAATGGCCGAAAATGGTTCACATCATGTGTGGATGGGGCTGCCTTTTGTATTGTCATGGCTGTGACAAATCCTGATGAAGAAAGCAGGCACAAAAGGGCCAGTATGATTATTGTCCCCACGAATACACCCGGGTTTGAGATTGTAAGAAATATTCCGATCATGGGGGATGTGGGTAAAGGCTTTTTTAGTCATGGCGAAGTGCAGTATACCAATGTTCGCGTACCCAAAGTAAATATCATTCAAACACCGGGAGATGGTTTTCGACTGGCCCAAGAACGATTGGGGCCAGGACGCATTCATCATTGTATGCGCTGGATTGGTATTTGCGAACGGGCCTTTGATATGATGTGTCAACGGGCTGTAGATCGAAAAATTAAACCGGGTGCCACGCTTTCAGATCAGCCGGTTATTCGTACTTGGATTTCAGAATCCCGAGCCGAAATTAATGCGTCTCGATTATTGGTTTTGGAATGCGCCAAAAAGATTGATGATGAAGGTGCACCTGCGGCCAGAACTGAAATATCTCTTATCAAGTTCCATGTGGCAAATGTGTTGATGAAGGTTTTAGATCGAGCCATCCAAACCCATGGTGCTTTGGGAATTACCGATGATACACCCCTCTCATTCTGGTACCGCCATGAACGGGGCGCCAGAATTTATGATGGTCCAGATGAAGTACATAAACTGGCGGCAGCGAAGCAAATATTAAAGAAATATGAGTCATAATGTCGATACGATTTCTGTCCGGGCGGATGAGAAATTTGATGAACTAAAACTATCAGACTTTCTAAAGGGTAAATTAGAAGGGTCAGAAAACCCGCTTCATGTTCGTCAATTTCCGGGTGGAAAAGCCAACCTCACTTATCACCTTGATTATGGTTCTCATGAATATGTGTTGCGTCGCCCACCCTTGGGGCCCGTAGCTCCAACAGCCCATGATATGGCGCGTGAATACAGTGTGTTGTCTGTACTTCACAATACATTTCCCTTGGCACCAAAAGCCTATTTATTCTCTGATGAGGAATCCATTATGGGTGCCCCTTTTTTTATAATGAACCGCCACTCCGGGATTGTTGTTCGAAAAAATATGCCATCAGAATTTGCTGATGAACCCCATGCAGGCAGACAAATGAGTATTGCATTGGCGGACGCATTGGCAGAATTTCATAAAGTGGATTATGAATCACTGGGACTTCAATCTTTGGGAAAACCGGATGGATTTATTGATAGACAAATCGAGGGATGGTCTAAACGCTGGGAAGCGGCCAAACACAAAGATATCCGGGAAATGGATGAGATATATAATTGGCTGAATGACCATAAACCGCTATCCAGCGAATCGGCTCTGGTACACAATGATTACAAATTGGATAATATCATGTTGGCAACAAATAATCCGGGGAAAATCGAGGCAATTTTTGATTGGGATATGTGTACCCTTGGGGATCCATTGGCAGATCTGGGATCTCTTTTATGTTATTGGATAGACCCGGATGACCCGGATTTTTTCAAGCAATCGGCTATGATGCCTCTGGATAATTCATTCCTAACTCGGAGGGAATTGGTGGCACGATATACACAGGCTAGCGGAAGAGATGTGTCCAATATCCGATTTTATCACGCATTGGGATTATACCGATTGGTGGGGATTGCAGCCCAGATATATATCCGATATTTGAAAGGACAAACCCAGGATAAACGATTCGCCATGTTTGGCGATATGATTCCTGCTATTGCACAGTTTGCCCTTAAGATTATTCAGGAGCGCTGATTCGGGCAAATCCAGGGTAAGTCAAACTACCCAAATAAAGAATACCATTTTTTTCTTCTACACTTGTAATAGGTGAAAATGATTCGGAGGAAGGATCTTGAAGATTGTGAATTACCTGTCCATCCCCATCAATTCCCAGCACAAATCCATGTCGGTCCGGTGACGGTTGAACTGATTCCGGTAATCGGAGGACTACTTTTCGTATAAAAGGTTTTCCTGCCAGATTATCTATAATTTCTTTTCTTTTGGCCGGAAGTGCGATCCAGTAAATACCTTTTCCATTGGATGAAATACCATCAGGAAATCCTGGAAGATTTTCCATGATCATTTCTGATTGCCCGG
>CATMGX010000052.1:0-10835 GCA_950067765.1 uncultured Fidelibacterota bacterium
CGGTTTACCATGGTAATTGATTCAAATCCACATTTCCCCCGGATAGTATCAAACCAACTCTCTTATTCGAAAGCATATCCTTATTTTTTAATAATGCACCGAGGGTTATTGCACTGGATGGCTCAACGATGATCTTCATCCGCTCCCAAATCATTTTCATTGCTTCAATGATTTCTTCCTCGGTGACCCTGATGATGCCGTCCACATGTTTTTGAATGATGGGAAATGTGATAGTGCCAATCTGGGCCCGCAGTCCGTCACAAATCGTATCAATGGTCACGTTAGCCACAATCTTCCCTTTCTCTAGGGATCGGTAGGCATCGTCCGCTTCAGAGGGCTCTGCACCAAAAACAAGTATATCAGAATTTATTCCCTTAGCCGAGAGCAATGTACCTCCCAATAAACCGCCACCACTGACGGGACAAACAATCATATCCAGATTGGGCTCGTCTTCCATTAACTCCTTGGCACATGTTCCCTGCCCGGCCACAATGCGCTCATCATTGTACGGATGAACAACAATGGCACCGGTTTGTTCAACAAGGTCTGCCAATACACTTTCTCGAGAAGATTGTTCCGGTTCACACCACACCACTTCGCCCCCATTTCGCTCAACATTGTTAACTTTAATCTTCGGTGTATTGTTGGGCATTACCACTTTGGTTTTTCCCCCTCTTCTTGTCACGGCCATAGACAATGCTGCACCATGATTCCCGGAGGATGTGGTTGCCACACCTTTCTCTATTTCTGCTTGAGAAAGCTGTTCCACCGTATTGGTGGCACCGCGGATTTTAAATGCGCCTACTTTTTGGAAATTTTCACATTTAAAATAGAGACTGGCTCCACTCAATTCATTCAAGCTTTTGTTGGTTAAAATGGGTGTCCGATGAATAAAAGAACGGATGCGATCATGGGCTAATTCAATTTCTTTCAGCGTAACCATGGTTGAATATAAATTTGGGTTGAATAAAAAACATATTCTTTAAGGAATAAAATGAATAAGCATTCAAACCAGCATATGACCACCGATGAATTTCGGACACAAGGCAAAAAAGTTATCGACTGGATTGCCGATTATTATGATCAAATTGAACAATATCCTGTCCTTTCTCAGGTAAAGCCGGGAGAAATTCGTTCAAATCTTCCCCAATCTGCTCCCATAAAAGGGCGAGATTACGGAGATATTTTATCTGATATGGATAAAATGATGCCCGGTATTACCCATTGGCAATCACCCAATTTTCATGCATTCTTCCCTTGTGCCACCAGTGGTCCCGCCATTCTTGGGGATCTTATTTCTACGGGTTTGGGCATTAATGGCATGAATTGGGTCACCAGCCCTGCTTGCACCGAAGTAGAAACCCATGTATTAGATTGGCTTGTGGATATGATGGACTTACCGAATAAATTTAAATCCACTTCTACCGGCGGAGGCGTTTTGCAGGATACGGCATCCAGCTCCAGCCTCGTGGCATTAATTGCGGCGCGAGAAAAGACATCCAATGGACAAACAAATAAAAACGGTGGTAATCAGCGATTAACAGCCTACAGTTCTTCTCAGGCACACTCATCCATAGAAAAGGCCGTAAAAATAGCAGGAATGGGTAAAGACAGCCTTCGTCTGATAAAGGTGGATGACTCTTTTGCCATGAATCCAAAACACTTGAGAGAATCAATTGAAACAGATATTTCCAATGGGCTCACCCCCGCATTTGTATGTGCAACCGTTGGCACCACATCCAGCACCGCATTGGATCCCATTGAAGATATCGGAAAAATTTGTCAAGAATTCAACATTTGGCTCCACGTAGATGCAGCCTTAGCCGGACCAGCCGCTTTATGTCCCGAATTTCGTTTTATCCACGACGGATTGGAATATGCAGACAGTTACATATTTAATCCCCACAAATGGATGCTCACCAATTTTGACTGCAGTGTTTTTTATGTAGCCAATAGAAAAGTATTAATTGATTCTTTATCCATTTTACCGGAGTACTTGAAGAACAAAGATACTGATTCTGAGACGGTAATTGACTATCGTGATTGGGGAATTCCACTCGGTCGACGGTTTCGTGCACTGAAATTGTGGCATGTAATTAATTATTATGGTGTGGAAGGATTGCAGAAATTTATTCGAGGACATGTGGAAAATACGCAAAAATTGAAATCATGGATCGAAGCAGATGACCGGTTTGAGATTGTGGCTCCGGTTCCCCTAAACCTCATTTGTTTTCGTCATAAAAACGGGAATAATCTTAACGAAAGATTAATCAACACGCTCAATAGAAGCGGAAAAATGTATCTCACACATACCCGATTGAATGATCAATTTATTATTCGCTTTTCTGTGGGGCAAACCACCACCACGTTAAATCATTTAAAGAAAAGTTGGGATTATATATTAGATACAGTAAATGAGATGGAAAAAGGTTAAGACTTTTCGGCCAGTTCTACCAAGACACCACCCGTACTTTTCGGGTGAATAAAGACCACTTTATACCCTTCTGCACCGATGGTTGGTTCATTCGATAATACTTGGATATTAAACTCTTTAAGTTCTTTTATTGCTATAGTTATATTATCTACTTCAAAACATACATGATGTATTCCCGCGCCCCGATTTTCCAAGAATTTACCGATAGGTGAATCCTCACCCATGGCTTCTAAAAGTTCAACTTTGCCACGCCCTGTATCATATATATCAGTCATCACCCCTTGGTTCTCCACCGCTTCCGTCCCACGATGGGGGAAATTAAGTATGTGTTTCCAGAACGGTGCATCCTTGTCAATGCTATTCACCGCAATTCCAATATGTTCTATGCCCAGTATTTTCATATTACTTTAAATGATTCTGATCGGAATTTAATGAAACGCCCAAGCCATTCCCTTGGGGTAAAACCAATTTTCCATTTTCAACTAAAACGCCCTTATACGGATCGTTATTAATAAGGAGGTTTCCATCCAAATCGGCATAATCTACTAAAGGTGACAAATGGGCTCCAGCCGTAATACCAACAGATGATTCAATCATACATCCAAGCATAATACTCATATCCCTTTCCCGTGCCATTGTAACCATCTTCTGTGCTTCGAATAGATTCCCACACTTCATCAGTTTAATATTGATCCCATCAAAAATACCGTGTATTCCGGGTATATCGCTGGAATTCAGACTATTTTCATCCGCAACCAGGGGAAGTGGCGATTCTTTCCTTAAGGCAGCCGTATCCTTTAAATTTGTAGATTTAAACGGCTGCTCAACAAACTCCACATTTCTCTCCGATAGCCAACGGCACATCTTTATCCCCGTTTCCAGGTCCCAACCTTCATTCGCATCTACACGGATTAATGTATCTGTTTCCGCCCGGATTGCATTCATAATAGCCTTATCCTCTTTCTCACCCATCCCCAATTTTATTTTTAGAATATGATAAGGCGATGCTTCAGCAACTTTCTCAGGGATGAGATCCATATCTCCTATTGAAATGGTAAAGGATGTTTTGGGTGTTTTGTCTGGATTCGCACCAAAATATTGATAAAGCGTGATTCCCTCTTTCTGACACCACCAATCCAAAATCGCCATAGACAAAGCCACTTCTAAAGACTTAATCCCTTTAGATTGTGGCAGAACAACATTTGAAAATTCAACTGGGTCATTCATGGTGTCCGGCAAAGAAATACCCTCTTCAAGTATCTTTGTTATTCCTTCTATAAATTCATTATACCGAGCAGAAGGCGCTGCTTCTCCACGACCCACAATCCCCTCTCCTTCGAGATACACATAAACAATGTCATAATAATCGTGAGAGCTTCTGGAAATTCCAAATGGATGGGTACAATTAATTCTAAATGTGGTAAAAGATAATTTCATCATTTAATTTGGTGCGCCAGCACTGCCCTCCCAATCGGGATCTGCCACGCCAATCCACTCTCCTGTTTTATTATTCTTAATTATTGCATGAACACGACCGAATTTTCCTTTTTGTTTTTGGATGGTTACAGCATGCCCCATTTCGGTATAATATATACTATCAGCGCTTGTCCATCCATCCACACCCGTCCATTCCAAATCAATACCCTCTTTTTGTGGATAGACTCTCGGGAGTACCATGGCCTTTTCCAAAGAATGATCCTGGTCAATAACCCGACTAATAACCGCTACAATTGCAGATGGAATTCTGGCACCACCCGCCGCCCCCAATGCTAAAATGGGTGAACCATCTTTTGATACAATTATGGGTGAAATATGGGATGCAGCTCTTTGACCGGGTTTTACTTCCCCCAAATATCCCCCCAATGTTTGAGCATAGACAAATCCCAATCCCGGTGTAACAACTTTCGATCCCATGATCGTACCTACCGTTTGGGTAAGGGAAACAACCATTCCATTTTTATCCACCACCGTTAAGTGTGTTGTATGCCCCATGGGTGCCGTAAAAGATTCAGGTAAATCATCCCAATCTACAAATGCTTGTTCATTATGTATTTCAGCCGCTCGCTTTTCTGCCCATTTTTTAGATGTGAGTTTTTCGGCATCCAATAACGATTTTTGATTTTTTCGATCTAAATAAGCGGATTCAATGGCGTGATAAACCGCCTCTCCCCAATCCAAATTATTTGTTAAATCATCAGATAAGGACTCAAGTATATGTAAAGCCTCAATGGTTATGGCACCAAAGGAAGGCATCCAAAGTGCCGAAAGATTATACCCGCGATATGAGCCTGTTACAATGTGAGAAACTTCAGCCTCATATTCGGCCAACGCTTTCATACTAAGCACACCGCCATTAGCTTGATTATCTGCCACAATTTTTTCTGCAATCCATCCAGAATAAAAGACATCAGGACCATTATCTGCAATTGCTTGCAATACATTCGCCAAGTCTTTTTGTACAAACCATTGTCCTGGCACCATGGGAGAACCATCCGTTTGGAGAAAATGCTGCCGCGTCCCTTCGAATTCGTTTAATTGTTTATTCACCATGGATTGACGAATCGCTTCTCCAGCAATGAGCGCATGGCCTTTATCTGCAATCTCAATGGCTGGATTCATAACAAATTTCAGCGCTAATGAACCAAAATCTGCTTGTGCTTTTGTTAATCCTTTTACCACGCCCGGAATACCAATACTGGGATACCCATAGCGTTTTTTGGGTGCATTTTCATAATCGTAATCGTGGGGTGCTGCCGTGGTACCGTCAATCCCATGGTACCCTGTTTCTGGAGAATAAATTAATATTTGGTTTCGGCCACCAATACCATTCATGGATGGTTCAACAACGGATAGTGTAAATGCTGCAGCCACTGCCGCATCAACTGCATTCCCTCCCTTCGCCAAAATATCCACACCTGCTTTGGTCGCCAATGGATGCCCCGTAACGACCATACCATTTTTAGAATGGTGTACTTTTTGTGATGATTCAAAATAAACACCACCATTAGATGGACCCGATGAGGAGCATCCAACAAAAATTAGTACTAATATGGTACAATATCGTTTCATCATATCAACTCCTTTTCGATTGCATCCATAAAATTCATGTCCCCAAATCTAATTAAATCTGTTGTGGCAATCCCATTTTCTTTTTCTGTTTTCTCAATCTCGGACGTCGCTTCTTCATCAGATAATTTGAATGTCAGTAAATTAATACCCAAGAATTTTGAATCTCTAAAATTCTGCATTAAATCTATATGAAGCTTCATGACTTGCTTCATAGAAGATATTGGAAAATCGGTTACATCCTCCTCTCGGCCTGGATCATGTGTCATTACCATATAATCTGGCATGGCTCCATGGAGCAATCCCAATGTAACACCGGCGTAATACTGATTGGTCAAAGACCCTTGTCCCTCCACAATCACCAATTCAGTGTCATCTGGACATTGATCAATAACATGCTCTATTTCCCCCGCCATAAAATCAGCCGTAACTGCATCAATGGGTACGCCGGAACCATTGAGCAATATTCCAGTTTGGCCTGTTCCAATAAATTCTACTTTTCGTCCACGCTCTTTTAACCGTTGCGTAATTTCCCAGCCTGTCGTCATTTTGCCTGTATCACAATCGGTACCCACAATGAGCAACACAGGAATGGTTCGATTCTGCCATGACCCCTTTGGAAAATTCGGCGGTTTTGGTGGCCGTCTCAAATCAGTTAATGTTACATTGTATTCTTTCGCCAAATTGGCTAATTCAGGATCATCATTAAGAAACTCATGCATTCCACTAATAATGTTGCATCCAGATGCGATAGCAACCTTCACTTCTTTTCTATATTCATCGCTGATAAATCCACCCTGAGATGCATTCCCAAGCACCAATGTATCTGGTTTGAACCTTTGACATGCCTCAAAATTTTCAACTACTGGAATATGGCCACCATATCCTAATTCTGATTCTGCAACTGTACCTGACTTTTCTCTATCAATAACGGCCACAACATCTTCAGGACGATAGCGAATAAGCATATTTCCTGTTTTATTCAATATATAGTTAAATGCGCGGTGGCATAAAATGACAATTCTTTTTTCTGTGTTATTCATATAATTATTTATTCGGTAATTTGATTTTATAATTTGGCAATGCGTTCTCAATTTTGCCACAATAATTTAGTAATAATTTAACAAAATGATAAATATTTTACACTTTATTTCTTTATCAAGATTAATACCGTTATGGTTCTTAACTATAATGGTTTCATGTACAGAGTCGCTTACGGAGCCTGAAGAGGAAATTATAAAAACGACGCCCCTGGTTCCTCAGGGAATAAGTAAATTTCAATTCGACAATTACCCGACATTATCAAACGCACCCTTAACTGTCCATACATACTTCTCCGACTCTACGATCAAAAATATTCCAATTGTGTTTATAATGCATGGAGCCAGTCGAAATGCTTACGATTATTGTATCGATTGGGTTGAGCCGGCACGAAAACATAATTTCCTTATTGTATGTCCAGAAATTGATGTAAATCGATACCCTGGGTCTGCAGGATATAACTTGGGCGGGATGTATGATGGGAGCACATTATTAGATTCCACCCAATGGACATTCTCCTTTATTGAGCCCATATTTGAATATTTAATAGAGAATGAGGTCTCTACTGTTGAAACCTATGGGATATATGGTCATTCCGCCGGATCTCAATTTGTCCACCGATTCGCTTTATTTACCCATCCAACGCATGCAAAAATATTTATCTCTGCGAATGCAGGATGGTACACCATGACTGATTTTAAAGAACCATTTCCATATGGTTTTCAAAACTCACCGATGACGGAAAAAAACATTAAAGGAAAATTCAAACTGGATTTAGTAATTCTCCTGGGAGAAAACGATACCGATCCCAATGCTTCTTCACTCAGAAAAACAGAAGAAGCCATGAGACAAGGAGATCATCGATTTGAAAGAGGTCATACATTTTATGATCGCGCCAAATCAATGGCCGATTCTATGAGCGTGGAATTTAAATGGAGATTGGAAACTGTTCCAAGCGTGGGCCATTCAAATTTCAATATGGCGCCAACGGCAGCAGAAATCTTAAATCAACGGTTAAATAACTAACGTTTTAAACTTCGTCTCAAATGTCGTTCGTAATAGATACCAACGGCAATACCCATGGCATGGGCGAATTTTGATCGGGTCGTCTGGTTCTCCCTAATTGTTGGCTTCGGTGCTTCAACCTGAATGGCACTAATGATTCCCCCGTCAACCGAACCATGTCTCCATGTAATATATCCACCGGTAAAATAACGTGATCCCGCTGGCCCTGGGTCATTAATACTGGGCACACATCCAAAACCAAGACTATCCAAAAGCGTACCCATGCTGGAATTTCCTCTCAATACGTCTATGAAAGAATAAGAAGAAGAATCCACTAACGATCTTATGCTGGTTTTATTTTTATAATAAGCTGAATTCAAGACATCATCTGATTGATCCAATTCAGCAACTTTCAACAAATATCCAAGCCATGATCTTAAGTCGTAAAACCCGTCTGGGTTTGCGCCGTGGCCATGCATATCAAAAATGAGACCAGACCCAAATTGTTGAGTCACTTGTGCTTTGGCTGTTTCAATATAATGGTGATATTCTTCCCAGGCCCTTAACGCATATTTTTCGCCTTGGGCTGCTTCTTCACTTTCCCTATTTGGGTCCAACTTTATTCGTTTTAAGTGACTAAGGATTACATGAGGTTTTCCACCAAACATCGCCGTTAAGGTATCCATAACTGTTTTGGTCAATTCATAAGTATTCGCATCCGTGATCGTAGTACCATAAGTACGGTCCGCAATTTCATCTGGCGTTTTCCATCCCCCATGAGGTGCGGAAAGAATAATAGGTATATTCCCTGCATGATACTCTATATAATTTTCCCGTCCATAATATATTGAATCAGCATGGTAGGGTCCATCGTGCCCTAAAGACGGAAAGGTATCGACCTTTGTTGTATCAATTGGGGGCTTAATTTCATCTGGATCATCCTTTGGCTCCTCACATCCTATCAGTACGGACAGCCATAAGACCCCTATGGTAATTATCGATTTAAATGGAATCATTTTTAGATAAATCATGCCGTTTATGCGAAAAGACTGACTGCAGTAAAAACGACGATAATGCCAAAAATATTAAGAATAAGTCCCGCCCTTAACATTTGTCGCTGATTGATAATTCCTGTACCATATGCCAGTGCGTTTGGTGGCGTTGCCACGGGTAGCATAAAGGCACATGTGGCTGCTACCCCAACCCCGAATACCAATGCATAAGTAATCGCTGGGTTAAATTGATTTGACAATGCCATCATGACAGGGATTAAAATAGCGGCGGATCCTGTATTCGATGCCAGTTCAGTTAAAAATATCATTAATGTAATACTTGCTATGATGACAACCCAATCGGGAGACCCGGCAATGGTTTGAATCATTTGAGTCGCAAGCCATTTCGAGGTACCCGTTTCGCTCAAAATGACTGAAAGACATAGCCCACCACCAAATAAAATGAGGATGCCCCATTCAATTTTCTTCTCCAAATCTTTCCAAGAGATTAAACCCAGAATGGGTGCAAGGGCTGTAATGAATATCGCAATCATTCTGTCAAATTGTTTTAACCCGAGAAAATGCCCGATTTGACTGGAGAAGATCCAACAGAAAACAGTAAAAATAAATAACGCGACACTTCCCTTGGCATGGGCATTCCATTCCATAGAGAAATTATTATTTCCTCCCGGTTGATTAACCATCGCATTCTTTTCAGGTCGAATGACAACCCACATAGCTAATATGACGAGGGGAAACATCATAATGGCTGTTGGGAAACCCACTTTAAACCAGGTAAAGAAATCGATATCCAATGCAGAAACAGCAATCCCATTAGGTGGAGACCCCACCGCAGTGGCCAATCCTCCAATATTTGCGGCGTACGCTGTACCTAAAACGACATAGGCCCGCATTCTGGGATATTCTTTCCCCACCAACGCAATGGCAATGGGTAGCATCATGGCCGTGGTGGATGTATTGCTCATCCACATGGATAAAAAGCTGGTGACTCCAAAAAATCCAATTACCGACCACCAAAGATGTCCACCGGATGCGGTGGTTACTTTTTTTGCTAACCAAATATCAATTTTATATTTATTTAATAAAGCAGCTAAGGTGAATCCACCCATAAATAAATACACGATTGAATTTGAAAAGGGGGCTAATGCTGCTTTCGGACCAAGAATTTGAGTAAAATATGCAAGAAGAGGGACAAGTAATGCTGTTGCAGGTAAAGGAATAATTTCTGTCATCCACAATCCAGCACAGACTAAGAGTATGAAAAAGCCTTTCTGGGTTAATTCGACGTCCAATATTAACTGGCTTAAGAGATAACTAAATGTACCCCACAGTAAAATTACTATGAGTTTTTTGGGAAGCGCCATTTGACTCATTTTATAGTTGGATAACCGTATTTATTCTACAACTAATAATTCAACTTCAAAAACTAGAGTAGCGTTTGCTGGAATTACGTGCATGTCTCGATTACCATACCCCATTATTGGTGGTATTGTTAATTTTCTTTTACCGCCAACTTTCATTCCTGCCACTCCTTCATCCCAACCCTTGATAACTTGCCCTGCACCAAGAGTAAAACGAAAAGGTTCTCGTCCTGGGTTTAATGAAGAATCAAATTTTGTGCCATCTCTCAACCATCCTGTGTAATTAACGGTAATAACACTATTATTTTCAGCTTCGGCGCCATCGCCAACTATTATATCTTCTATAATTAATTCCCCATTCATTTCCTGATCATACTTACTGCCTTTTATTTCTTTCCACCTTTTTAATAATTCAGAAAATTTATCTTTATGTGTGTCAGTTGGTGGAAAAAATGACCCTTGCCTTACACCACCTCCTTGAAGTTCTCTAGCTAGGCGCATTGCGCTAGAACGTATGCTATTTACTTTCTTCTGCTGACCTTTAATAGCTATTAACTTTTTATCATCAGCTTCCATTCTTTCACTAGATTGCTTCACCATATCCTTTAGCTTCTCATTCAGTGTAAAGGCTTGCTTGTGAAGGTCATGCAATTCAAGTAAGAATATCTCTCTTTGACGATAATCACCGGTCCTTAAGTTGAGTTTAGGGTCACCATTTAATCTCACTGTTTGTGAATGCGATTTATTACCAACTGATACCGTAACAGTATAAACTCCAGGACTAACGTGAGGTCCTTGTGGATCTAAACTATGAGGTGGGATTGGTAATAATTCAGACTTGTTTGGCTTTATTAAACCTGGTGTCTCTTTATTATTTTCGATAAACGGTGGCGGTGGATGTTTTAAATCCCAAAC
>CATMGX010000053.1:0-10593 GCA_950067765.1 uncultured Fidelibacterota bacterium
CCCACTTCGATTGAGCCTTTAATATTTTCTTCAAAGGCGCCATAAGCGGCGTTAATGGTATAGCTTTTTAATGCTTCAAATCGAGTCATTTTCTGATCCGGCTCAAAGCCGCCATCGGGAGTTCCGTTGAGTGTTTTTCGAGATACGCTGGCATAAAAGTTGGCAATGGGGTTTACCGGTTCTACGGGTACATCGGTGCCGTTAATTACAATGGCACCAGAGTCCATTAACTTTCGCCAAACATAGGCACCTTCTTTAATTCTTTTGGGTCCCAAACGATAGATGGCCCAAGGCCGGTCTGAACTTAAATGGATGGCCTGAATAGAAGGAATGACACCCATTTCTGCAAATCTGGGAATATCTTTAGGATCAATATGCTGGGCATGTTCGATACGCCAACGATGGTCGATATCAGGGTTTTCATCAAAGACGGCTTCATATTGGTCCAGAACTTCCCGATTAGCCCGATCGCCAATGGCATGCGTATTTACCTGGAATCCATTGGCGAACCCATTGGAGGAAACTTCATAAACATATTCCATGGACTGCGTGGCCATACCCACATGCCCCGGCCGATCTATATAATCATCCAGCAGCCATGCACCTCTGGAACCCAACGCCCCATCTGCATTCAGCTTAATAGATCGAATCGTTAAATAATCACCACCCGTACCAATCTCAGGTCCCTTTTCATACCACTCCTCAAGTAAATCCGGATCCCGACTAGTTAGCATAACATAAAGCCGAACTTTTAATTTCCCGGCGTTTAACCCGTTTCGGTAAATCTCAATTGCACTTCGGCCTGAGCCTGCATCTTGAAAGGAAGTAATACCATTTTCTAAACTGGCCTGAACGGCAAGATTGAATGCCATTTCAGCATTACCACTCCCCTCAACAGGTACATTGCGGCTGATTAAACCCTGAGCGCGTTCATTAAAAATACCGGTTGGTGTTCCCTTCAAATCTTTTATGATTTCTCCCGTATCCCCGAACTGTGACTCGGCACTAATACCGGAAATTTCCATGGCTTTTTTATTCGCGAAACCGGCATGGCCGCTGGCGTGGGTTAACCACACAGGATTATTGGGTGAAACGGCACTCAGTTTCTCATGGGTTTGAAATCCTTTCACGGTGGTGTTGGGTGTGGATGTCCATTTACTCTGGTGCCACCCGCGGCCCAAAATCCATTCCCCGGGCTCACTCTTTTCTACCGCGGAAGCAACCATATCAACCAGTTCATCATAATTAGAAATCGTTGTGAGATCCAGACGCATTTTTGCAAACCCTAATCCCATGAAGTGGCCATGGCCCTCGATAAGCCCCGGAATCATGGTTCCCCTATTTAAATTGATCACCTGGGTTTGGGCTCCAATCCATTGTGAAATATTTCCTTGAGACCCCACGGCAATAATTTTTCCATCCTTAACCGCCACAGCTTCGACCAGTGGATTAAATTCATCTACCGTATATATCTTCCCATTTTGAATAACCATATCGGCTGTATTTTTTTCACAACCAATCCATAAAAGTAAAATGATCGGGAATAATGTTATTAATTTGGTATGCAAGGGGACCTCCATTAATGATTTCATAAGGGCAAAGATAATGCCCATAAAGGATCTTCCTCAACAAAATCATCTGTTGGACGGGCTTGGTGAACCCGCTAATTTGTTCTTTTAATTTTTGAGAAAAAACATGTCAAAAGGCGTTACACCCCAAAGTAAAAATTATTCAGCTTGGTATACCGATGTTGTTACTAAAGCGGAATTAGCTGATTATGGTCCCGTCAAAGGCACCATGGTCATTAGGCCCTATGGATTTTCCCTTTGGGAGAACATTAAAGACATATTTGATAGCATGATTAAGGAAACGGGCCATGTGAATGCTTATTTTCCTTTATTTATTCCAAAATCCTTTCTGGCAAAGGAAGCAGAACATATAGAAGGCTTTGCTAAAGAATGTGCTGTGGTCACCCATACTCGTCTCAAATCGGATGGTAAGCATGGTGTTGTTGTTGATCCAGATTCAAAACTGGAAGAAGAAGTGATTGTGCGTCCCACATCAGAAACGGTGGTTTGGGCCATGTATAAAAAATGGATTCAATCCTATCGGGATTTGCCCTTGCTCATAAACCAGTGGGTCAATGTTGTTCGCTGGGAGATGCGAACGCGCCTATTCTTGCGAACAACGGAATTTCTTTGGCAAGAAGGCCATACGGCCCATGCTACTGCCCAGGAAGCCTTAGACGAAACATTACTCATTTTAGATTTATATCAACAATTGGCTGAAGATTATCTCGCCATGCCTGTTCATACCGGGTTAAAATCAGAATCAGAAAAATTTGCCGGGGCAGAAGCAACCTATTGTATCGAAGCCTTAATGGGAGATAAACGTGCGCTTCAGGCAGGGACATCTCATAATCTCGGGCAGAATTTTGCCAAAGCTTTTAATGTAACCTTTCAAACAAAAGACAATAAAGAAGAACTGGTTTATGCAACAAGTTGGGGCATAAGCACACGGCTTGTGGGGGCGGTTATTATGACCCATGGAGATGATAAAGGGCTGAGGCTGCCACCAAAAATCGCCCCATTTCAGGTGGTGGTGGTTCCTATATTTCGAGATGAAGAAAGTATGGTGGCGGTAAAAAATTATTTATCACCCATATTATCGATGCTCAGGGATGGTGGAATCCGAGTACATGAGGATTGGCGAAAGGAGAGCCCCGGTTTCAAATTTAATGAGTGGGAAATGAAGGGCGTGCCCCTTCGCATGGAAGCGGGACCCAAAGATATTAAAAATGGGAAAGTGGTACTGGTTCGGAGAGATAGCGGTGAGAAATTATTTGTTCAAAAAGATGCGGTTGGGGAAATTGTACCCAAACTTTTAGAGGATATCCAGAAGACATTATTTGACGAAGCAAAAGATTTTCGAGAAAAGAATACGCATCGCGTTTCATCCTATGATGATTTCAAGGATACAATCGCAAACAAAGGAGGCTTTGTTAGATGTGGGTGGGACGGCACGCGAGAAAGCGAGAGGGCCATCAAGGAAGAAACCAAAGCGACCATTCGTGTTATTCCACTTGATGAAAATCCAAAAGAATTGAAATGTATCTATTCAGGAAAGCCGGCGCGTCACGAAGTCCTTTTTGCAAAGGCATATTAGGGTTTTGGGAAATAATGCCAATCCTTCTAGGATTTGTATTATTATAAGCATGTGATTATCCACTCAGTAGCTATAGTCCTAAAGCGATTTCCATATAGTGAAACCAGCATTATTGCCCGATGCTTTGTCCGGGGAATGGGCAAAGTCAGTTTTATTGTCCACGGCGCTCATAGAAAAAAGTCACCCATGGGCGCCTATTTTCAGCCGATTAATTGTTTAGACCTGGTTTATTATTTCAAGGAATCCCGGGATCTCCAAACCATTTCCAAAGCAGCTTTTTCCAATAATTGGTCTGTTATTCCTACGGATTTGAAAAAAATTTCTTATGCCATGGCTTTAATCGAGCTTACGGACAAATGTCTCACGGACCATGATGCCCACCCAGATTTATATGATGAATTAGTCCGTACATTAAAACGAATTGACCAGGAAGAAAAACAGCTGAATTTGGCTTATTGGTTTTACCAATATCAGTTATTGAAGCACTTGGGCTTTAAACCGGATTTTTCCCAGGCAGAACTGGACTTTGTCCCTCTTCCTAATCCATATGCCGGTCCCAATTCAAAAGTGGTATTTGATCATTTTCAACAAAACCAAACCGGGATGCAAACGGGATTAAGGATTACGGCACAGGATAGAAAAGCGATCAGCGATTATTTAAATACGCGCCTGGGCATTCATTTTGATAGTATTCGCAATTTAAAATCACTCCAGATTTTGCGTGAAATGGTTGTAGCGTGATATATAAAGGGAAATTACAGTGGGCGGATGGTGTGTCTTTTATAGAAACGGATGAAGGGGAGCGATTCCTTGAGGAAAACCGGATTTGGAACGGTTATCTTCATCATTGGGTCAACCAAAACGTCTGTGCCCGGAAACTGCCCCAGCAAGATTATGAAACTGGCGAGCCGATTATTATCATGTGGCCGGATCTACCGCCATCAGAAAATCCATATGTTGAAATATACTATAATGAGCGATTGATAAAATATCCTGCATCGACCTTTGGTCATAATGCCATCAATGTGAATGGTGAATTTTTTAATTTTTCTCACTTGATTAATGAAAATGAATCCATGGATGAAGCTGAATATATGTACCGGCCGGCTTTGGGTGAATTTGCGCCATCGCCCATCACAGGGAAATTTGAAATCTTAGAAGATGGTACTGCATATTATGACAAGTTTGGACGGAATTTCATGCGCGGTATCCATGTGATCCGACTAGAAGGAATAGATGCAGACTATCTATCGGGGATTTACCACAATGAGCTCAAGACAATTCATGCAACGACACCTCATCCGGATTATCCAGAAAAATATAAGGACTTTAGTTTTTACAAACGGAGTTGCACCACCCTGATCAGGGATGGGCTTCGACAATATGGATTTAAAAAAATCACTGGGTTTCTTCCGCGAGATTTTTTCATCAGCGCCGCTGTGTCATTGATGAAAGCACAGAAGGAAATGGATCTTACGGTTCAATTATATAATCGTCCCCAGTTGAAAGTGCCGGAAGCACCCTTTAGTAAAAACTCATTTCCCATGAATCCCATGAATTGGATTCGATTGAAAAAACTGCAGGGGATGGTATAATTATTTAATCAATAAAATTGGAACGGAATTCCCCCTAAATATGTATAAATTCGTAAAATAACGCAAAAGATATGCAATATCAATTTCAATCAGAACAGGGGAATATTCCTTTTCGGCCACAAATATTCACGGAAGCAATCAAAGTGCTGATTTCCGTCAATGCAGTTGTTTTCCTTATTCGGATCATTGCCAAAAATCAAATAGACTTGGCTCAAATATTTGGTCTCTCATCCGAATCCATCTGGCCCATGATCTGGCAACCCTTAACCTACATGTTTGTCCATGGTGATTTCTTTCATATTTTTATGAATATGTTTGTTTTATGGATGTTTGGTTCAGAATTGGAATCCATTTGGGGACGTGATGGATTTATAAAATATTATTTTACCACCGGTGTGGGATCCGGGTTAGTGTGGCTGTTATTTAATGTTGGCAATCCCTACACTGTCTTGATTGGGGCCAGTGGCGCTATTTATGGATTACTTTTAGCCTATGGACTCATGTTTCCTAATCGAAAAATTTTAATTTATTTTCTGTTTCCAATTAAAGTGAAATACTTTGTTATCTTTTTAGGTTCCATGGCTTTTGTTTCTTCCATGGGCACATCGGGTTCTAGCATCAGCCACTTAACCCATCTTTCAGGCATGGTGATCGGGTATATTTATCTAAAATCGCCATGGACATGGCCGAGGCTGCGGCTTTTGATTAATTCAAAAGTTGCGGAAGTACGACATAATAAAGTGGAACGGAAAAAAGCAAGAAAAATGAACATGCAGCAGACCGTGGATCGTCTATTGGATAAAATCAATAAGGTCGGCTATGATGGTCTCACTGAAGACGAAAAAGATGAATTATACACACACAGCCGGCATTTGGGACGAGATCAGGAAAAAGATTAATATCAATCTTTCTTTTTCTTCTCGATCACCTTAAAAACTTTCTCTCCCTTTTTAGCCATACGGTATTTCTCCCGGGCCAATTCTTCAATGTACTTATAGTCAGTCTTGAGTTTTGTTTTTTCACCCTCTAAAGTGAGTTTTTCTTTTCTCAGTTCATTGATTCTTTCCTGGATGTGGGCTCTTTCTTGTTTCAAGCTATAGAGTTGATATAGTCCATGATCTCCAAAAAAGAAGATGATTAGCAATGCCACAGCACCCATCACCAAAATAGCACGTATGACCCGTTTTTGCACATCAACACTGGAAGATCCTGTAGCGTGTTTTCGTTTTATACGGCCAGATTTTCCCTTGGTACTCACGAGAAGCCTAATACTTCTTTCCCGGGAAATTGAGCTGAAGATCCAAGAGCCTCCTCAATGCGAAGTAGCTGATTGTATTTTGCGATTCGATCCGTCCGGGAAGCAGAACCGGTTTTAATTTGTCCCATACCCATGGCCACAGCAAAATCTGCAATAATTACATCTTCTGTTTCGCCCGATCGGTGAGAAATCACTGCTCCGTAATGATTGGCTTTGGCCAATTCAATCGCTTGAATGGTTTCGGTTACCGTGCCGATTTGGTTTAGTTTAATCAGGATTGCATTCATGGCATTTTCATCAATGGCACGTTGGAGGCGGGTCAAATTGGTTACGGTTAGATCATCTCCCACTATTTGAACACGATTACCTATTGCGCTGTTTAACTGCTGCCATCCCTTCCAATCGTTTTCATCCAACCCATCTTCGATTGAAATGATTGGATATTGGTTTGCCAATGAGGTGAGATATGCAACCATTTCTTCCGATGAATATTGTTTATCTTCTGACGCAAGATGGTAGAGACCATTTTTATATATTTCACTGGCAGCCACATCTAAAGCTAAAAATAAATCTTTTCCTAATGTATAAGGTGTTTTTTCAATGGCTTCTAAGATGACTTCCACCGCCTCCGCATTGGAGCGGAGGTTTGGCGCAAAGCCACCTTCATCCCCCACAGAAGTATTGAGTCCTTTTTTCTGCAAAACAGATTTCAGGTGATGAAAAGTTTCTACACCCATTTGAAGGGCGGATGAAAAAGAATTTGCACCAATAGGAAAAACCATAAACTCCTGGATGTCTACATTATTATCTGCATGGCTTCCGCCGTTTAAAATATTCATCATTGGAATAGGAAGCATATTGGATTGTTCATTACCCAGATAAGAATAAAGGGGTTGATCTACGGATCCAGCAGCGGCCCTGGCTACAGCCATGGAAACGCCTAAAATCGCATTGGCACCTAGATTGGATTTATTAGGGGATCCATCCAAATCAATCATGGCTTGATCAATGTCGGCCTGGTTGTTGGCGTTCATGCCAACCAAATGATCTGTAATAAGCGTATTGACGTTATTAACCGCAGTCTGAACCCCTCTTCCCAAATAGCGATTTTTATCTCCGTCACGAAGTTCCACTGCTTCATGTTTACCTGTGGATGCACCGGACGGAACCATGGCGCTTCCAATAGTACCATCCTCTAATGTCACATCAACCTCAACAGTGGGATTCCCTCGTGAATCGAGCACTTCGTGTCCAATAATATGTGTAATTTTTAATATTGTCATGAACTTTCCAAAATTTTCATATTGAATTCAGAGTGAGATTTTAGTCATATAAAGGGGGATTCACGAAGAGAAAAGGTGAAAAAATGTAACCTATTCAAAAATTATTGATTAATTATATATTCTTGTTAAATTCCATGCGACAGAAATGACAGTGGATAAGAAAACCACATGCATAAACAAGATAGAATTGAATAATAAGGGGACAGGGGATACCTGCCCCCTTTTTTATTCAATTTAACATAACCAAGGAGGAACCTAATGGCTGATTTCACTTCAACCGTACAAGGTATTGCTAATTCCGTAGTTGGCTTAATCAAAGCCCTAATCGTGATGTTTGTATTTGTAAACATCCTTTACTCAACAGGCTTTGACCCCATCGGCGGTTTAGTAGACTTGGTAGAATCATTCCTAGATGGAGGATTCTCTGGTCTGTTAGCCTTGTTAATCTTTGTTTCTTTTGCAGGTTAATCGGTAGATTGTTGGCGTTCTTTACTGAGCACCGATCTACTATAATAATCCTAGGAGTTAACAAATGAATAAGGCCTTTGAAACCATTACTGCGTTTATCGGGGATATTACCGATCTTTTAAAAGGGTTGGTTGTACTCGGAATCGTAGTTGGTATTCTCTATGACGATTACTTCGGCGTCATTGCTGGCATTGGCAACTTAATGAGTAAATTCGGCGATGCCGGGTTTGCTGGCCTGCTTGCCTTGATGCTCATTGTATTTTGGTACAAGAAGTAAGCGCCAAGAAGTAAGTAAAAAAAGCGTCCCGATATATATCGGGACGCTTTTCCTTTAAGGACGATTGATATATAAAATACGATATATCATTATTTTTTTATGGTCAACCGTTCATCTATGGGCTGCTTTCGAACACCCATTTCTTTCCCCCATGAATGCTGGCTTGGGCATGAGCCATATTAATTTTAACAGAAATATTTTAGGGTCAATTATGGATCCTGCATCATTAGCCATGGGTAGTAAAATTCGATTTGCAGGTCAGACAGGCCGAACATTTAATTTAAAACCATTATCACATCATAATTTTGTAGGGGAGATTCCAAGTCGTTTTGGAAATTTTGCGCTTGGGATCCAAACGTTTGGTGTAAAACAATATAAAGAATCTACTGTTTCTCTTGCCTATGACCGTCGGATAAAACAAAGATTACGGGGTGGCGTGACCGTCAATATGTATTCCCTTTCCATCCCAAATTATGGATCAGCCACCACCAGGGGGATATCTCTTGCTGGCAGGTCAACTTAAACAACAATATTCGATGGGGGACCATATTACATAATATCAATGGGCCAACCATTGGAAAGTCGAAGGACCCATTACCCCAACTCATTTTATCGGCCCTGTCCTTTCACCCTACAAAAAGTATATCTGTACAAATCGAGTGGGAACAGGATACGGCTTATGAAGGAAAATTCAAAACAGGATTCAGCTTTCAGCCAAAAGACTGGTTCTCACTCCATACGGGATTTGTATCAGGGACCGGCCAGATGACTGGCGCTGTTGGGATCAATCTTTATCAGGTGAATATAAATTATGCATTGGCAAGCCACCCGCAATTGGGACCGTCTCATTGGATGGGGTTTACTATTCCTTTGGGTAGGTAACCCACTCGCTTCGGCCCAAACTTCTGAAGATATTCTGAGGTTAATTTCTCAGGATGAGGAGGATACAGTTCATGAAGATGAATTGATTATTCTGGATGATATTCTTTCAAAATCCACGGGCTTAACCCACCAATTATTGGAAGAAATATTGGCACTGACCTTTTTAGCGAATGAATATTATGATCTAATTCGCAACTCATTGGATAGTCCTGACTTTACATCGTTGAAAACATCACAAAAAATTTCCCCTGCCTTGATGTTCATTTTTGTTACCTTACAAAGGAATAAAGGGGTTCCTCACAAAATTCATATTCAGCAAATTGTATCCATGACCGATGGAGTACGATATCGCTGGAAAGGAAGGATGGATACAATGACCCAGGAAATGGGTGCACTATCCGTTCGTAATCGGTATGGGGTAGATATTTTAGATCAGCATAATTTATATATTCAACAAAGAACCGGTAATAGACGCTGGATTGCAGGGGATCATCAAATGGCCTTTGGGTTTGGCCTTATATCAGGTAAACCATTTCCCGCAAGAAAAGGATGGAGCACTGTGAATACAGGCACTTCTGTCCAAAATGGGCTGAAAGGATATAAATCGTCAACGGGAATGAATCGAACCAGGGGGTTCGCCATTGAACAGAAAACACATGTTGGAACCTTCACTGTTTCCCACGGTCAAGGGGGAGAGGGAAAAAACAATAATAGAAATTTCACTAGAGGGGCATGGCAATATGAAAATTCATCCATATTAATTGGGACCGTTTTTGCACCGAGAGCTCAATCCATTTCGGATCTTATAATTTTGAAAATATTCGTGCCAGTGGAGAATTATCACTTGGGGCTGGTCCCCTATCCATAATTTTTGGATTAAACTATCGTATTCGCCCCTTTAAATATATTATTCAATACAGAGATATAAATTCCAGTTCTATGGGTCAAATGGGCAACCCCATGGTAGAATGGCGCGGTACAGATTTGTCAGAAACAGGTTTCTTCCAAGGAGCATATATTCGTGTGGGGAAAACAAATCTCATGATTTATGCCGATATGTTTCAACACCATATTCGGGAAATAAACGGTTATGAAATTGGGCTCAGAACAGAAACAAAAATAAGATACCATAAAATTATTTTTCAGGTGAAAAAAGAACAAAAAGATGCAACAAATGATGTAGTATATGCACCTTTGGTGGTTCTGGGGTTCCAAAAAAAAGACGGTATTAAATTAGAACATCAATATGATCAAAAAACCTGGCGGACTCAGGTGAAATATCAGTTTGTCACGACAGGTGAAAAAGAAATCCATCAGAGCCATGGGTTAGATTTTTGATTCCATATATATCAGCAGCATTACCGATTAGAATTGGATTGGATGGGGGCCATGATTGATCACTTTGATTCGAGGGTCTATTTCTGGGATGTGAATCTTCCGGGAGAAATGCTTACGCGGATGATCTCCCATTCGAGTCACAGCCAGGGGGTGAAGATATTGTTTAATATTTCTAATGCATCCAAGTTGGGTCTGAAAATTCGTGTGAATTATTTAGATTTGTCTTTTAACTCCAATGTGGATATATCCGGCGGATTATTTATTCAAGCCGCGCTATAGTCGCTTATTGATTCCAGCCTCAATCAAGGATAATTTCCAGACTATGTT
>CATMGX010000054.1:0-10383 GCA_950067765.1 uncultured Fidelibacterota bacterium
AAATCTGAATAAAGTACAAAAATCAGCCGTGGAAGCTTTCGGTAAACCTGTATTAATCTTTGCAGGAGCCGGAAGTGGAAAAACGCGCGTATTAACCCATAAAATTGCCTACCTCATTAAAAAGAAATTGGTTTCTGCAGAACATATCCTTGCAGTTACTTTTACGAATAAGGCAGCGCAGGAAATGAAGGGCCGTGTCAATAAGCTGGTGCCCGGGAAAGAATCAGTTTTAAACATCGGTACATTTCATTCTATATGTGCCCGGATTCTGCGGAATGAAATTCACCATCTTGGTTATACAGCCGATTTTTCTATATTTGATGTTCAAGATCAGAAATCGCTCGTAAAGGTTGTTATTGAATCCATGGACATTCCCAAAAATTATGTGACGCCTCAAGAGGTCCGCCATAAAATTAGCTATTTCAAAAATAAATTAATCACCCCTGGTGAGGCCAAAAAGAAGGCCCATTTAGTCTTAGAAAAAACTTACGCGGATATTTACAAAAAATACCAAAAAGCACTCATTAAGAATAATGCAGTTGATTTTGATGACCTATTGATTCTCCCTTTAACCTTATTTGAAAAGCATCCAAAAATATTGGATAAATACCGTGAAAAATGGCAATACATCCTTGTGGATGAATACCAGGATACGAATAAACCCCAATTTATGTTTGTGAAATATTTAGCGGAAGGTCATCACCAAATATGTGTGGTGGGTGATGATGATCAGTCTATTTATGGGTGGCGCGGTGCCGATATTCGCAATATTCTTGATTTTGAAAAGAATTTTGGTAACTGCCATGTGTTCAAATTAGAAAAAAATTATCGCTCAACTGCCCATATACTTGAGGCGGCTTCATCCGTTGTCAAAAATAATAAAAATCGTGCCCCAAAAGAACTCATTTCTCATAATGGGGCGGGAGAAAAATTAGCATTGATTGAAACGAATGATGAAATGGAAGAAGCGGATGCTGTTGTTAATGCATTGGAGAAAGAAATTAAGCTTCAGAAGCGAAATTTTAGTGATTTTGCTATCCTATATCGCACCAATTCACAATCCCGTTCTTTGGAAGATGCCTTCCGGCGATCGGGCATTCCCTATAATATTGTCGGCGGATTTCGATTTTATGAAAGAAAAGAAATAAAGGATCTTATCGGTTACCTTTCTCTGATTGTGAACCCCAAAGACACAATATCATTACGTCGCGTCATTAATTTTCCTCCCCGGGGAATCGGAATGAAAACAGTAGATAAATGTGTCATTCAGGCTGCAAAGAAAAAAATGGAGATGGTTGAAGTATTAAGCATTCCTGAAGATATGGGAATCCGAGGAAAACAGTCAGATTCATTAATTACATTTTATAATATAATTAAAAAATATAATGAACTTTTGCCAAAACTTAATGCGGGCGAATTGGTTCGGACCCTGGTAGAAGAAACAGGAATTATTAGATATTTTCGTGAAAGCAGTGCACCAGAAGATCAGGAACGCTTTGCCAATGTGATGGAGTTTCTGAAGGGTGTGGATGAATTTATGATCAGAACTCCTGATGGTGGATTATCCCAGTATTTGGAGGAAGTCTCTCTAATGACTGATCTGGATCAGTGGAACGATGAAACAAACCGCGTGACCCTCATGACACTTCATTCATCCAAAGGATTGGAATTCCCGGTTGTATTTATTACAGGGTTAGAAGATGGTTTATTTCCGTTGTATAGTGCGTTAGAATCCGTCGAAAAATTAGAAGAAGAACGACGATTGTTTTATGTGGGTTTGACGCGGGCGATGAAAAAAGTCTATCTAATGTATGCCAATCACCGAAGACGGATTGGTTCAGATGAATTGTATGGAATGGTTTCCCGTTTTGTATATGAAATGCCGGAAGATAAACTGGAAAAAATTTCATTTACCTCTGCCTTGACTCGGAAGGTGATTGGCGGCCGACCGGGTATATTTACAAAAACGGCTGTCAGTCGAACGGTAGTAGTATTTGATGATTTTAGAGTTGGGGACTATGTTGAGCATGCCATTTTTGGTGTTGGTAAAGTAATGGCATTAAGCGGTCAGGGAGAAAACCAGCGGGTAGGTATTGTATTTAAAGATGGACTAAAAAAGAAACTCGTTGTAAAATTTGCGAACTTAAAAAAGGTGGAATCACCGGAAGACTAATCTTTTTTATCTTTTCTTCTGATTAATTAATCCTTTAATCTGATCTTTTTATTTATATTATTTCTTTAAATGAATAGAAACCTATTCTTATATTCTGAGACTCAATCTCAATAAGAATAAAGGAATTTATGGCTACTTACGACCAGCTAAAAAGAGTATTAAAAAAAGAAGGATTACGCTATACTCAGCAGCGACAGTCTGTGTGGGATGAACTATGTGCCACCAATGATCATCGGGATGCAGAAGAAATTTATTTAGCCATCCGCCAATCAGGATTAAATGTTTCCCGGGCTACGGTGTATCGTACGATTGACGTTCTTGTTAAAAATAAAATGGCCCGGAAATTGGAATTAGGGGATGGTCGGGCAAGATATGAACATAAAGTAAATGCGACCCATCATGACCATTTGATTTGTATTCAATGTGGAAAAATTGAAGAATTCATGGATGAGGTTATTGAATCACGACAGGATGAGATTGTGAAAAAATTTGGATATAAACTGGTGCGGCATATCCATCAATTATTCATTATTTGCAGTGAATGCGAATCTCCATGACTCTTATTGATTTGAGTCCGGGGGAAGTGGGTACGATCAGCAATATCAAAGGAAATAGGCATTTACAAAATCGGCTGGTTGAATTGGGACTTTTATCCGGAACGGATGTTCGGTTGGTGAAGTGTACGCCATTTAATGGTCCTGTAGAAATAAAAGTCCGAGATTCCTATTTATCGATTCGATGGGACGATGCCCAGCTTGTTGAACTGAAATGAAGAAATCTCACTTTTTTAAACCCGCACAAAAATTGACTCAAGATTCCCATTGGGTAGCATTGGTTGGTAATCCGAACTGCGGAAAAACAGCCATATTTAATCTGCTAACTGGATTGCATCAAAAAGTATCTAATTATCCAGGCATTACTGTAGAAAAAAAAGAGGGCACCGTTTATGCTCAAGGGGATAAAACATTTAATTTATTAGACCTTCCGGGCACTTATAGTCTTTCGGCAGAATCGTTCGATGAACAAATCGTTTCTGATCAAGTGTTAAGTTGGGCCAAAGGAGAAAACCCGCCAGCGGTTATTGTCTCTGTGGTGGATGCATCTAACCTGTCCAGAAATTTATATCTCACTACGCAACTTCTTGATTTGGACATTCCCACGATTGTTGTATTAAATATGATGGATCAATTGAAAGATTCGAGCCAAATTGAAATTCAAAAGCTGAAAAAAGAATTAGGCGTGTCGGCGGTTGTTCCCATATCTGCAAAAATGAATTGGGGTTTAGATGCTTTAAAAAGTGCCATTCAAAAGTCGTTGGTTAACTTGGCCCAGACCAATCATCAGTCCCAATGGATAAACCAGGATATTTCCCATCAGATTAAATTACTTATAGAACCACATTTTTCATCATCAAAATTTGCTGCAGCTCATGCATTAAGACGTATATCAAGAAATGAATCCCTAAATGGTGAGAATTCCAACATTGAAGCCATTCGAAATTCAATCTTAGAATTAGGATATAACACCGATACTTTAGAAGCCACATTGCGTTATAAATGGATTGATGGTATTCTGCCTTTTGTTCAGCCAAAAATAAGAACCAAAATTCAAAAAGAAACGCGAAGTGAGAGATGGGATAAAATATTAACCCACCCTTGGATGGGACCCGCTATATTTATGGCCATTCTATATTTTATTTTTCAATCCATTTTTACATGGGCATCAATACCCATGGATTGGATACAAGCGGGAATAGATAATATAGCTATTTTTGTTTTATCAAATATGTCACCGGGAATGTTACGAGATATTTTAGTTGAAGGAATTATCGGTGGTGTAGGAGCGATTGTCATTTTTCTACCTCAAATTTTAATACTGAGTTTTTTTCTGACGGTGCTGGAAGATACAGGTTACATGGCCCGTGTTGCATTCATGTTGGATAAAAGTATGACAAAAATGGGACTTCATGGAAAATCTATTTTACCCCTCATGAGTGCCTATGCCTGTGCGATTCCGGGTATTATGTCCACTAGAACAATTGATAGTTGGAAAGAACGTCTGGTGACCATCCTGATTTTACCCCTCATGAGTTGTAGTGCAAGGCTACCAGTATATACGTTATTAATCAGTGCATTCATTCCGCCCATAACTGTGGGAGGATATTTCAATCTGCAGGGGTTGACACTGGTTGTGATGTATTTTCTGGGAACGGTTACTGCTTTAATCTTGGCAAAAATATTCAGTCGATTTATCAAAGAAAAATCATCATCATCATTTGTGATGGAACTTCCGCCATATCGTGTACCAATTACTCGATCGGTGATTCGCCAGGTTTTTATTCGGGGAAAATTATTTTTAGTCAATGCGGGGAAAATTATTATGGCTATTTCCATTTTATTATGGTTTTTGGCCTCTTACCCAAAAGTAGATTCTTCCTTAACCGATGTCAACCCTATTCATCATAGTTATGCGGGGAAAATTGGACATGCCATGGAACCGGTAATTCGACCCCTGGGTTTTGACTGGAAAATTGGTATTGGGCTATTGACTTCATTCGCGGCCAGGGAAGTGATGGTCTCAACCATGGCCACCATATATAATGTAGAAGATAGGGGAGACAAAACAGTCAATTTGCGGGAAGCCATGCGGAATGATGTAGATGAAAAAACTGGGGTTCCTGTATATACGCCATTAATTGCATTGGCATTAATGGTATTTTATGTTTTTGCGGCACAGTGCATGGCAACCTTTGCCATCGTTCGTCAGGAGACTAATTCCTGGAAATGGCCACTATTTATGATTGCCTATCTTACGATATTGGCTTATGCAGGTGCCTTTATTGTGTACCGCGGCGGCTTATTGTTGGGTTATAGTTAATGGATTGGCAAAATTTGTTGGCGGTAGTTCTCGGTCTTACTGCGTTAATCTATGTGATTCGAGATTTCATGAAACAGGTTAAAAAGCCAGAAGTAGATCCAAAATGTGATGATTGTCCTGTGCCGGATTTGATGGATAAAAAAGAAAAATCAGACTAATGATTTTTTCATTAATAAATCTCCCTGTTTCGTTGAACCTTTATTTACAAATTCTAATTTTTCATATAATTTTATAGCCGTTTCATTTTTTGGCATCACCCGGAGGGTTAAGAATTCCATTTTTTCTTTTTTAGCAAATGATTCGAGATAGTCCATGGTTTTTCTTCCAAACCCTTGATTTCGATATTCCTTATCAATGAAAATATGAAATATATGCCCTCGCTTGGTTTCGGATAAAATTTTTATACTCCCAATTCCCACAATCCAACCATCAGATTTTATGACAAAACTATCAATGGGATTTTGGGTGTAATAAGTGGAAACCCATTTTTTAAATTTGAATGGATAGGACATATTCGGACTGGTCAAATTTAAATCTTTTGGGTTTTGAAACCATTTCACCAGTACGGCTTCTAATATTCTGGCATCCTTTGGATGGGTATAGCTAACTTTTTCAATTGTGATGGACATGGGTTTTCTTTTCTGATATTATCGTAAGTTTAGACCTTAAATTTAGAACGAATGAAGCCCATAGTCCCCATTTCAAAATTTAAAGAAGGTGATTCAATTCAGGGGTTTTACCTTTGCGTGGAAAAACACCTACGTCATACCCGTTCCGGTGATTTATATCTGGATTTAATTTTGCGGGATCGTACAGGGAAAGTGCAAGGAAAAGTCTGGGAAAAAGTTTCGGACTTTAATGAAAAATTTTCCAGTGGCGATGCTGTAGCCATTAAAGGTGAAGTTGATATTTTTATGGATCGTCCTCAATTGACTGTAAAGCGCATCAATAAAGCGACAGTTCAGAACTATGCACGATATGGGTTTGATCCCGCATTGGTCGTTCCCACTGCGAATGCGGACCCCAATAAAATGTGGAAAGAAATCACCACTCTTATCGGGAAAATAAAAAATCCATTTCTAAAAAAGTTATGTCATCAAATATATACAGTTAACAAGGATAAACTGATGACGCACCCTGCCTCAGTTTCCATGCATCATAATTATCGTTCAGGGTTTTTAGAACACATCCTATCCATGGCAAAAATGGCCGTCAGATTGGGACCTCATTTTCGATTGGATACGGATCTGGTGTTGACGGGTGTACTCTTGCATGATATTGGAAAACTTCATGAAATAGAGTCGGATTATGAGGCATCATTTACAAAAGAGGGAAATTTGATTGGTCATATTGTGATTGGCAGAGATATGGCTCGGGCCACGGCTAAAACAATTAAAAAATTTCCCAAAAATCTTCTATTAAAAGTAGAACATATAATTCTTTCCCATCAGGGCAAGTACGAATGGCAGAGCCCCAAAAAGCCAGCATTTAAGGAAGCATTATTGGTTCACCTCATTGATGTAATGGATTCCCAAATGAATATAATGGACATGGCTATGGAAGATGATCCGGAAAAAGGGCCCTTCACAAATCGACACAATTATTTCCGAATTCCATTATTCAAAGGCGAGAATGGAACTGAATAAGTTAGTCCGGGCGGCTATTTTTTGCGCTCTGGCTATCGGAATGGGATTCTCCCTGATGCTCGTCCCCAATGTTGAATTGATTACAGTTATTGTATTTATTTCTGGATTATATTTAGGCATAGGATGGGGTACCCTAGTTGGCGGCACGGCTATTTTTATTTATTCGGGGCTTAATCCAATGGGATCCGGATTAGCATTTCCTCCATTATTTGTGATGCAAATTTTAGGAATGGCAATGGCTGGCGCCATTGGTGGATTGGTACGGCCTATATTTTTTAAAAAAGAATTTTCAATTTCAACACTTGCGGGACTATGCCTAATGGGATTTTCTATCACACTTATTTATGATGTATTTACATTGATTACTTATCCTATCTCTGCAGGATTGGGATATACAGGCGTAATGGCAGCCCTTGTGAAAGGAATGGGATTTACAGTTTTGCATGAAATTTCCAATGGATTAGTATTTATAATTGCCGTACCACGCGTCGTTAAATATTTAAAATAAAATTATGAGAAAACTTGCCGTCCTTTTAAGCATGGTTGCAGGATTATTTGCCCAAAATTCAAATTCAATCCCATTTGATTGGGCAGGTCAAAACGGTATTGTCATAACCGATGGTGCTTTGTTCTGGAACCGAAGTTGGACATCCGGAATGCTATTGTTTGACGGCACCTATACATCCTATCCCAGGCGATATGGTACCCATACATCTACCTTATTTGAACCGGTAAAGCCGGGAATATTTCCATCCTGGCGTTCCTTGCCTGATTCCTCCAAGGTAGAAAGCTATTTTGATTATAATAAAGGGGATTACGCCTATGACCAGTTAGAAATTGGTGCAAATTATGACCAATTGAATTCCCACCTTGGGTTAAGAGCATTTAAACGAAGTCATGGAGGAAATACAGGTCATTATTTTTATCCAGGTGGCGGATCTTCCCCTATTCATCATTCTTATCGTATCGATTATGGGGCGAGTAAAAATGACCGAAAACTGGAAGTTTCGGCAGGGCGTTTTATCACCCGGAGTGGTTTACCTGATTCCACATCTAATGGATTGGAGAATGATAATATCCTGAGTGCCGGAGTTCGCTATCAGCGCCCATTAGGAGATTGGACAATGAATACATATTTTGGTCAATTTTTCCAACACCGTCTTATTCACCATTCGTCTATAGCCGATTCGAATTATCAGAATATAAATCGAAATCGGTTTGACATTTTATTCCGTTCACCAGGTGGGTTTGGGTTTGGTATAAACCAGAATACGCAACAAATGAATGGAGATACAACCAATCGCTTTCTAAGTTGGTCAACTTTTTATTTACAAAAAGAACTCAATAATATCAATCTGCTGATTGGGGTGAATCAATTTAATAATGGTAGTGATGATTATCCTTTTTCTTGGCAATTAGATTATCAAAAAGAATGGGATGCATTCTACATGAAGATTGTTTCTTCAGGTTTTCCAAAACCAACCCATCCGAGATTTGATGATCACGACGGAAATTCATACTATGAATTTTGGAACCAATCCATGATAAAGAGTGGTTTTATTCATCCAAGAATTGCTGGTGACTTATTTATTTCGACTGTTCGTCGAAACAAAACGGTAAATGAAAAAGAGGATTCTAATATTCAATTTATGGGTGGGAATCTACAATTTGATATTAAAAATGGATGGATGGTTTACAGTAAAATTATGGCACAAATAGATTCATCGATTTATGGCGGCGGCATAGGGGCCATAGCCACTGCAGGTTTGCAGGGTCAATTGAGTTTGTTTAAAGGATATATGAAAATAGATACCCATCTTTGGATGGATGGGGCAAATGGAAAATTGAAAACTTTTGGATTTGACCCCATTAAGCAAGTCCCATTTAATCATACAAATCCTAGTTGGGAATTGCCGGATCAATGGCTCCTTCACTTCGAAGTAGTGGCTAATATTTCCGGTGTGATGCTTTCCTATAAAATCAATAATATTTTGAACGCAGTTGGGAGTATGGGGGGCGCATCCCAGGGTGATTTAATGTGGGCTCGTCCCAACCATGTCTATCCACGATTGGGGCGAATGATGCAATTTGGCGTTATCTGGTATTTTAAGGATTAATCTATTTCTTTGATAAAAAGGGCGAAAGAGCCTGGTATGGCCCCAACCTGATAATGTTGGATAAGTGATCCGGCAAGGTCGTAAATGTAAACCGTGTCCGGTGCCACATAATCTGTTTCAGATAAATAGATATATTCGCCAAACGCTGCAGCGCTATATGCACTCCCCAACTTGCCAATAATATGGTTGGAATCTATCGTTAAATTTGTGTTTAATGGTGCAATACCACCTTTAAAGGAACGGTAAATAGTATTGTTAATAGCAATTAGGTCAGAACCAAAATCATTTGTTTGTCCCAAATCATTTGTTTCCACTTTTTCTGTAGTTAAATCAATTACTGAGTTTCCTGCGTTTGTACTCCAGTCACTTCCGTAATAGGTACTTGCTACAAATAATTTATTATCTTGGATCACCATCTGCCCGGGGCCTTTGACCACTTCAAATGATTTTGAAATTGTACCATCATTATAAATTTTTATTACGCGGTTGTCCGCGGTCCAATCTGGTTTCATGATCACGCTCGTATAAAGATAATTATCATGAAACAAAATCATTTCCGGAAGACCGTTTACAGGGATGGTATCTTCGATGGTATAATTGTTCAAATTCATGACGATTATGCCATTCACATTCCAGGCGGTGATATAGCCTTTATTTTTATAAAAAGCCATATGTCGAGGACTGGCTCCAGATAAGTCGATTTTTTTTATATGGGTAACTTGCTCTCCACCTAAAGAAAATTCTTCAATCGTATGACTGTTATTATTAATAACAAATAATCGGTCATCAACAATGGTCATGGATTGTCCAATATCTCCCAATGACAGACCCGTTTGGTTTTGATAAATGGGTCCTGCAATATCCGTTTTTTCAGGGTTAACCATCCACAGGCTTGCATTGGATTGGCCAAAGTTTCCTTCACACAGAACAAAAATATTTTGTTCTGTTAACGAATCTGATTCATTATTGAAGATATTTTCACATCCAATAAAGAAGATGCCAAATATGAAAATGATTACCCTCATTAAATCTTTCATGATTTTTTCTTTCTATTTTTGGGTTTGTATTGAAATGAAAGTGAAAAGCTACGTCCCGGTTCGGGATAGCCATTTACTGTCATATAGTTTTTGTTTAAGAAATTATTGATTGATAATAAAAATGTAACTTTTGGGGTTATGGTGTAATTAATTCCACCCGAAAAAACTATATAAGGATTCATTCTCACATCCATTGGCCAACTATACATGGTAATTCTTTCGCCCATATATTGGCCATGAACCCATCCATTAATGTATTGAAATTCAGTCTCTAAATTTAACGACCCTGTATATTTAGGTGCATACCGCATGGGTTTATTCACATTGATATTTTTTGAATCATTATAAGTAAAATGGGTTGTGAAGTTGATGATCTTTACCAATCCACCGCCGAAAGTGAGCGTTATGGAATTTCTTCTGGTTTTAGCAATATTTTGAGGTTGCCAATAGTTTTCTCCCGGGACCCATTGAATAAGGTCTGTACTGTATTTAGAACCCAATCGTACCGATAACTGATGATCTTTTAATTGGGT
>CATMGX010000055.1:0-10314 GCA_950067765.1 uncultured Fidelibacterota bacterium
GGCGGCGATGCACTTGGCACATTCAATATATCTACTGCTGCAACTTTTGTTGTTGCCGGTTCGGGTGTTCATGTGGCAAAGCACGGAAATCGATCCATGACATCCAAATCCGGGTCCGCCGATGTGCTACAAGCTTTAGGAATTTCCATTGAGAAATCGGTAGAAGAGTCAGTGGTAGATATTGAAGAAATTTGTTTGGGCTTCATGTTTGCTCCTGCATATCACCCTGCCATGAAATACGCTATCGGCGCTCGTAAAGCATTGGCTACCCGAACCGTGTTTAACATTTTAGGACCGCTTTGTAACCCCGCAGAAGTCAAGGCCCAAGCTATGGGTATTTTTCATCCGGACTTAACAGAAATTCAAGCCAATGTTTTAAAAGCATTAGGCTCCACTGATGTAATGGTTTTTCATGGCCGAGATGGATTGGATGAAATTTCTACCACCACCACAACTAAGATTAGTCAAATGCAAAATAGAAATGATGTGAATACGTTTGAATTTGATCCATCCGAATTGGGATTGAGTCGCGTTTCATTGAAGGATCTTCAAGGGGGCGAACCAAAAGATAATGCTGACATAATAAAATCCATTCTGAAGGGTGAAAAAGGACCAAAACGGGATATTGTTTTACTCAATGCCGCTGCTGGCATAGTGGTCGGCGGAAAAGCACAAAACCTAAAAGAAGGATTGGTGAAAGCGTACGAATCTGTGGATTCAGGTGCGGCACTCAATATATTAACTCAATTGGCTGAATGAATATTTTCGATCAAATATTAGATTTAAAACGTCAAGAAGTTGACCAAATTCAAGATATAGAATTTGGAGATTTGGTGGGACAAATACGCAGTCTAAAAGAAGCTCTTTCGTCTCCCGGAATTTCTATCATTGCAGAAATTAAAATGAAATCCCCCAGTGAAGGTGAAATTCTGCCCAACGCCGATCCTGTTCAAATAGCAAAAGAATATGAATCAGCTGGTGCTGCAGCTATTTCTGTATTGACGGATCAATCATTTTTTGGTGGCAGTTTGGATATATTGAAATCAGTTCGCGATGCGGTTTCAATTCCGGTTATTCGTAAAGATTTTATTATTGATGAAAAACAAATACCGGAAACAGTTCATTATCATGGGGATGCATTTTTGCTCATCGCGGATGCGCTGGATCAAGATACATTACAACAATTAATGAATGATGGAAAAAAGGCGGGATTGGAATTTCTTGTGGAATATCACGATGAAATACATGCTGAATTTATTTTTGTATTGAATCCGGAAATTGTGGGTATTAATTGTCGAAATCTCAAAACCATGACAACAGATATTTCCTATTTTGAAAAAATGTTTCAATCACTGCCTTCAACTTCTATCAAAGTTGCTGAAAGTGGGATTTATTCACCCAAAGATTTAAAAACTGTTTCTGATTTGGGTTACGATGCAGCGCTCATTGGCACATCACTTATGAAGTCTCGCAATCCGGGGAAAGCATTAGAAGCATTGCTTGGGGCAATATCATGATTCCAACCAAAATCTGTGGAATTACCAATTTGGAAGATGCAAAAGTATCAGTAGAAAATGGTGCATCTGCACTTGGATTTATTTTTTATGAAAAAAGCCCCCGTGCTATTTCTATCGAAAAAGCCAAATCTATTTCTGAACAATTATCTGAATCAGTTTCTCGAGTTGGTGTATTTGTGAATCACGAAAAAGAATTTATTGATGAAGCTATTGCAGAAATTCCATTGGGCATGATTCAACTTCATGGCGATGAATCGCCTAACTTTTGTAATAAATTTGACTTGCCCGTTTTGAAAGCATTACGCATTAAAAATAAAGAAAGTTTATCAGCCATGAATGATTATAATGTGGCTGGGTTTCTGTTGGACACCTTTTCAAATAATCAATATGGCGGAACGGGAGAAACATTTGATTGGTCAATATTGAATGGAAAATCAGAAACTCCCTTTATTCTTTCCGGTGGGCTCAACCCTGATAATATTTTGGATGCGATTGATTCTGTAAATCCTGTCGCAGTGGATGTAAATAGTGGTGTGGAATCATCTCCTGGAATAAAAGACCTCGAAAAAATTAAATCACTCTTTAAAAATCTCAAGAACATTAAATCAACAGGATTCCATTTTGGATAATAAATTTAAAGATTACAACTTACCTGATGAGCGAGGACATTTTGAAAAATTCGGTGGAAAATTCGTGCCCGAATCGCTTATTCCCGCTTTGGATGAACTGGAGCAGTATTATGCAGAAGCAAAACTGGATGAATCATTTCAGGATGAATTAAATGGCCTACTGAAGCATTATTCCGGACGAGAAACAGCTCTTTATTTTGCTTTACAAATATCGGAAGAATTGGGCTTCAGGGTCTGGCTCAAACGGGAAGATTTGAATCACACCGGTGCTCATAAAATCAACAATGCCTTGGGTCAAATTTTGTTAGCAAGACGCATGGGGAAAAAGCGAATTATTGCTGAAACAGGTGCGGGACAGCATGGCGTGGCCACAGCAACTGTCGCCGCTTTGTTTGGGCTAGAATGTATCGTTTACATGGGTAAAGAAGACATTCGCCGTCAAAAATTGAATGTATTTCGAATGAATTTGTTGGGTGCTGAAGTTCGCCCTGTTTCATCTGGAAGTATGACTTTGAAAGATGCTACTAATGAAGCGATTCGCGATTGGGTTACGAATGTGGAATCTACATATTATCTTATTGGTTCCACGGTTGGTCCACATCCTTATCCTATGTTGGTGCGGGATTTTCAATCGGTAATTGGCAAGGAAGCAAAAGCGCAATTCGCAAATCAATCCGGACAAAACTTACCCGATCGATTGGTGGCATGTGTCGGCGGCGGCTCCAATGCCATGGGTTTATTTTATCCCTTTATTAAGGATGATGTGAAAATTGTGGGCGTAGAAGCAGCTGGAAAAGGATTGGAAAGCGGTGAACATGCAGCCACATTAACCAAAGGTGATTTTGGCGTTTTGCATGGGGCGGCATCAACTCTTCTCCAGAATGACGATGGGCAAATTACGCTCCCCCATTCTATTTCGGCAGGACTGGATTATCCGGGGATTGGACCGGAGCACAGCTATCTTAACGAATCTGGACGGGTGCAATATTTTTCTGCCACAGACACAGAAGCGCTGGATGCATTCCAATGGCTTTCGAAAAAAGAAGGTATTTTACCTGCCCTTGAATCAGCTCATGCGTTGGCGTATTTACGTCAGAAAAATAATGGACTTGAATCAGGAGAAAATATTATTGTATGTCTTTCGGGAAGGGGCGACAAGGATGTCCACACCGTGGCAGAAGCATTGGGGATTGACTTATGAACCGCATCAAAAAATTATTCAAAGAACCCAAAGAAAAGCTTATTCCATTTTTGTCAGCTGGTTATCCAGCCTTGGATTCCACTGTAGATTTAGTTTGTGCGGCTGCAGATGCGGGAGCAGATATGATTGAAATTGGTATCCCATTTTCTGATCCACAAGCGGATGGGCCCGTGATCCAAGCTTCAAGCCAACAAGCATTGGATAATGGTATGACACTGAAAATAATTTTTGAACAAGTCGTTGAAATTCGGAAGCAAACAGATGTCCCCATTGCACTCATGGGATACTATAATCCCATCCTTAAAATGGGTCATGAAACATTTCTGAACCATTGTGTATCTTCCGGGGTTGATGGACTTATTTTACCCGATTTACCTTTAGAAGAAGCGGTGCCATTTTGTAAATCAGCAAAAGCAAAAGGTATTGCACCTATTTTATTGGTGGCACCCAATACGCCCAATGAGCGCATCAAAAAAATATCAAAATTGGCCGGTGATTTGATTTATGCTGTTAGCATTTTAGGTATTACCGGAAATGATTTGGCATCGAAAGATGCATTGGAAAAATATCTAAATCGTGTTCGAAAAAATAGTGTAACCCCATTTGTAGTGGGTTTCGGAATCAGCTCACGAGAAGATGTGATTTGGTTCAATAAACATTCAGATGGGGCTGTTGTGGGATCGGCCATTATTAAGAATATAGATGGGAGTTCGAATCCAGTGGAAACAACAAAAAGCTTAATTCAAGAATTGAAAGGAACAAAATAATGACAATAGGAATCCAAGGCGGAAAAGGGAGTTTTTCCGAACAGGCCGCTCACGAATTTGCCAATAACCATGGACTTGAAGGAGTGGAAATCGTGTATCAAATTTCATCGGAACACGTTTTAGCTGGCGTTGAAAATAGCGAAACGGAATACGGCATCTTTGCCATGGAGAATGCTCAAGGGGGTGTAGTAATTGAAAGTGTGGAAGCGCTGGCAAAATACCGATGTGAGATCATTGAAATGTTTCATATCCCTATTACCCAAAATTTATTGGGATTAGCTGGAACACATGTGGGTGATGTGACTGAAATCCATTCTCATCAGCAAGCGCTTCGCCAATGTAAGGATTATTTGAGTGAACATTTTTGGACTCGGCCATTGGTTGAAGAAGACGATACGGCGGAAGCTGCTCGAAGATTATCTGAAGGTAAACTTCCACCCACCGCCGGTGTAATCGCCAATAAAGCATGTGCCGATTTATATGGGTTAGAAATTCTTCAGGAAAGCATTCACGATTTAAAACATAATCTTACTTTGTTTTTGGGAATAAAAAAATTGGGGGACGCGTGAACAGTATCGGCATTATTGGATTTGGCCGATTCGGAAAAGTGTTGGCCAATATTCTTCAAAAAGGGTTTTCCATCAAAGCTTATGACCCAAAACAATCATCCCCTTTTTCTAGTGTTGAATTTGTATCATTAGATGAATTATTAAAAGAAAAAACAATCTTTGTTGCTGTCCCAATTCGTCATTTTGAATCAGTCATTTCAGATATATCGTCTCGAATATCAGACGGAACAACCATTATTGATGTTTGTTCTGTAAAGAAATATCCTGTAGAAATGATGGGCAAATCCCTTCCTGAAAATGTGGGTATTATTGCAACCCATCCCATGTTTGGGCCCGATTCATTTATGTCGAATAATCGCCTGAAAATGATGATGAATAATACGAGAGATTCCCATAATCAATTTAAATTCTGGAAAGGATTTTTCATGGATCAGGGTATTCAAATACTTGAAATGACTCCCGATGAGCACGATCGTATGGCAGCACAAACCCAAGGTGTAACCCATTTTCTCGGACGAATGCTTAAAGAGTTTGGCATAAAAAAGACATCTATTGATACACAAGGATTTCGAGATCTTTTAGACTTGGTTGACCAGACGTGTAATGATACTTGGGAGCTTTACACTGATTTACAATTATACAACCCCTATACGAAAGACATAATCAAAAATTTGAAAAAATCAACAGATACATTGGATAATCGCTTAAAGGAATTGCAATCATGACGCAGTGGCAAACAGATAGTTGGAAAAATTTCACCATAAAACATTTACCTGATTATCCGGATCAAAATCATTTGGAAGAAGTTGAAAAAACCCTAAATAATTTTCCACCTTTGGTTTTTGCAGGTGAAGTCCGCTCGTTGAAAAGAGCATTGGTGGATGTCACAGAAGGGTATGCATTTTTACTTCAGGGTGGAGATTGTGCCGAAAGTTTTTCAGAATTCCATGCAGATAATATTCGAGATACATTCCGTGTCATTCTTCAAATGGCAGTGGTTTTAACATCCGGCGCAAATATGCCTGTTGTGAAAGTTGGACGTATAGCGGGTCAATTTGCCAAACCCCGATCCAGCCCTACTGAAACAATCGATGGTGTGGAACTTCCCAGTTATACTGGCGATATTATTAACGACATTCGATTTGAAAAAGATAAACGAATTCCGAATCCGGATCGCATGCTGAAAGCCTATTCACAAGCAGCGTCCACATTAAACTTACTTCGCGCTTTTGCCGATGGTGGATATGCTGATCTTCGTCATGTCCAATCCTGGAATATGGGTTTTGTTAAAAGCGGTCCCCAAGGTGAGCGGTATCGACATTTAGCCGATCAGATCCAGGAAAGTTTAAACTTCATGGAAGCGTTGGGAATCAATTCAAATAATACGCCCCAACTCCGCCGAGTAAAATATTTTACAAGCCATGAAGCGCTTTTGCTCCCTTATGAAGAAGCCCTTACTCGAGTCGATTCTACATCGGGAGATATTTATAATACATCCGCTCATTTTGTTTGGATCGGAGATCGAACACGATTTTTGGATAGTGCTCATGTAGAATTTTGTCGCGGGATTAAAAATCCTATCGGTATTAAATGCGGACCTTCTTTGGATCCGGATGTGCTTATTGAATTATTGGATGTTTTGAATCCGAGTGATGAAGCAGGACGAATCACGCTCATTGCTCGATTTGGGCATGATAAAGTGAAGTCCTATTTACCAAAATTAATTCGCAAAGTTCAACAAGAAGGACGAACTGTAGTTTGGTCCTGTGACCCTATGCACGGGAATACGATAAAAAGTAGCAACGGGATTAAGACAAGACCTTTTGATCAAATTATTGATGAAGTAAAACAAAACATCCGGATTCACAAATCAGAAGGCTCTTTCATGGGTGGAATCCATTTAGAGATGACGGGCCAAAATGTAACCGAATGCACCGGCGGATTGGATGATATTTCTGAAGCGGATTTATCAGATCGATATCGCACCCATTGCGACCCGCGCCTGAATGCGAATCAAGCTATTGAATTGGCGTTTTTGATTGCGGATGAATTAAAGAAAAATGGTCATTAAAGGCGAACTTACTTTCCCGGGAGATAAATCTATTTCCCACCGTTCGCTCATGTTTGCAGCTTTGGCAAATGGAGAATCTAGGCTTTCGAATTCATCCACGGGCGTCGATGTGCAGTCCACTCGAAAATGTTTGGAAGCATGTGGCATTAAAATCTGGAATGATGGAAATGATGTAATTGTAAAAGGTGGGACATTTTCAAATCCTTCCGAACCTTTGGACTGCGGAAATTCCGGCACCACAACACGCTTACTTTTAGGGCTGTTGGCAGGGCAAGGCATCAACGCCACATTTATTGGAGACGATTCACTTTCATCTCGTCCCATGAATCGAATTTTAGATCCACTTTCAAAAATGGGATTAATTTCAGAAAGTAATAATGGGAAACTTACCATCACTATTCACAAAAGTGAATTGGCAGGAATTAAATATGAATCACCTGTCGCCAGCGCCCAAGTGAAATCTGCTGTGCTGTTAGCCGGACTTGGGGCAAGTGGAAAAACATCCGTAACAGAACCTACCTTATCTCGAAATCATACAGAAAAAATGCTGACTGGTCTTGGAGTAAATATAATTGTGGATGGATTAAGCACAACTATTTCAAAATCATCTTCTCCCCTTTTATCTTTTAAATTATCTGTCCCAGGAGATCCTTCCACCGCGGCATTTTTTGCCACAGCTGCTGCATTGGTTCCAAAGTCTGAAATCAAATTAAATCACGTTTTGGCAAATCCAACCCGAACCGGTTTTTTCGCTGCATTAGAAAAAATGGGGGGCGGAATGGCATGTATCAATCAATGGGAAGAAACGGGTGAACTTATTTGTAATTTAAAAATATTTCACCAACCCTTACAAAGCATTAACATTGATGAAAAAGATGTACCTGGACTCATTGACGAACTCCCCCTCATTGCCATTCTTGCCACACAAGCCAAAGGAAAAACAGAAATCCGTGGCGCCAAAGAATTACGAGTGAAAGAATGTGATAGAATTCATGCGATTTGTAAAAACCTAAAAAAGATGGGCGCGGATATAGAAGAATTGGACGATGGATTTATTATTAATGGTCCCACAAATTTGAATGGCGCAGAAATTAAAACATTCCATGACCACCGCATTGCCATGGCTTTCAGCATTGCTGAATTGGTAGCGGATGGAGATGTTGAACTGGATAATCCTGAATGTGCATCTATTTCTTATCCCGAATTTTACGATGTATTGGAGCGACTTAAACAATGAAACGATTCGCTGTTATTGGAGATCCCATTGCCCATAGTTTGAGTCCATTCCTTCATCAGGAAGTATATCATCAACTTGGATTGGATGCATCCTTTGAGAAGATTCATGTTAAAACCAATGAACTTCACACATTTATGAATTCAAATGAATTGGATGGCTTCAATGTAACCATACCCCATAAGCAATCGGTTGTTCCATTATTGGATGAATTAAATGAATCTGCAAAAATTATTGGAGCGGTCAATTGTATTAAAAATGGGAAAGGATTTAATACAGATTGGATTGGCTTTTTGAAAGCACTAGAAATAAATGGATTAGATCTAAAAGGAAAAGATTGCGTAATTCTTGGTGCCGGCGGCGCGGCGCGAGCAATCGCATTTGGGCTAATACAAGCCCATGTTAATTCTATTTCTATAAACAATCGAACACAAAATACGGCGAAGCAATTGTTGGATTGGATTCATTCAATTTTCCCAAATAATGACCCAAGTGAAATTCCAGATGTCATTATAAACTGTACTCCTTTAGGCATGTGGCCCGAAACTGAATCTGCTCCTATGACATTAAATGAAATCAAACCCAACTTAATATTGGTTGATACAATTTATAATCCGATTGAAACACAATGGCTCAAATTGGGGAAAGAAAAAGGCGCGAAAGTTATCGGCGGACTGGATATGTTTATTGCCCAAGGATTGGCATCAGCAGATATTTGGTTTGGGGAAAAGATTTCAGAAACAGTTGATATTGAAAAAATTAGGCAGTTTTTGAATTTATAATTAAAATGGTTCCTACTCTGTTTATTTTCCCCGATTCAGTCTCTATAAATTCAGAAATAAAATGAATTGTTTTCGGTTTTTCATATTTATCCAGAAATTCAATAGGAATATCAATCTCATCTCCTTCAACAATCAATACCACTGTCTGACCCAGTGAATCATCAGGAAGCCCAGCGATGATAAAACGACGGTTTGGAATCACTTCAGTCAATTTCGCTTCCACCACTTCGGGAATGATTTTGATTCCACCAGAATTAATCACATTATCAAAGCGCCCCAACCAGCGGAAAGAATTTTCATCAATCAATTCAACCAAATCATTCGTTACAATTGGTACAGGATTAAGAGCAGATGCATGAATCGCCAAACAACCCCGATCATCCTTTTCAAAATGAATCCCGTCCAACGCTCGAAATAAATCAGATATATTAGGACCATTCAACGGTTTGATTGCAACATGGGTCAGGGTTTCTGTCATTCCATAGGTTTCATAAACCTGTGTCGATTCAATTTGAAGCTTTTCCACCAACTTTGGACTCACTTGCCCCCCACCTACAATGAGCGTTTTTACTTGATCTAAATCATTCAAACTATTTTCCAACTGCAATGGAACCATGGCAGCAAAATCAATAATTTCATCCATATTTTTTAATGGATTCGATGACGGTTCAACCACTTTCAAATCCAATCCTAATTCCAAGGCACGAACCACCATCATTTTCCCAGCCACATATTTCATGGGCATACAGAGCAAGGCTGAATCACCTTTTTTTAATCCAAATGTTTTTCTGGTTAGCTCTGCAGAATTTTGCATCCAATCTTTTTTGACGGATATGGATTTGGGTTTTCCCGTAGAACCGGATGTTTTGAGATCCATTTCAATATTTGTAGAATACCATTCTGAAATAAATTGATTCACATCATTCCATATTTTTGATTGATCTGTAGATATTTTTCCAGACTTTACGGTTAATGGTGATGGAATATTATTCGTGAAAAGCTGCCCCGTTCCCAAACCCTGGAAACCATCCGGTTTCATTTTAGCTGTCCATTGCGCAATGGCATTCAATCCAATATTGGATTCCAAAGCCGATGTTATCCACCAGCCGATATTTCGCTCTTTTGCCATCCGAATCCACTTTTTGGTTTCTGAAAATCCACCTAATAAACTGGGCTTCAATACTAAATATTGGGGATTTACATTTTCAAGCATTTCGATTCGCTCTGCATCGTTGACCAAGGGAATCAATTCTTCATCCAACGCAATGGGAATTGGGGATGATTCACATAATTCTGCAAGTAAATCCCATTGTCCTGGTTTAATGGGTTGCTCAATGGAATGGAGATCAAATTCTGCCAATTTTTCTAATTTTTCGTTTACATCATTTTTACTAAAGGCTCCATTGGCATCTACACGAAGTTCCAACTCATTTCGACTAAATCTTGAACGAATCGATTGTAAGATTTGGCATTCCTTTTCAAACCCTAAAGCACCTATCTTCATTTTGATGCACTTCCACCCATCATCCAATTTCTGTTGGACT
>CATMGX010000056.1:0-10279 GCA_950067765.1 uncultured Fidelibacterota bacterium
GTTCATTCCGTTGAATAGGGTTGAACCGTTATGTTGAATAGTGGCGGTTTTCCCATGGACAATTTCTGATGAATGAACCACATTTCCACCATAAGCCACCGTAATGGCTTGATGTCCTAGACAAACACCCAAAATAGGAATGGATGCCCCATATATTTTTATCACTTCAACAGAATTTCCTGCATCTTCAGGGCGACCGGGACCGGGGGAAATCACAATATGTGTTGGGGCCCATTCTTCAATTTCATCCAATTTAAATTGATCATTTCGTACTACTTTTATATCGGGATTAATTGTCCCAATGTATTGCACCAAGTTATAGGTGAATGAATCGTAATTATCGATAACTAAAATCATGCGACCAATCCTTTTTCAGCAAAATCAATGGCAGCCATAATTGCTTTTGCTTTATTCACTGTTTCATCAAATTCTTTGGTTGGGTCAGAGTCATGCACAATGCCAGCGCCAGATTGAAAATGGACCGAGCCATTTTTCATTATCATGGTGCGGATGGTAATGCAGGTATTTACATTCCCGGTAAAATCAAAAAACCCCACGGCGCCGGAATAAATGTCTCTGCGGTTGGGCTCTAATTCATGAATAATTTCCATGGCGCGAATCTTTGGCGCGCCTGTAACTGTTCCTGCAGGGAAGCCACTCATAAGTGCATCAAAGGGGTCTTTATCTTCCGCCAGTTTCCCCTTCACATCAGAAACAATATGCATAACATGGGAATAATTTTCAATAACCATATTTTCCGGAATGGTCACTGAGCCATATTCGGATACGCGTCCAACATCGTTTCGCCCCAAATCCAACAACATTAAATGTTCGGCACATTCCTTTTCATCATTGATCAAATCTTCAGCAAGTGCTTTATCTTCTTCATCTGTTTCTCCCCGTTGACGCGTGCCGGCGATGGGGCGGATTTCTACAATGCCATCTTCCACTTTGACCAATAATTCTGGTGATGCCCCAATAATATCAAAATCTTTTATCTTTAAATGAAACATATACGGTGACGGATTAATGGTCCGCAAAGCGCGATAAAGCGTGGTGGGTTCTACTGATGTTTGTCTCTCAAACCGTTGACTTAATACGAGTTGAAAAATATCCCCATCTTTAATATGTTCTTTTGCTTTCAAAACTGCGGACTCAAAAGAAACCTGGTCGAAATTGGAAGACACTGTACTTTGTTCCACACGAACTGGTGTTTGGTAATTCACATCGGAATGAAGTAATTCACCGATAGCATCCACTCGTAAATGGGCTTCATCAAATTTTTCTTTCAAATCGTGATTGGGATCTACCTTTACATTGGAAATAACCAGCGCCGATCCTTTCAAATGGTCAAAGGCAATCATATCTTCAAAAAGCATGAAGACAGAATCTGGTACATTTAATTGGGATTCATTATGAGTTGGAATATCTTCTATCCAAGCGATGGTTTCATATCCAAGGTAGCCAACGAGTCCGCCTGTGAAAGATGGGATTTCCGGGAGTTTAACCATATTATATTTGGATTGTATTTCCCGGAGTAGATCAAGAAAAGGCGTATTAACGTTTATAGATTGTCCATTCTCAGTGATAGAGGTATGACCATCTTTATGCATGAGAATTTTCTGGGGATTGATACCGACATATGAATACCGAGAATATTGATTTCCCTTTTCAACAGACTCCAGTAAAAACGCATACTCCGCTTTCTTGGAAAGATGCACCCAAGCTGCTACTGGCGTCAGCATATCTGCCAGGATATGTTTATACACGGGAATGGTTGTGCATTCTTGGGCAAGGTCTTGAAATTCGTTGAATGTAAGTTGTGTTTTATCCATTTTGAGCAAAAAAAAACCCCGATCATTGTCGGGGTTTAAGAGCAGTCAGCGTGTACAGGTATTCCTGGGACTACAAAACCCCTTTGCGGCTAAAAAACCAATACCAGCTATAATAATTTTTTGTATTGATGTTATTCATGACTGTGGATATTAAGGACTGGAAAGAACCAGAACCAACCTTATTTTACTTTTTCTGTATTTTTTTTGAAATATGGTAAATCGTTCCAAAAATAGCAGCAATGTCGTCTCTATCCAGGTTCCCTTCTAACTTTTCAGCAAGTCGCTCGATAATCTCCCGTTCTCGATTCGGGTCACCGACGTTAAGATTATGGGATGCTTTGATGGAACCGATTTCTTTGGAAACGGCGAACCGCTCAACCAACAAGTCTAACATTTGATTATCGCAATCATCAATCTTTTTGCGGAGTATATTAATTTTTTCTTTTGAATCCATGAAAAAAAGTACGCAAGCCATTCAATGGGGAAAAACTATTTTTAATGTAATTTCTGCTCCGTTATTTTAGCCGCGAATATCGCTAAGGATCGCAAATAACTCTTAGTGTTACTTCGTGTTCTTAGTGGCGAATTAAGATGAGTACACCAACCAAACGCGTTGCATTCCATACTTTGGGGTGCAAATTAAATTTCTCGGAAACGGCTAAAATCTCCCGTGACTTTATTCGTCATGGATTTGAAAAAGTTGATTACCGAGATGAAGCGGATATTTATGTTTTGAACACTTGTTCGGTTACAGAGAATGCAGATAAAGAAGCCCGAAAACTCATACGGCAGGCCAAACGCAGAAATCCAAATTCGTCTATTGCCGTCATTGGGTGTTATGCTCAATTGAAGCCTAATGATATTGCAGCAATTGAAGGTGTAGATATAGTCTTGGGTGCGGAAGAAAAATTTAATTTATTGAATCATTTAGATTCCATTGATCTGAACATTGGTACAAAAGTGATTCAATCCGAGATTGATCATTTGCACACCTTCACACCGTCCTATTCTTCCGGGGAACGAACGCGATCATTTTTGAAGGTGCAGGATGGCTGTGATTATACTTGTTCGTTCTGTACGATCCCATTAGCCCGGGGTGAAAGCCGCAGCGATACCATTGAAAGCACGATGAAAACTGCTAGGGAAGTGGCCGCAACAGACGCGAGAGAGATAGTGCTCACCGGTGTAAATATTGGCGATTTCGGGAAAGGATCTCACGAAACATTTTTTGATCTCATTCATCAATTAGATTTACTTGATGGGATTGACCGAATTCGTATTTCTTCGATTGAACCAAATTTAATTACAAATGAAATTATAGAATTTTGCGGCAAATCCGAAAAGTTCATGCCTCATTTTCATGTGCCACTGCAGTCTGGTTCAGACAAAATATTAAAGGCGATGCGACGAAGATATAAAAGGTCATTATTTGAAGGTAGAGTGTTAAAAATAAAGGAATGTATCCCAGATGCTTGCATTGGTGTGGATGTGATTGTGGGGTTTCCCGGTGAAACAGATGATGATTTTCTCGACACATATCATTTTCTCAACGAATTGGATATTTCCTATCTTCATGTATTTACCTATTCAGAGCGACCCAATACAGATGCGGATGAAATGGGGAAAGTGGTATCCAAAGAAAAACGCGCGGAACGCAGCAAAATGCTCCACATTTTGTCCGATAAAAAAAGACGTTTTTTCCATGATAAATTCACTGGAAAAAATCGCTCTGTTCTTTTTGAGAACATGAAAAATGGGAAAATTATGGGTCACACCGATAATTATATTCACGTTCAAATTGATGGTGCTCCTGAACTTGTCAATACTATTAAATCTATAAAACTTACCTTAAATCATGGTGCCGTTGTGGATGGAGAATTGTAACTAATTTTCTTTGCGACCCTACAACTTTATGTTAAAATAAAATGATCCGTCTTGAGAACATGTCCAAATCCTTCCCGGATGGCGACTTATTTAATCATGTAAATATATTTATAAAGCGCGGAATGCGTATTGGGCTTGTGGGACCTAACGGATCGGGGAAAACCACATTGCTCCGAATAATGCTGGGAAAAGAATCCCCCGATTCAGGAAGTATACAAGTAGATAAATCCATCTCCATTGGATATCTTGCCCAGGATATTGTTGCTGGCACCGGACGATCCATTTTAGAAGAAGTGTTGAATACTTATCCGGAAGTACGTGATCTGGAAGGAAAAATTCTTACCTTGTCTGAAGCGATTTCCAAAGACCATAACAACATGGAATTGATAAATAAGTTGGGCGATGCTCAGCATCGCTTTGAATCCTTGGGTGGTTGGAATCTTGAAGACAAGGCAAAAAAAATATTGAGTGGTCTCGGATTTTCTGATGAAAAATTTACACAGCCCATGGATGTCTTTAGTGGCGGCTGGCGAATGCGCGTGGCGCTGGCGTCTATTCTTTTACAGGAACCGGATATCCTTTTTTTGGATGAACCCACTAACCATTTAGATTTGGAGGCGACCATTTGGCTGGAATTATTTTTGTCCAATTGGAGAGGTGGGTTGGTTATGATTAGCCATGATAGAGCTTTTTTAGATCGGTCCATAAATAATATTCTTGAAATTGATCTAAAAAAAATCACCCTATATTACGGGAATTATACAAAGTTCACTGAAGAAAAAGCATTGCGGATGGAGCAGCACAAAAATGCCTATCGTAATCAGCAAAAACAGATTAAAGATACAGAACGCTTCATAGAGAGATTTCGATCAAAAAATACCAAAGCAACTCAAGTTCAAAGCCGAGTAAAAATGCTGGATAAATTGGAAAAGATCGAAGCACCTACTGAACAAAAGCATACCATGAATTTGAGATTACCCCAGCCAAAACGATTGCCCTTGAATGTGGCATCCTGCCGAAATGTGACCAAACACTACGGGAATATTGAAGTGTTTAATAATATGGACATGTTGGTGGAACGGGGACAAAAGATTGGATTGGTTGGGCATAATGGTGCGGGGAAATCAACACTATTAAAAATGTTAGCCGGCGTTGAATCCGTTTCCTCCGGTGCAATTCGCATGGGTTCCAATATAGATAGGGCCTATTATGCGCAGCATCAATTGGAAACATTAGACCCCGATGATACCGTTTTTGAATCCATCCAAAAAGTAAGTCCGGGTTGGAGCGAGACAGAAATGAGAACTTATTTGGGGAGCTTCATGTTTTCTGGGGATGAAATCGAAAAATATGTAAAAGTGATTTCCGGTGGTGAAAAAGCGAGGGTGGCTTTGGCAAGGATGCTGGTAGAGCCATCCCATTTACTCTTATTGGATGAACCTACAAACCATCTGGATATGATGACTCGAAATGTGGTGGAACGAGCACTCATTCAATTCTCCGGATCCATTGTTTGTATTTCCCATGATCGCCACTTTTTGAATAATGTGACAAATCTCACCTGTGAAGTGGGTGGTGGTGGCATCCGCTTATTTGAGGGGAATTACGAATATTACGCATGGAAAAAACAGGAAGAAAAATCAGAAAAAACTTTCTCTCGAACAGTGAAAGTCGAACGCAAGGGAAAGTCTGATTATGAAGAAAGAAAGAAAACTCGTAATCGGCTGGCGTGGATTGAGAAACGATTTAAAGTCATTGAAAAAGAGATTAATGAACAGCGTGGGATAACTCAAGATTCATCTACTGGGGATGATTATGAATTGTTACAAAAAGCAATGGGAATCATGAATCGTTTAGAAAATGAGTATTTAGAATTGATGGAAGAGCAGGAAAAGTTAAGCACTATCCACGTGTAAAAACCCAATCGGACTCTGATGAGTGTTGTTGATTAAACGTATAGCCATCTTGATTAAATTTTTTCAATAAAATCGAATCGGTAATTTGATTTGTGATTAAATAATTTACCATTGCTCCACGTGCCTGTTTCGCAAAAACCCCAATCGTTTTATACATGTTAATTTTCTTTTCTCTGAAATGAATCGTTATCACTTTTGCCTTTAATCGATTCTTTTTAATCGATTTGAAATATTCATTAGATGCCAAATTAATTATTATTTCATTTTCATCTTGATTGAGTATATCCGTAATAGTGTTTTCCCAAAAATCGTAAATATTCCTTCCATTTTTATTGGCAAGTTTTGTCGCCATTTCTAATCGATAAGACTGTATTAAATCCAAAGGACGAAGCACACCATATAATCCGGAAATAATGCGTAAATGAGATTGAGCAAAAATTAAATTTGTTGACGAAAAACTTTTTGCATCAATGTGATTAAACGCTTCACCTTTAAAAGCGAATAATGCTTGTTTTGTATTTTGTGGATTATCTTTGAATTCAAAATTTTGAGTCTTTTTATAAGTTTGTTCTGATAAAGTTTTACTTAACGACATTAATTCTGCAAGTTTGGGTTTAGACATTTTCTGCATCAATACCATCAATTGATTTGTTTGATTAATCTGTCTTGGGTAGGATGATGCTACGCCAGAAAGAAGAGAAAAATCTTGCGTTTTTGACGGAGAAAGAATGGTGAGCATTTTATTATTTCATTCAGTTATTGGGATTCGCCAACTGTTAAAGGGCAATAAAGTATTATTTTTTATAGGCTTCAACTGGAGGACAAGTACACATAAGATTCCGATCACCGTATGCATTATCAATTCTTCCCACAGACGGCCAATATTTATGATTTTTTAAATAAGGCGCAGGGTAGGCTGCTTTTTGTCTTGAATATGGGTGATCCCATTCGTCTGATGCAATAGCATGGGCAGTGTGCGGGGCGTTTTTTAGCGGATTATCCTCAGCATCCATTTTCCCATTGATGACATCATCTATTTCATTTTTGATTGAAATCATGGCATCACAAAAACGATCCAGCTCCTTCTTCGATTCACTTTCTGTCGGTTCAATCATGAGTGTCCCCGGCACTGGAAAAGACATGGTGGGTGCATGGTAACCATAATCAATCAATCGTTTGGCAACATCTTCATCAGAAATGCCTGATTTTTTTTTGAGGGGGCGCAAATCCAGGATGAACTCATGGGCTGAATATCCTTGAGTCCCACGGTAAAGAATAGGAAAATAGCCCTGTAATTTATGGGCCATATAGTTCGCATTTAATATGGCAATTTCTGTAGAAGCTTTGAGTCCATCATCCCCGAGCATAGCAATATAGGCCCAGGAGATTGGGAGGATTCCTGCACTACCCAATGGTGCGGCAGATACAGCATGAATTGCTGTTTCACTATTATTTAAAATCGGATGTCCAGGTAAAAATGGGATTAAGTGATTGGCCACACAGATGGGTCCCATCCCGGGGCCGCCGCCGCCATGGGGGATGGCAAATGTTTTGTGTAGGTTAATATGACAGACATCCGCGCCGAATTCTCCAATTCGAGCCAAACCCACCATGGCGTTTAAATTGGCGCCATCCAGATACACCTGTCCACCATTTTCGTGAACAATATTACAAATATCCCCGATGGCTTCTTCAAATACACCGTGAGTGGAGGGGTAGGTGACCATAATCGCCGCAAGGGTTTCTTGATGCTGTTCTGCTTTCGCTTTTAAATCTTTAACATCAATATTCCCATTGTCATCACATTCAACCACAACAACCTTCATTCCGCACATGACAGCACTGGCGGGGTTTGTCCCATGGGCAGACGCAGGAATCAGACAAATATTTCGATGATTATTTCCATTATCTAAATGGAATGCACGGATAATCAGAAGGCCTGCATATTCGCCTTGGGCACCGGAATTGGGTTGGAGCGAACACCCCTGCAATCCAGTCATATCCATGAGCCAATCCGAAAGGGTCTTAGCTAATGCTGAATAACCTTGCGTTTGATCTGCCGGTGCAAAAGGGTGGAGATAGGCAAACTCCGGCCAGGTGATGGGCATCATTTCAGCGGCAGCGTTGAGTTTCATGGTGCAGGAACCCAAAGAAATCATGCTGGTATTCAGGGTTAAATCTTTGGTTTCCAACCGATGGAGATACCGCATCATTTCTGTTTCAGTATGATAGTTGCTAAATACCGAATGAGTGAGGAAATCATTGGCCCGTGTATCCTGTAAATCAAACCCATTGGTTCTACTTGATTTTTCCGTCTTAAAAACAGTTAAGATATCTGAGAGGTCTCCGGGGGAAACCGTTTCATCCAAAGCAATACCCACGTCACCATTATCATAATAACGGAAATTCATATTGCTGAATTCTGCCCGATTTTTTATTTCATCATCAAGTATGTTATTTAATCCAATTCTTATCGTATCAAAAAATTGGTCATGAACAATATGATAACCACCTGCCGAGAGTGCTGTGGCTAAATCTTTTGTTTTACCATGAATACGTTTGGCAATGGCGCGAATACCCTCCGCCCCATGATATACAGCGTACATTCCTGCCATAACGGCGAGTAAAACCTGAGATGTACATATATTGGATGTGGCCCGATCCCGACGAATATGCTGTTCCCGAGTCTGGAGTGCCATGCGATAGGCTAGATTGCCATGGCGGTCCACCGAAACGCCGATGATTCGTCCGGGCATTTTACGTTTATATTTTTCTTTTGCTGCCATGAAAGCAGCGTGGGGCCCCCCAAATCCCATGGGAACACCAAACCGCTGTGAACTCCCAATAGCCACATCTGCACCCATATCTCCCGGTGAAGGGAGGAGGGCTAAACTTAATAAATCGGTGGCCATTGCAATAGCCACACCTTGGTCATGGGCTTTTTGACAAAGGTCAGAATAGTTGACCACTTTTCCATCCGTGGCAGGGTACTGGATTAAGGCACCGAAAACATCATCACTAAAATCAAATGTGTCAGTGGATTGAATCGAGAGTTCAATGCCAATGTGGTTCGCCCGTGTTTTCAGGACATCAATGGTTTGGGGATGGCAATTTTCGGCTACGAGAAATCGATTTCTTTTTTGGGCTGAATGAAAAAGCATAATCATGGCTTCTGCCGCAGCTGTGGCTTCGTCCAGAAGTGAACTATTGGCAATATCTAAACCAGTCATATCTGTCACCATGGTCTGAAAGTTCACCAACGCTTCCAGGCGCCCTTGAGAAATTTCAGCCTGATAGGGGGTATAAGCTGTATACCAACCAGGATTTTCTAAAATATTTCGTTGAATAACGGGCGGTGTAATGGTGCCGTAATATCCCATCCCAATATAAGATCTGGCAACAATATTTTTTGATGCAATCCCCTTTATTTTTTTCAGGAGAGAAAATTCATCAAGCCCTTGTCCAATATGGAGTCCGAATTTAGTCTGGATTGTTTTTGGGATTGTTTTATCAATTAACGCATTAATGGACTTCAATCCCAATTGGGAAAGCATTTCCTGCTGCTCTGCCAAGTTGGGACCAATATGCCGACGTGAAAAATCTTGGGTAATATCTTTTAACAATGAATTATCTTTATGATTCTATTAAATAAATTGGATTAAAATATGCCAATAAATTAAGGATGACCCATTGGTTTCCCCATTAATAATTTAAGAATAAAAAGTTAATTGCACCCTCATAATGGAGGTGCCTTTTATCCAGCAACATTACTTGATAATGTAAAACCAGGAATGCCAGCTTTTGATGATGAAATCTTTGGACCGATTGCTTCCATTATTCCAGTGAAAGATGAAGCTGAAGCCATTAAATTGGCGAACCAGACTCCCTTCGGATTAGGTGGTGCAGTTTTCACCAGAGATGTAGAAAAAGGGGAAAGAATTGCAGGAAATGAGATTGAAGCAGGATGCTGCTTTGTGAATGATTTTGTCCGCTCGGATCCCCGATTACCCTTTGGTGGAATTAAAGAATCAGGCTATGGTCGAGAACTATCTGAAGTAGGGATTCGGGAGTTTACCAATATGAAAACAGTTTATATTCGGTAGATTTTAAACTGGATCGATTATTTATTAAGTTCGCTCAAATAATATTTATCAAAAGCAGCGAGCAAACTTTCCTGTCCTGAATATGGAGCAGGGGAATATTTTTTAGACTGGATTCCCAATTGAGATAATTCAGATATGTACCAGTCTTGCTTATTAGTCATATCCCAGAAATGCACCGCATCTTTTGTATTGTATTTGCCTGAATTCACTACATCTTTTGTAAATAACCACGAACAATTCACTTTGCATTTATCTACACCATCAGGCCAAACTGTATGGTACATGACATATTCCGGGTGGAGACTCAAAAGCATATTGGGGAAAATGGCATAATAATACACCCGGTTTAAGTTTTCATCTGTTATACCACTTAATGGAGGGCAACATAAATCACCGCTGGCGGTGATACTGTCTTTGTCATCATTGAAATCCATATAGCCACCTAAAAAAGGGCCTTCGTGAAAATCATTTCTACCGCCCATATAATTGTGAATGGCAGCCAGTTCGGGATGAAGAATAGGGCAGTGGTAACATTCGCAAT
>CATMGX010000057.1:0-9974 GCA_950067765.1 uncultured Fidelibacterota bacterium
AAGAGGGTTTCTATCAAGTACCCGGAGCCGGACTTGAACCGGCACGGCTTATTCAGCCAACGGATTTTAAGTCCGTCATGTCTACCAATTCCATCACCCGGGCAATTATTATTTAATAGCAGGACGAGGCCTGTCGATCGTAGTCCCAACTCTCAGTGGGACGTAGATTGGAGGCGTCGGCCGGATTCGAACCGGCGAATGGCGGTTTTGCAAACCGATCCCTTAGACCACTTGGGTACGACGCCCTATTGCCGCTTCTTTAGTACCAATTTCTCATAAATAAGATACCAAACGATTCAAATAGCAAAATTATTTCTACCGAACCGGGGCAGAAATTAGGGTGTTTTTTTAATCAGAACAATCAGGCAAATCGATATAATAATTCTCGTACCGATTCCATCTTGATGTTGAGATCATTGATTGCTTGTGTTTGAAGCCATAATTGGGCCGAAAGGGATAAAAAACCTACAATAATTAAACCATATAGGATTTTAGTATGCTTATCCATAGAACTCCTTTTAGTTTACAAATAAATTGGATTAATTTCTAAAATGGAAATATCGATTTTAAACATGTACCAACGCCTAAGAGATTACCATGTACCCGTGCAAGTATTGGATGAGATTTTCTCAAATGAGAGTGATCTGAAAACCCTCAGCGATTCCTGGAAAGCATTAGAGGATGATGGACTCATGGGAGATGAAATTGCCGAAGAAATATCAGCAGTCATTTTGGATGAATTGGAAGATAATTTAGTTCAGTCATTATCCGACGATATAAAAAAATAATTATATTTAATATTCTGTTTAATCTTTACCGGTAAAGCCCGGTTATAATAAACTTGAGAAAAATTTTCTACATCATTTTTTATTTTAAAAGCTTGAACAAATAATTTCTCATCAGGTGCCTTTTGCCTTTCCAAGTCTAAATACATTTTGCATGATTCATGTATTACATTCATTTTGGCCGATTTAAGTTCATCCAGATGGATAAGTGGATTCTGATCCAAACTTAATTTCATTCTGAGTACAGTTTTATAGGCATCATTCGGTTCAATTTGCTGGGAAAATAATACACCCCATAAAAGTATCGTACCAAAAGTCATTCCGTTGCGAAATATTTTCATATCATACGAAAACCAAATAAACAATCAATGCCATAATACAATAGGCACATGCTGATGTGCGTCCAACAAATGATTTATTATTTTCAGCATCATCTTCTAATTGTTTTTCATTCGCTGAGTTTTTAATTGTCTTTACTTTCGCTTTATCCTTGCAGTTTTTTAACTCAACTAAATATGATGGTATCTCCGATATCTTAAGTGAACGCAATCCTTTCTTCGCTACTTTTTGAATTTTTTCCCCATTGCAGGGTGCTTCTTGATCTTTCTCAAAACCAAATGAAATTGATACAAAGAATAAAAGTGGGAATAGTTTTACCACCCTAGCACCAAATGGATATTGAAAACAGGTAATTTTTTAATATTCATGGTAGGGCCATCAATTTTTTCTTTTTCCAATTTCCACTTCTTTTCGCTATATGAATTTTGAATAAATCCTGCTTTACCATCAACCGCTAACCATGAAAAAATATAATAACGAAATCCAATCATACTGGCCAATCCAAACCATCTTTTAGTCATTTCACCAGGCGTTGATAATTTTACCGAACTATTGCCATAACTTCCCAAAAGTGTATCCCAATCTCCTGATGAACTTTCTGCCGTTAACTTAACCGTTCCTTTATTATACATGGGCGCTAACATAAAATTTAATTCCATTCGTTTCCGGGGATAATAAAATGTTTCAAATGTCAGCATTCGATATGAAATGATCCGTAGGAAACCTGAATCTCCTACTTTTCCAGAGTGGTAGGAATTAGATCTAGCATATCCAATTCTAGCATTGGGATAAAATTGATATTTAAATCCCCAATCAATAAGCATATTTTTACTGAATGCACTTAAAGATGGGATCACATTATTTGAATCTGGATCGAGCATACCCAGTGTTGGACTATAAAAACCACCCCCCAAATGAAATGATAATTTCGGTTGGGCAAATAAGGATGCAGACAGTAACATAAACCAAAATATGAACGGAGTCAGAGATTGAAGACGGTGATTCATTTCCAAAAATTACGATGTTTTTTACCTATTGTCATGATTTCTCCCATTCAGCATTAAAATGATTTAAATTTATCCATGACTCGTACACAATTCATTCTAATTACTGCCCTCTTTCTACAAGTACTTGCTGGTCAGGAAAAAACATATGTAATCAATGGTGAAGTTGCTTATGCCAATGGAAATTTAATAGGTGATGCAGTCGTAATGTTACTAGATACTACTGATAAAATGATACTGAAGACTCGTTCATCAAAAAAATTCTTAAAAAAGTATGGCGGTGGAAAATTCAAATTTGAGAATGTAACTGAAGGAAATTATTTTATTACTGTTGATTTAGGTACTCGTATTGGTATAAAAAAAACCATACAGATTGTAGATAAAGATATTGATCTCGGCACTATTTACAATGTTGTAGAATTTCCGAAGTATGAAATTGGAGATTACCCTGTACCGAATCTTATCCAAATTCGTCCAATTTCTACAATCCCAGTCCCTTCAGATTCTATAAATATTCGCCATGTCATGGTAGAGTTATCTGGTAATGCGAACACGGTAATAGTTGATTCAATTGTAATAGATACAGTGTATTATACTGATGCTATGGATTTAACAAAATCATCATCATTAATGGATAATATTTACTGTATATACAATGATTACGGTATTTTTATTCATCAATCCAGATCAATGAAAGATCGAATGAAGGAACTTCAACGGCGCGATGGATATGTTATATTTAATAATGGGGACACCATCGCATTTGACAATATTTTTTTTGAACCTGTCATGAATAATCCTGAAGTTGCCACGTTTCATTTAGCCGATTCATCAGGAAAAGCTGTTTATCATTCATTATTTGACATTTATAAAGTTAGAACCGGCCAATCTTATGTTGAGAATTCGGTTAAAAAAGGATTTTGGAATGGGGTATATACAATCGGAGCCATTGTTGGATTTCAAATGATTTCAACAAAGTCCTTCTCCCCTGCTGTAAAATTACTTCCAGATATGACTCCGCCAATTCAGGGGAATTACGGTACGGTTGTTACGATTATACCAGTATTTACTTTGGGACGGATTGTTTACGACTGGTATAAGGATAAGCGGTCCAATTACTTCCTCCCAAGCAATGAGAACACACCATTCCCAATAAATATGTTTGTATTTTCTTTTCCAGAATGGGTTTGGAAAAAATCACAACCCATCATAAAACCCATCATTAATAGTAGAGTGATTAAATGGTGGAAAGGGAGGAAATTGCGAAAAGTTCAGCAAGAAGCGGCTAAGCGGAAATCCGCTTCCGATTAAGGGCAGAAACACCAAACCATCCCACAATGATATCGGCTAATTTCCATGAAATTTGTCCCAATGCCAACAGGGGGCGAATCGGTCCGGAATTTACAATAATTTCACAAGATCCCTTTCGCAGCGCTTTTAATACTGCATCGGCTACTTTTTGGGGTTGAGAAGAACCTAATAATGCGGGAGGTGCTAAATGTCCGTCATGAAACATCCCAGCTTCAGATATAAAACCGGGACAAATAACGGAGATATCTACCGGTGAATCTTTATATTCCTGGCGCATCCCGTCAGACCACATGATTAATCCTGCCTTCGAAGCAGAATAAATTGAATTATATGCCACGCCTTTTTTTCCTGCTAATGAAGCTATATTTATAATATGACCTGATTTTTGCTCAATAAATTTTGGAAAAATTGCGCGTGAGAGTTCTAGTGGTCCCCGTAAGTTTGTTTTTAAGATTAATGAAATTTCATCCTTGCTGAGTCGGTCAAAATGCTGATAATGTTCAACACCGGCATTATTTACTAATACATGGATTGAGCCATGTTTCAGCCACACACCATTAATAAAATCTTCGACTCCATTTATGTTTGTTAAATCAAAGGGCTGTACATGGCAAATGCCCCCATTACTTTCAACCTCTGATTGGGTAATCTGAAGTCCCTTTTCACTTCGGGCAACAGCTATGATGGTCATACCCTTCTGGGCAAGAGATTTTGCGATATAGGGACCAATACCGCGGGAGGCACCAGTGATAAGGGCTATTTTACCTTGTAATTCCAATTATAGAGAGCCGGATAAAGCTTGAATTGAAGCTAACAACAAAGATGGATCTGTTGAATGGGGCGCATTCGCTGGATCAAGAAGATCCATTTCAGTTGCGGCCTCCGTAAACATACCGGTATTGTAATAAGATTGGATGAGTGACATTCGTACATCTTTATAATCCACAGAAGTTTTATGGGAAAATTGATAATCTGCTTTACGGGATAATAAATCTATAGCAGCTTCAATGGAATTCCCATATTCATTCACTAATCTACCGGCAATTGCTTTACCAGCTAAGGCATCTAACCTTGTATTATCTGAGATGGAAGCATTGAATTTATCTAACGAGGTACTGAAGTCATAATATCCACCATAGTATTTTCGTTCGAAACTCAAAGCCCAACCCCGGCCTACTGTTGCTTCGGCATTAAGACTGTCGTAAGATTCATGGGTATTGGCAAAATTTATCGCTATCTGAAATTGAGAGGAACTCCCACTATAATCACTGTTTTCAAAAGCATCCCATCCATCGGAAATTGCTGAAATTATGTCAGTCGTTTTGTCCATAATTCCTGAGAGGGTTACTTTCATTGGATTTGTCTTAACCGAACTGTTATGATTAATAATTAATTGTTTGGTTACGCTCGTTGTTGTGGGTGAATATCTTATGGGAATCGCTTGAGATTTTCCCGGTTGGATTATATGAGAGGTCACACCATCAACAAAGGAGAACTCACTAGAAGAAACAGAAAAATCTATTTCCAAATCAAAACCGGAATCCGCATTGTTGGTGACGGTTAAATCCATATCTTTATAACCGCCTTCTTCCACCATCCCAAACTCAAGGACATTGGGTGAATAAGTAAAAGAAACAGGGGATACCCCTTCACCATTTATATACATTTCAGCAAATGATTCTTCATTCGACACCGTTAGTTTCGCTGTATAAGATTCCACTGATGAAGGTCGGAAGGTAATATATATTTCCTTCGATTCATTTTTTTGCAGCGTCAGTACACCATTAAAATCCATCGTAAATTTAGGAGAATCCATAATATTAATTTCACCGGTAAATGCACCCGTCGAATTATCCGTATTTTTTATGCGAACTTTCTGTGACATGATTTGATTCGCTTCAACTTTACCAAACTGAAGTTCGGTTGGTTCAAATATTATCTCATAATGGGGATCCACTTTGTCTTCACAGGCGAACATGAAAAGGAGAAACGAAAAGGCTAAGAAAAATATGTTCCGCAGATTCATCTGGATAATACCATTTTTTTGGTATGGGAAAATCCATTGGATGAAATACGATAGAAATAGACACCGCTAACAGCTGGTGTACCCTTTTCATTGTTTCCATTCCATAAAATTTGATACCGGCCTGCGGGCTGAAATTGATTAACTAACGTAACCAATTCCCTTCCAAGAATATCGTAAATCATTAATGAAACAGATCCACTTTCAGGGAGATCATAATGGATCATTGTCTCCGGATTGAATGGATTAGGATAATTTTGAAACAATGCATATTCCGTTGGTATGAGTAAATTATCATTTATGGCCAATGGCATACCGCTTCCACGACGAATTAAGGTATATTCACCTAAATGGGAGCCAACTCCTTCGATCCGTTTTCTGTCATCAGAAACAAATGCTCTTAACTCACGCCAGGACTCACCATCCCAGTATCCAATGGACACATCTTCAGGATTATGGTGACCAACATCCATTGCTATTCGGGCACCATTCGCCAGTTCTTTTCCCACAGGACTTACTGTATAAATTGAACTCAACTTTTCCGGTAATAAAGAAAGCATCATTGGGGTCGACGGGTTCATATCATCACTGCCAATAATGATATAACTATTTTCAGGTAAACTATTTTCCGGAATGTTCATGATAAAATTATCGTCCCTGGAAACAATATCACCCCCAACTTTTGCCAATGTATAATTCACATTGTATGTAAAAGTCGTATCAATATTATCCCTACCGTATAGAAAAGTACCCCTGGCATTAATGTCCAAAGCACCGCTGGTAAAAAGCCGATAATTTTCTGTAACCAAAATACTATCATTTCCTGCCATTGATTGGGAACTAAGAATGGTTTCAATTCCATTATTTTTAGCCGTAATGACCATATTATCGGCACCCATAACAGAATTCCCAATAATGAACAAGTTTAGTTCATCTGTGAAGACGGGATTCTGCATAAACCCAGCGTTCAAATCAGGAATTGTTGAATCGGCAATATAAAATGATGCCCGCATAACATAGTTCCAACCATCAAGGGAGGTTCCACTGATGGAAAAACCCTGGAGTGGGTCCAAAACACCACTGCCATTATAATTATAGGCATAGGTATAGTTTTCGCCATTCACATTTTTATCCATGGCAAAGTAGGTCCCTACGGTATCATCATCAACAATACCAATAACAATTTCCCCAAGGTTGGATACCTTGTCTTTATAGGGGGTCATATCAATAACAGTCCAGTTTCCCGTGATACCTGACCTTTGGGTAGACCAATGGATTGGTTCCACAACATTTTCAACATTTCCATCATCGTCTAAAATATTCCACACATGGATATTAAAATCTTTATCGGCTCCAGCCGGTGTTCCTGAACCGGTAAATTCCTGGTCAAAGGCTACAATCAAACTTATTTTAACTAATTGGTTGATGGCCATTTTTGGATCAAATTTGACACCCCACCCCCAACCGGTATGATTATTCCCCCAACCAAGATAACCAAATTGACTCCCGTCTGAAGTTGTGAATAAATCTGCTGATCCATCATCATGGGCAATTTCTACAAAACCCGTCCAACCAGATGCATCTGTTCCTGTGGATACATAATCATACTTCATGGCAGTGTTTTGCTGATTCACCACAACAAAAACTGCGGTCCTTACTTTGAGGGAATTCTCGTGATAGACTAAATGTTTTACCCCATTAGAAAGTGTATTTACAACTGCAGATGAATCATTGAATTCTATGGATCGAAAATGGGGCGTCCCACTGGATGTTGCAGTAAATGTAATTTCCATTGAATCCACAGACGATTGGTATTCGACATAATTTGGAGAATAATTCATGAGAGAATTACCGGCCGATTCCACATTACCCGATATGTGTTTTTCGGTTGACCGGGCTCTCATAGGAAGCCATATATCATATCCATATTTCGGATCAAGGGCTTTATAATCCAAATAATTAGCAGTAAACCAATCCACGAGCCATTCTCGATATGATTTTCCCATACTGTGATTGGTTAACAATTGGTCAAATGCGCTCCAACTCTGCATGGCATTACCCCCGGCATTGAGCTGGACAAATTCTTTGATCGCACCATCTCCCAATTGTTCTACATAATAGACTGTAAATAAAGATGCCATGGCATAATGGGCTGCATCGGACACCCATGCCCACCCAATTTGATCTGCCTGATTTAAATAATGCCCATGAGAAATATAATAACCCCCACAGATAATGGTGGCCATTTCACTCAATCCCTCATTGAATTGAACTGTTTCATATTTATCATAATTATAATGGATTAAATGCTGCAATTCATGGGATAATGTACCTTGGACGTAAGACACACTTGAGTGCGTATCTAAATAAACAATATCTCGTTGATTGCTTCCAGATTGATTGGTTTGATCTTGTCCTGTGAAATATCCGCCTGCCCCAGAGAAAATATCCGCAAATAAAAAATCTACAATGCCATCGCCGTCGTAATTTGGCGGTGATCCAAAATATTCCAATTCTAAATCGTATATGCCTTTAGAGGAATCTCGGGAACCTGCTGGCGTACTTTCTTCCAACAATTTTAAGTAATCTGCTGCCAGTGATGCGGATATATTTGATGAACTTGATAGTTCGACTGTATCCGCCCAAATGGCTGTCTGACTCCCCTTTGCCAGCAACTCTGCTACCACTTCCTCACTTTTCGTCCCGCCGGACCCGTCGTCAACCATCACCCAAAATTTTTGAATATCTCCCACATTTGAAGATTTATAACGGACCGGTGGAATTTGCATTCGGTCATACACATCCGGATATTCCGATTTCATTCTCGCCATGTGGTTTTCCATAAACTCCTCAGTAATCGTTGGAACCGCACACAACGGTAGAATCGGTGCCTCTTTTATATAATCAATGGGACCGGAGCTTATGGTGGCCCGATGATCCTGAGCAGGAATCAGACTCATGGATATACTTATGATCAATATGGCTATGTATTTATTCACAATGGGGTTACCTCGAGGGCGCAAAATTATAATTTATCATTCCCTGAACCAACTTGTTATTTTGTTTTCTCTCTCGGGAGCCTCTCATCCATATCCGCAACCACATATGCCATAACAGCCATGGTTGCCACACATCGATTAAATTCATCCTGATCTAGTTTATCCCAAGTATCCGCATTGGTGTGATGATACCAAAAATATTTAGAACCCTCAACTCTCAACCCCATACCGGGAACTCCTTCACGCATGATCGGTCCAATATCAGCTCCACCACCGCCTTTCGTAATAATACCAGATTCTATTGGTGTCAATAGGGTACCAATATCCTGCAATATGGCTAATGCATCATCAGTTCCACTAAATCCAAATCCACTGGGTTTAAATACGCCCGCATCGGATTCTATAGCTAAAATATGGTTATCCAATGATGCCTTATGGGCATCCCTATAGGCGTTGCCACCCCGTAATCCGTTTTCTTCATTTGTCCATAAAACCACCCGAACGGTTCGCTTTGGACGAAGACCTAAATCCTTCATCAATTTTACCGCCTGCCAAGCAGCAACACATCCGCCGCCGTCATCCATGGCGCCCTGACCTACATCCCAGGAATCAATATGGCCACCCATAACAATCACCTCATCAGGATACACACTACCTTTGATTTCCGCCACCACATTTCTTGAGGGCGAATCATCTTCGTAATGACCTTCCATCTGCAATTTGATTTTAACCATTTGACCTCGGGCTGCCATTCGACCAATCATGGCTGCATCCTCTACCGTAATTGCAGCATGGGGGATTTTTTCTACGCCATCTTTATAATGGCTATTTCCTGTATGGGGCGTATTCATTGAAAAAGGACCCACTGATCGAATAATACTGGCCAGAGCTCCCACCTCCGCTGCCGCAACGGCTCCTCGGGAACGATACTGCACCGTTTTTCCGTAATTGGTAAATGGAACATTAAAAAGGACTATTTTTCCTTTTGCTTCATTGGCCCTTTCCGTTAATTCATCAAAACTTCCCACCACCATAACTTCCGCCGTAATTCCCGATGGTGGTGTACCAATACTTCCACCAAGTCCCAGCATGGCCATATCCTTTTTCCAGGGAGCAATCATTTGAGCTGATTCATTCCCGCGAACCCACTTGGGAACCATTACATGTTCCCCATGAACGTTTTCTAATCCATCCTTCTCCATTTCCGACAGAATCCAGTCAATGGCATTTTCTAAATTTTCACTACCGCTAATCCGAGGACCAAAAGTTTCACACATTTCTCCTAACCTGAGAAATCCAGCAGTATCGGACATGGCCACATCAATCAATTTTTTGCCATCTGATTGATATTGTTTTGCAACAGACCCTAAGACTATATCTGATGTACTTGACGAAGGTTCGTGTGATATATCAACAAATCTTATATCTTGTCTCGAAGCTTGTGGCGGTTGACATCCAATGAATATTGGAATTAAGAGGGTAATAAAATATGTTTTCATATGTTCTCCAGAAT
>CATMGX010000058.1:0-9774 GCA_950067765.1 uncultured Fidelibacterota bacterium
TTTCTGGGAATTTCATCCCACATAGCGCCAATAATTTGTTCGGATCTTCCATCACCATAAACGTCTGCAGTATCCCAATGGTTGATGCCAACACTAAATGCTTTTTGCAATGCGGTGCGGCTATCCGAATCCTCTTGACCCGCCCAGCCTATCGGCTGGTTTTCCCCCACGGTATTGGCGCCGCCATATGACCATGTTCCCAAGCTGATTCGGGATACTTTTTCTCCCATTCTGCCTAAAATTGTATATTCCATTTTTATCCTTTTATTGAATTGTGAAAGTTACGGAAACTCCATCCTGATTATGTCAGCACGATTTCAAATTATCGATATTGGACATCGGGGTTATTCGCTTGATCGGGCCCTGTCTGAACTGGAGTCGGCGGTGAGTGACTGCGTTTTTGGCGGTAAAACCCGGGCCATCAAGGTTATTCATGGCCACGGGACCGGTGCCTTAAAGCGTGGTGTGCGAGAATGGTGCGAAGATCAGACGGGTCGATTTCAAGCCGTGATTATTGGAGAAAACTATGATTTATTTGACCCCAAATCTGCAGGAATGCGTGCCGATTGTGGATCACCTCGAGATCCGGACCTTGGGCGCAGAAATGGTGCTGTCACTTATATTTGGCTCTGGTGATTTGACCAAAGGGCTCCTTGCTTGTAAATTGTATTTATCTATATGACTGAAGAATACACTCAATACGACCACCTCTTCAAAAATGTGATTCCAAATGCCATTAGCGGTGTGCAGATTTTTGGCATGGATGATCCTTATGTAAAACTGCAGGATTATCAAAATGTAAATAACCTAGAAAATGGTATCTGGGAAGACCTGTTTGTAAACCTAGAGCTCCAACTGAATCAATATGTCTCCCGCGAATATTTGTTGGGTATGCGAACACTGCCCATCCCCCGGGATCGATTTCCAGAGTTTGAAGCAATCTCTCCCCTCATAGAAAACTCTACTGATTGGCAACTCATTCCTGTGGCCGGATTTTTATCGGAGGAATTATTCTTTGACCTCAATGCCCAACGAAAATTCCCAGTGACGGATATTATTCGAAAGTCCCCTCGTTTTGCAGAAAAATATGCCCATGTAGATATTCAAAACGATGCGGGCTATACGCCGGAACCAGATATATTTCATGATATTCAGGGGCATATTCCTTTTTTGATGAATAAAGCTTATGCTGACTACATGCATGGCGTGGGTCTCCTGGGAGATGAAATTCTGCGTGACGAACGGGGGTTGGGCCCTGAGCTTGTGGCCCATAATTTAAAACGGCTGCAGAACTTTGCCTGGTGGACCTATGAGTTTGGTCTCATTAAAAATACGGGGGAAAGCGATCGGCTTAGGCGGATTAAAAATGACATCGATTATGAAATTTACGGTGCTGGTATCATTTCATCTTTTGATGAAACCCTGAATGTGGTCCAGTGTGCCAAGGGCGAATTGAACCATTCTAAGTTTTTACCCTTTGATATTGAAGAAGTTGTTCTGACCCGCTTTGACTATAGTAAGATTCAAGATCGTTATTTTGTAATTAACGGAATGGAGGATATGTATCGTGACTTTAAAGATAACCAAAAATTATTTTGGTTTGAGGGTTAATTCAACAATTAAGGTTTCATTCGGTTGAAAAAATTTAAAATTATTCCTTTCTGTATAATGATGCTCCTTATATATAAGGGTTGTAGGCCGGTTTCATTTGCTACAAGAAACCCTGAATTATTAATCACCATGGGCGATTCATTGTTGCTTGCCCATCCAGATGATACAGATCTTAGAACCGCAATCATTGATGCCCGGTTAGCTCTGGCAAAATCAAAAAACAGTCTTGATGAATACAAAAAAATACTGGAGATTGATCCAAAAAACAGTACGGCTCGATACCATATATATATGGCAAAGGGGGAAACCGATCATAAAAAAGGACATAAAAATGGCCAGTGGGATGCCATCCAATCTTTTGCTAAAGCAGCGGCAACTATTGATACAATGGGAGCACCTTATTATTGGACGGGGCGTGCATATGAGAAAAAGGATGAAATGGATTTTGAGCTTCCTCTTGAATCTTATGATAAAGCACTCTCCCTTTATCTTTCAAGTGAAATGCGTGCAAAGGTAAAATTAGCACAGGATAGTTTATTACAACGTAAAAAAACCTATGAGGACTTTTGGAAATGACGTAATAAGTTTCCACTTTCTCCTCAAAGATTTCACTGATATTTTTGACTTGATTCGAGAACAGAACATAGCTAAACTTTCGTACCTAATGACTCAAGTCTTTAGGTGCCACACAATCCGAGGTAAAGATAAATGGCAAAAAGAACCAAATTTAATAAACTATTCATTGGGATGGTTTTCACCCTTTTGGTAACAACATTATTCGCACAAAAACCCCGAAATATTTCGGGAACCCTTGTTGATGCTGCGGGGAATGGTATCGTTAAAACTACGGTTTTACTTTTAGGTGAAGATGGGACCGAAGTTCAGCGAACAGAAACATCAAAAAAACGACTGGGGCGAGGCGGAGGCAATTTTGAATTCAAAAAGGTATTGCCCGGCAATTATACATTGGAATCTGACGCAGGTGATGAGGGAAAGCTAAGTTCACCGGTTGAGGTTTCTGATAAAAATGTTAAACTGGGAGATCTCCAATTATCATCTGATGCACCGCCACCAAAGGTTGTAACGGCCGAAAACGCACAGGAGCCCCCACCCGATGCTGTAGAATTCACACCAGACCCCGGCAAAGATTATATTCTCAATGAACTCAGTTTTGAAATTAAGAAAATGACTGCTGAGCTAAAATACCTCAATGAAGAATTAGAAAATTTAAAGGCGCTCAGCAAGATGTGGGTTAACCCCCTTGCCATTTACTCCAAAGAAATTATTATGAAAAATGGTTCAACCGTTTTTGGTAAAGTGATTTATCAAGATGAGGAATCATTGAAAGTTGAAACGCTACTGGGTTACCTGATTATAAATCGAAAAGATGTGGTCAGGATGGTAGATAATGTGATTACAGAAGAACAGGCGGAATACGTGCCAGAGCAAGTGCGGGATAGCTATACGCCACCGCCCATGCCTAAACTTGCAGAACCTCAGTATACCTCTTCCGCAAGAGGTGCATCAAAAAGATACTCCGCCAACTGTGTGTTGGTCGGTAATATTACCGAAAAGAAAGATGTCCAAGGAAACTATGTCTTTACTGGTGAACTTAAAAATATTGGTGGGCGGAGAGCTGATTTTGTCAAAGTAGATTTTGTATTCCGTAAAAACTGGAGTGGTGAAACAAAAACGTTGACTACATTTGTGAGGGGTGGGTATCATACCTTTGATTCTGGAATCACAACAGATGCAACCTTGTTGCCCGGTGCAACGGGAGCCTTTGAACTTTATGTCCCCCATGACTTTGGGTCATTTATCGGTTACTCCTATGTCATTGACTGGGAAGAATACGAATAATGGGATTGGGTTCCCCGTTTAAACCGATAGTTAAAGGACTGACAACCCTTCTTATAATTTGTTCTCTTCCTGCTCAGGAGATACCTCTTTCAGAAATATTCTTTTTGGATCTTGGTATTGTTATTGAGCCGGCAAATAATTCTGAGACTTATTCCCGCTTTGTTGAAAAGCCTTCAAAAGAAGTATCCTTCAAAATAAAAAAAGTTGAAAGCGGCTCTGTCTATATGGCTTCCAGCAAAGAGTTACTTTCGACACTGGGACGGATAAACAACCGCATTGAACGACTGGAAAATTCCTTTAAATCAGACCTGGCTATACTGCGTCAGGAAAATGGGCAACTCAGACAAAGTCTGGTTGAATTAAAACGAGTCAAAACAAAACCAGCTCAACCAGCAATTGTTTCAAACCGCCCCGTTAAAAATTCAGAATTATCTACAAAAAAAGACATCAAACCATCGCCGGAAAAACCAATTTCCAAACCAACTTTGGATTTTAATCCGTCAATATACATGGCCGGCGTATTTGCTTATCAGCGGGAAGATTACCAAACGGCGCTGGATAAGTTTTCGATGCTTCATTTAAAAGGTGCCCCTAAAACAACAATTGAAAATGTTTTATACTGGGCCGCTGATTCGTATCAGCAAACGGGACAATATGAAAAGGCGCTATCTCTCCTGAATAAAATCACAGTTACGGGTGAATTAAGAATTGACGATGCGCTGGTGAAAAAAGGACTATTGCACCGAAAAATGGGTAATGAATCTTTAGCGATAATTGCCTTTGGAAATGTCGTATCACAGTACCCGGAGAGTGAATATTTCCGTTTGGCAAAAATGGAATTAAAACAAGTTGATGGTATCCAATGAAACAGCGGCGGCGCTTTTTATTATTATCCTTCATTGCCTTATCCACAATCTTTGGCGCAACCCGCGTTGCTTATCTAAGACCCGGACCCATGATGAAAATTCCATATACAACGGTAGGACCTTCTCCTTATTTGTTTATTGCGGGGTTTGGATCTGAGCTTCACAATTTATCCCCATTTAATACAGCTGGGGGTGCATACTTCAGTCTGGAAACGAATGGGTGGACATTTGGTTTTTCTACGGCACAGGGCGCCGACACCACCCGTCTTGCCAATCTGGAAATTTCAACTTATAAAGCACCTGTAGAGTTTGGGTTTCATCTCCAGCGTCGTGTATATGTACGAGAGAATATTGCATTTACAGTTGGCCTCCAAGATATTGTATTTGAAAATAATACCAAGGGCCTAAGCCTTGACCCAAAAGAATTATCCTTTTTTGGAATTGTAAGTAGCCAAAAGCAAATGGGACAATACAATATGAATACCTTTATCGGTTTTGGGACGGGCGGCTTTGGCGCAATCGATACGGTAAATACGGATACACTTACGGAAGAAATAACCGGAACAAATGCCGGTGTTTTTGCTGGTGCAATTATTAATACCCCTTATCTGGAAAAATGGGGTGGTGTAGATATTGTGGGTGAATTTGACGGGAATGGCATCAATGTGGGACTCCGCATCCCCCTTACCTCGGATTATCGCCTGAACCTAGGGTTCACCCACATAGAAAAATTACCTAAATGGAAAGATCGGTATTGGGAAGGCCACGCGGGCCTGACTATCGGTTTTGAAATCACAGCGCCCCGAGGGTCTGCCATCAAAACGCCGGGCAGCGGACCGGCGCCACCCGTTTATGCCCCAGGTCCCGTTCATATGGCAGAAATGGACACAACGCTAATGCTGGCTGATTATATGGTCACTACCCTTCGGGATTCTATGGGGATGATGAACAATGAAATGCGAAATTTAATCACGCGGCTTTCGGCCATGGAACAACACTCCAAATTTTTGGAAGATTCTCTAAAAGCAATTCGACTAAATAATAATGTAAATGAACAAAAAATGAATGAAGCAATGCGTCATTTGTCTCGTTCTTTACGATATTTCCATGTAGGAGACTATCGAACATCGCTACAAGAAGTGGAATCAGCATTAGATGCAAATCCAAACTTAGCATTGGCCTATGCCCGACGCGGTTCCATTTACTTTAAGCTGGGGGATCTTCAGCGCGCAACTATCAACTGGAATCTTGCTTTACGCATGGATCCAGAATATGATGATGTAAGAAATGTGCTCAAAGCATTGCATGAAAAACGTTTGAAATCAACCAGCATGATTAAGGAATAGATATGGATATTGCAACCCTTGTAGGAATAATATTAGGAATGGGAGCCATTCTTGGCAGTATTTTTTTAATGACGCCTGATTTAGGCATGTTTGGATCTGCATCAAGTATTGGTATTGTTATGGGTGGAATGATTGCATCTGTTTCTGTCGCCTTTCCATTAAAAGATGTGCTTCAGTTGGGGGCAGCCATGGGCGCCGTTTTTAAGGGAAACAAAGATTCTCTTGGAAACATTGTTGATGAAGCTGTTGAAACTTCTGAGGTGGCGCGTAAAGGTACAGCTGATTTAGAAAACCATCTTGGAAATATTAAAAGTTTCTTCTTCCGTGATGGTGCTCAAATGGTGATTGACGGATATTCTCTAGAAGAAATAACTGAAATTTTAAATACGCGAATTGAATATCGAGAATTAAGAGAAAGCACACAGGCTGGGTTGTTTAAGTCGATGGGGGTAATGGCGCCCGCTTGGGGTATGGTTGGAACGCTTATAGGGCTTGTGGTTATGTTGTCCGGTTTTGGAGAGGGTGGTTCAGATACTCTAGGGGTTGGGATGTCTGCCGCTCTTATTACAACATTCTATGGCGCTGTGCTTGCTAATTTATTTTTTCTCCCCATGGCAGATAAAATTAAAACTCGGATATCTTTCTCAAGCACCATCCAAAGTATACAAGTTGAGGCCGCTCGGCTAATTCATCAGAAAAAACACCCTATTATTGTTCGTGAAAAACTCAATTCATTCATCCCGCCAAAAGAATGGAAAACAGAAGCAGAGTAAGTTAAATGGCCGCTACAGCTCAAGAAAAAAAGAAGTTCATTCGCAAAGGAATGGGGTTGGTTGAAGAGGGATTGCCCGGATGGTTTGGCACCTTTGCTGACATGATGACGCTTCTTTTCGCCTTTTTTGTATTGTTGGCTGCTATCTCAACCATTGACCCGGTCAAACTGCAAAATATGGCGGATGGGATGGGAAAATCTGTGGGGAAAAAGAAAGAAATAGAAAATCAGGCAATGTCCCTTGGGGATATTCAAAAAGAAACACAAAAAATGGTAGAAGAAATGGCGGCAGATCCTAAAACAGGAGAAAAGCCGGTTGAAGTTACTACCAGCCCGAAAGGGGTTACCATTGGGATTTCATCTGATATCAGTTTTCGCTCTGGTTCGGCAGAAACAAAACCGGAGTTCCTTGACATTTTAAAAAAAATAATTCCAACGGTTGAGAAATCTTATTTTAAAATTGCAGTCGAAGGTCATACTGATAGCGATCAGCTTCCACCCGCATTGCGTGTAAAATATCCAAGTAACTGGGAACTTTCCGGTGCCAGATCGGCGGCTGTCGTCAGAAAAATGATTTCTTTAGGAGTTGACCCAACGCGTTTGGAAGCGGTTGGTTATGGTGAGTTTGTACCAAGAGATAGGAAAAATACAGAATTAATTACAGCTGGTTTGATACAAAAATATAATTCTAACCCCCAACAAAAAGCCCGTAACCGTCGTGTTGAAATTACCTTTTTAGCACCTCGTGGCGGACCGGTGGGAAGAACAGAAGCCAGCACAAAAGATACCGGGGATAATTAAAAATATTTCATATGAATAAAGGGAGTTGATATGATTAAGCGGAAAAACGTGGCATTGTCTTTTGCCATCACAATCGGATTTATTTTAAATGTGGGTTTTAGTCAATCAAGTGGCTATTTAGCCCAAAAAATGATGATTGAAAATGATTTGCGCAAGCGAATTGCCGGTGCGCTCGAAAAGGTAATTGATAATCGTAAGTATGTTGTTGATGTTAGTGTTGATTTGGAAATCAGCAGTGCTTATGAAAATCAAACAACCTATTCGCCGGGTGGTGTCGGTAGTTCAATTGAATCATTGAAAGCAGCAGAAGACCTGTTAAATTTTACAGATTCACCCACAAGGGGCAGTGTGGGGTTGCCGATTCCAGGGTTTGATTTTACTGCGGAGACTCCCCCGGTAAGACCCGAAAATAACAACGAAGATAATGAAACTAGTATGGAATCTTCTGCCCAAAAAGATAATGTGGTTTCCCGAACACAAATTGAAAAACGCCCGGCCATGGCCAGTATTAGAAATATGGAAATTAGCATTATTCTTCAAGAGGGGGCCGCGCCGGAATTGATTGAAAATATTCGTCAGGTTGTCATGGTTGCCTCCCGTTTTAACCGTCCCAGAGGGGATGTGCTTAGCATAATGACCGCAAGTTTTAAAGAACGCCGGGATGAAAAATCAGCTGAACAAGTCCTGCTTAAAACCATTGCTGAAAAACTTGAATCTCTCGAAAGCCAGCGCGAACGATTAGGAGAAGTTGATTGGAAAAAGGAATTAGAAACATATAAAGATACGGAAGAAGAGCGTCGTCAAGAAGATCGACTTTATTTTCAATCTAAACTCGCTGAGTTCGAATCAGCCGCAAGAGATCGATCCTACGATATGGAAAAAGAATCCATGCTCAAACAAGATTCGGTGCGACTCGAATCAATTAATGAGGAAATACAGAACCTCAAAGCTTTCCTTGGAACTGCTGGTTTAACCGATTCTGCAACTATCGAAGCCAAATCATCTGTTCAAGAAAAATTACAAGAAAAAGCCAGTCTTGATTCCCAAATTGCTGAAAAATTGTTCATGCTAAACCAAGTACAAAGCGATCTGGATAATCAAGCCAAATCCAGTGGTAGCAATACGGGGATGATTGTTTTTGTTTCAATCCTTGGCGCGCTTGTGATTGTCCTTGTTGTCGTTTTGGTTTTTGTTTTAATGAATAAGCCAAAACAGCAAATGCCGCCGCCGCCGCCTTGGATGGTCTACCCACCCCGGCCTAAAAAAAAAGATGACGGGGCTGGGGAATCAAAAACACAGGCTGCCGCACCAGCACCAGAGCTACCAACAATAGAAGATATTGGTGTGCTCCAAAGTGAAGTTAACGATATGAAACAAGCAGTCGTCTCTATGAGCGTTGGTCAGCCGCAAACTGCTTCGAAAATTGTAAAAGATTGGATTTTAGAAGAAGCGCCGCCGGAGCCCGTAGCAGCGGAGCCACCTGAAGATGATGGCGGTAAGAAGAAAAAGAAAAAATAAGAGGCAATTATGATTTCAGATTACAACAGACTTTCCGGCCTGCAAAAAGTGGCCATCCTGTTCTCTGTCCTTGGAGAAAGCCTCGCGTTAAACCTTCTTAAGGATTTAGACAAAACGGAAATCCGTAAAATTCGCGCCGCAATGCGTGGCGTGGAACAGGTTGCATTTACTGTAAAAAAACAGGTGATGGAAGAATTTTACTTTGCTTTCGTTAGTGAGAAATTCCAAGAAAATGATGAATCCGATGAGCCGAAAAAACCTTTCGCATTTTTAGAGGATTTAACTGATGAGCAAGTTATTGCAATGTTAACCACCGAAACACCTCGGGTTATTGCTATTTCAATCGCACAACTCCCCGGTGAAAAACGCATGAAAATTCTAAGCAGAATTGATGAAGAAGTAAAAGGGCAAGTCCTTTTAAATATTGGTAATTTAAATGATATTCCTCTTGAAGCGGTTGTTCAAATTGCAAACAGACTTCAGAAAAAAGCAAAACAACTGCCAAAAACGGTGGCCTTCTCTCGTGGTGGTGGTAAAGACCTGGCTGATATCCTAGGTTCCATGGATCCAGAGGAAGAGGAAATGTTTATGACAAACCTTGAGCAAGAAAACCCGGAAATGGCCGAAGAGGTTAAAAGATATCGAATAACTTTTGATACAATTTTTGAAATTTTTCCGGACAACCTACTGCGAGATCTCATGAATGCGGTGGATTTAGATGCTGTGGCTATGGCTCTAAAGGGAATGGATCAAACCATTTCCGATAGAGTCGTTGGTATTTTACCTAAAAAGAAACAGGCCATGTACGAACCTGTCGAAGGAGCTGTTCCTAAAAGGGAGGTTGAAAATGCCCGAAAATCCATCGTTCAATCTGCTAAACAAATGGAGAGTGATGGGGCCTTCAAACTTGAAGACCTTCTAGGTGGAGAAACCGTCGAATAAATTCACCCTCAAATATCGCGGAGAAAAAACCCTGCTTATCTATCAATTATAGGCAGGG
>CATMGX010000059.1:0-9737 GCA_950067765.1 uncultured Fidelibacterota bacterium
CCTTTTTTGTCATCCAATTCAGACACAACACCATTTCGGAGCACACCTCCAGGTTTATCCGCAATGACAAATACCAACTCTTCCATTTTCTTCGCCTTCGGTTTTTTTGCACCATCTTTTTTACCTGAGCGCTTGCCTTTACCAAAAGATAATTTTTCAGATCCTTCCGGCCTGACCGTCAAACTTTGAATTGGTATAACCAACACATCATCTTTTTTATCTGTAATTATGTTGGCGGTGGCGCTCATGCCGGGACGAATCCCGTCTGGCACTTGTATCATCCGAATTTTGACTTCAAAATTGGTCACCTGCTCTGCAGATCCTACTGAAGATGATTGCGCCATATGTGCAATTTCACTGACTATACCATAAAATATTGTATCCTGAAATGCATCAATTTCAATTTCTGTTGTATCCCCTTGAGAAACAGAAACGACATCATTTTCATTCACATCAACGATGACTTCCATCCGATTCAAGTCGGCGATAATCATAAGCACTTCAGCTTGGAACATGCCCCCCACGGCCATTTCGCCCACTTCTTTGTTGACTGCTGTAACAATCCCATCTTGAGGTGACACAATCCGTGCTTTGTTCAAATCATCTTCTCTCGATTCAAGGCTGGATTTTGCCTGGGCAAGGGAACTGTTAGCTATTTCGTAAGATGCTTCTACCGCTTCCAATTCCTGGTCCGATGCTAAATTTTGTTCGTACATGGATTCTACACGTTTCTTACTGGCCAATTCTTGCTTTAACCGTGCTTTTGCAGATCGGACAGAAGATGCTGCCGAATTATAATTGGACAATAATTGTTTCCGATCCAGCGTAATTAAATGCTGACCTTTTTTTACATGGTCACCTTCCTCCACCGTAATAGAATCAATCCACGCCGATGAATTGGCACTGATTTTTACTTCTGTTTCCGGCTTGATCTTTCCACTTGCATTCACTTTATGAATGATTGTTTGTCGAACAACTTTTTCCGTTTCCACTTTGATGGCATCATCATCTTTTTTACCCAGACTTGCTGCAATCAGTATGGCGAGTAATACCCCGCCGCCGCCAAAGATGAGCCATTTTTTCTTTTTAGTTAATTTTTTCTTAGCCACTGTTTTCTCCTCTAATTTATTTATTCGTATCCAGTGTTCCCAAAAGGGCTTTTAAATTTGCTTGTTCAATATAAGCGTCATATTTTGAACGAATCAAAGATGACCTCGCCCGTACTACCGAAACCTGCGCATCCAACACTTCTAAAATAATTGTGGATCCTTGGGTATATCTCACCTGCGCCAGTTTTAAATCTTCCTCTGCAGAAATGAGAACAGTTTCATTGATTGGGATAATTTCCTGGTAATTATTTAATTGATCAACCATACTTTGCAATTGGACGGATAGATCTTGTAGTTGGGTCAAATATTCCGATTCTTGTTTATCCACAGCAATCTTCGCCTGTTGAATTCGAGTGCTGATACTATTTCCTGAAAATATTGGAACAGAAATAGACAATCCTGTATTGACCCGTTTTTGATCATTAAAACTGTTGGTAATTGCATCGCCGAGATTTTCTGCACTGCCGGAATAACTGGCATTTGCACTAATGGTGGGCAAACGAGATCCTTTGGCAATTTTTGCACTAAGTTCTGCGCTTGTGATTTGATATTGCTTCGCTTTAACGCTTGGATTAAATTTTTGAATCAGTTCAAATCCAGTATCAATTTCAGGAATAATCTCCAATGGTATTTCCACTTCTTCGACAGAAAAATCTCGATCTGTCCCTATTAACCCCATGGCATTTTTCAAGGTACGGTATGCATTTTGGAGCATTGCATCATTATTAATTACATCTATTCTCGCCTGACCAAACCGTACTTCTGCTTTTAATAGATCTGTTTTTTTCGCTGAACCTAATTCATATTTTTGTTCCGCCAATGCTAACTGCTGTTGTGAACTCATGAGATTAGATCGAGCTACATCGAGTAACTGCGAAGCCTTGAGATAATTGAAATAGGCTGAATGTACGTTTCGAATAATATTGGTGATCACCTGACGGTCAAACTGTTCTGCGATACGAAAACTGTTTTTAGCCTGACGTATGGTATTCCACCACACACCACCATCATAAATATTCTGCGAAAGAGAAATACTGGAAGATGAGCTTGTTAGGCTACTAATCTTGTCTAAGGTAATTTCTCCGGTGGATTCATTATAACCTCCGGTCTGTACGGGAAACCGAGACTCGCTCATGTTTCCCGAAAACCGGAGTGAGGGCAAAATCCTACTGTAAGAGCCTTTAACACCTTGTCTGGATGATCGTAAATCCAATGCCGATGTTTTCAACGCTTCCTTGTTCTCTAAAGCAATTTCAATCGCTTCCCCCAGAGAATAGGATTGACTGATCCCAATGGTAAAAGGGATCAAAAATAATAGTCGTTTAATAATTGTTATGTCCTTTCTTATCCAAACATGCCTGAAACTGCTGCGCCAATTCCCGCAAATACGACCAAACCAAATATCCATAAACCTGTCATAACGGTTAATGAAGTTTTGGTCGTTTTATTATAAAGAACACCAACCCCCACAGCCATGAGGAATACACGCCAGAAAGCGAAGATATCCAACCCTGCAAGAAAACTGTTAATGAAATCTCCCTGTTCACCAATTCCCAAAGCACCCAATCCCGTAAAAATCATCATATTGTCAGAAATATACTGAATAGGTGTTTTGATGATATATTCAATCACCGATGGCATATAAGCAAATGCACTTACTGTAAATATTTGACCAAATTTTCCTCCGCCCCCTAAAAATAAATTAGCAGCAAGCATGGCAAACAGAGACCAAAAGGCGATCCGCATGGGCCAAGAGATTGCCATACTTATATAAGTAAAAATGGCACTCATACCTGTTTCTGAATAAACCCTATCGTATTGTTTTGAAAGTATTTCATCTTTTTGCTCTTCGGAAATCTGCGTATTTCCTTCGATGCTTTTTTCAATTTGTTCCCATTGCATATCCGCAATTAAATCCTGAAGTACAAACCCGGAAACCACTGCTAAACCCATGAGTAAGGCAATGGGCATTAAGGCTTGTTTCAAGTTAAATTCTTTAACGATGATTTCAAATGTTTCACCAGGTGCGGTGATGGCATTAATCATTGTTCCAAACATTATATTCTCCTACCTCTATTATGATAAAATATCTAAGACCTGCCACGTCTTAGACTCAAAAATGTTCCTTTGGTTGTCAATCATTTTTATTTTTTTTCATCTGCTTCATATTTCAGGATATCCCCCGGTTGACAACCCAATTCTTCACATATTTTTTCTAACGTTGAAAATCGTATTGCTTTGGCTTTTTCCGTTTTAAGGATGGACAAATTCGCTTGGGTAATTCCCACCCGTTCTGCCAAATCACCAAGAGGTATCTTGGCTTTAGCCATCATCACGTCCAGGTTAATGCGAATACCCATTATACGGTGAGTTCCTGTTCTTCTTTCATTTCCACTCCAATACGAAAAGCTTCTGCGATTACAAGAATGACTAACCCGGCCACAATTACATGAAAACTGACATGGATTTTTGACTGAATGATAATGGTTTCAAATTGTAATCGTGGTTCCAAATATAACATTTTAATCAAATTCGCAAGTCCTTGGCTTAGCTCAATTCCAATCATTGAGAAAGCAATAATTCGAAGACGCCGGCCATTTAAAACAATAAATGGATTTTTTTGTTTAACAGACTGTACAATTTTCCACAAGACATAAATCACCCATAAAATCAACCCCGAGACCACTAAGTTTATAAGAAAAAACACGACTTTGAGCGTGGTGGGAATCGGCCTGTCGATTCGAAAATATCCTTTGGCATGATTAATTTGGACCGGAACCGTTTGATCAGAATCAAATGTAGCAGTTCCCTGTTCATTCACGGAAAATTCAATAGGTGTGATTAGGCCTGAAGTATATTCTGTTATCTCCAATACGGGGCCGAGTAACATTTTTCCCATAAAAAAAATGGTTCCTGCAATAGACAGATACCAGATTACACGTAACACAATTTCTGCTGCAGCAACTAATTTATTATTTAGATTTTTTGACAAAACAATCCTCTCAATGATTAAAATCGGGCGGTGAAATTAATTCAACCACCACCTTTAATCAATAAATATTTATTGTTTTTCGATATATTATTGAACTACGAACTTGCCGCCAGTACGCTTCAAGGGATATAGTATAAAATTCTGATCAAATGATTTTTGGTTAGCCCCAATAAGCGATTCAAGTTTTGGGGGTACATCCGATCTGTCCACCACTATATATGGAATAACATTATATTCACCATTAGAGGAGTAAAAGGATTTATTTAATGGAAATTCGGCCGTCCATTCTTTTCTTGGAGACATGACTGCCTCTCGTCTTTTTTTTGATCCTTCTATATCAATACTTTGAATTAATTGATGATTGTCATTATAAATTAAAAACCCAGTTCGAACGACATATCCCCGGTCATATACCCTTACAATCGTATTAATAAAAACTTCAGGTTTATTCGGATTTAATTTTACATTAACTGTAATAGAATCATCCTCGCTTAAAATATATGATTGGGGACTTATTTTTGTATCAAGCGTTAGGATATTCTTAAGCGATACGATTCTTTTTAGTTCACCTTCTTTGCTAATTGTAGATAGATCCTCGACCACTTCTCCATTTAATAATTCTATTGTCACATATTCCAGCCGATAGTTTGCCAAGTAAAAATATAATTTATATGTTCCAGTTACGATGGACCCCGTACCCTGTTCACTGGGTGTTGGTAATGGCATTGTAAAATCGCCATTTTCATCGGTTTGGGTAATTAGTTCTGTCCCTTCTAACCAAACATAAATTTCACTGTGATTCTCTGAAAATTGCAGGGAGACCCTTCCCGTAATTTCACGTTCTGGAATTTTGTCATCCCCAAAAAATGGATTATCCTCGCACGCCCCTAAGAAAAGAAAAACAACGTAAAATAGTAAAGCAGTCCATTTCATTTTTATTGAACCACCAGTTTTCCTCCGGTTCGATAGAATGGAAGGTTAAAAAAGTTTTCTGAAAAAGTATTATACCCTGCCCCTAATGCGCTAAGAATACCTTGAGGAATATCCTTTCTATCAATCATAAAATAGGGAATCACTTCGTAATTTCCCGTAGGGAGATTCACATTCACATAATCAAAATTAATCACGATTTTTTTGGTGGGACCGGCGATGAATTCCCTCATTGTGGAGGCTGTATCAATATCGACAGAATACATCAACTTATTGGTTTCTTCATCCTTGAATAATAGGCCTGTATAAATTTCGTCCCTTTGGGTGACAACTTTTCTTATGTTCATGAAAATAGGTGGACGGTCCGGCGTAAGTTCGATTATAACTTCTACCTCACTATCAAATCCGGATGTGATTATTTTCGGCGAAATGGATGTGTGCACACCCAAAACCCTTGTGAGAGAAATATCTCTTGAAATTTCGCCTTTTATATTAATGAGTTTACTATCATTGACTACCTGTCCTGCGGCAAATGATACCGATATATTAGATATAAGGTAATTACCCAAAAAGAAATGAATGGTATAATCTCCGTCCACAATGGCACCACTGGATTGTTCGCTTGATGCGGGAAGTACCAATTCAAATGTACCATCAATATCTGTTGTTGCCTGGAGACCTAGCCCTTCAGACCAAACGAACACACCATCGTGGAATCCATTGGGGTAGCTTTCAACACGATCAAGAACAACTCTCCCCGTAATCGTTCTGTTGGCTATTTTTTTATTTCCACCAAATGGATTTTCTGTGCATGAGAAAAGAATGATGATTGTGCTGAGTAACGTTATTCTTTTCATTAAAATTCTGTGCTAAATGTATAATACTCTCGAGTGTCTCTAAGCAATAAACCATCAAGGGATGTTTTATTCTTTTTCAAATTTCTTCCGGAGTAAGCTAATTGACCTTTGAGTGGACCAATATTTACTTTGAGGGTCCAATAAATATCATAATTGGAAAATGAGGGAAGCTCAATTTCATTAAACCCTTTATCAGGCACATGAATCATACCCACCTGTTCTCCCTCTTGGAACCAACGAGAACCGATGGAAAAGTATTTCCATTTCGCCGTCATACTTGCGGTTACTTTAAAGGTGGATTTAAATGGGAATGCACTCAAATCGGATACATCATATTTTGAAAAGGCCATATCACCGAATACACGTCCACCGTAAGCCTTCATTTTTATTTTTCCCTCAATGCCCATAATATTGGCATGCCCTATATTTTCATAAAATCCCACCGGCATTCCCAGTAAATAGGTCACACGCATTTTATCTGAATAATCATTCCTAAAAAAACTACCTTGAAATTCAATTTGATCAATGTTAGGTACATCTTTGGGTTGACTAACTAGGTTCACACCAATTTCTAATGATTTCATTTTTTCGGGTACGAGTGCTCGCGGCTGATCCACAGGAATATCTGTGAGACTGATCTGTTGTTGGAGAGTGGGAAATTTAATATTATTTCCAGTGGTGACCCAAAATGCCATGGTTTGCCCCGGAGAGCGTTTTGATGCGATGGTAGATAGTTTGAAAATGTTATTTTGCCAACTATTATCCCCAAACTTCATAAATGCCAAATCTTCTGTACCGCCAATATGATCATTTCGATATACCAAATCTGATTTATAATCTTTCACTCTGTCTTGACGATAACTTACATCCAAATCTGTAAGCCATCGGCCATCATCATCTCCTTTTGAATGCAGTTTCAAAACGGTAGCAACGCCAACTTGGTCTCGATTCAATGTGGCACCTTTTAACCCGACTTGATTCACATTTGTAAGATTTTGATCATCCCAGAATTTTAAGACGGAATTTTCCATTTGGACACCTATCATCCATTCAAATCGATTCAAATCGATATATTTTCTTGTTTCCACTTTTCGGGCATTATGATCCAAATTCCTGGATACCATCCCTGTATAACTATTCAAACCTTGAATTTCAGTCATCCCGTGATTGGCAAATGCAATATCTACTTCCCCTATAAAGCCTAAAACACCATTGAATTGGACGCCAAAAAGATCATTGGTGGAATTAATGGTATTAAAATCTCGCGTATTTTTAAATGTTTGCAAATCTCGGTTTAGATTGAATTCCAGATTACCTGTAATTTTATTCCAATTAATCTTGTTATTTATATCTACAGTAGTGTGCGTTAAATAAGAAAACAAACCACTGTTTTCTATTTCAAGACCTTCAAATATCCTTTTATAGGCCCCCTTTTTATTACTGAGAGATAAAAATGTATTCTTTAATTGAACTTGGCCATTTACATTCCAAAATCCTGAATCGTAAGTTCCAAATTGTTGAGAAAAACCCACATGTTTATCTTTCGTGTTTTTGGGAACAATATTCACCACACCTGAAAAAGCATCGGGACCGTAAAGGATGGAATGCCCGCCCTTTACAATTTCAATTTGTTCTACATTTTGCATATCCACTAAAGATAAATCGAATACATTATCATATGGACGGTTGAGACGAAATCCATTATAAAGTACAAGCACATCATTTGCATTCCCACCACGAATGGATATCGTTTTTCTGCCACTGAGAGATTCTTCTATTTGGACACTATGATCAGTGGCCAACAAATCAGCCGCATCCACGAACGCCCGCAATTCAAACGCCTCAGCCTGAATAATAGAAACTGTCTGAGGTAAATCCTTTTCTATGGCTGCTTTTCGTTTCTCTCCTGAGGTTTCAATTGCTTCAAATTGAAGGACGCGGGGTTTAAGTTTGATGTGCGGTGACTTCTCAAGTTTTCCAATTGATATCGATATTTCAGTATAACCAATATGGTGAAATTTCACCATTAGATCTGTTTCAAAAGGCGATACATCCAGCATATAGTTCCCTGATTTGTCACTAGATACACCATAATCAGAATTTTCAACCGTTATATTCACGCCATTGAGTGATGCATTGGTTATTTTATCCTTGATTGATCCGGAAATTTCCTGTCCATATCCAATGGATAAACAAAGTAATAATTGAAGAAAATAAGTTTTTTTCATGATCCCCTGCTTGCATTTGGCAAGTCGTTAGTATTATCAGATTTTATACTATCTTTTATCTCCATAAAATACGTAAAGGCAGCCTCATAGGTATTATCAATTTTTTCATCTAAAATTGCATCCTCGATTGCTTTTTTTATCAGACCCACTACGCGGCCTTCTTTTAATCCGCATTCGGCCATGATTTCTTCCCCCCGGACCGGTGATTGGAACCCTTTGAGAGAATCCCGCTCATTTACATCCTGCATTTTGGCTTCTACCCGTTCAAAATTCCCCATATACTTTTTAACTCTATTCGGATTCTTTGTGGTGATATCGGCGCGACATAGAGTAAGCAAATCATCCAAATCCTCACCGGCAGTAACCATGACCCTTCGAATGGCCGAATCTGTGATTTCTTTTTTTGCCAATGCAATGGGGCGTAGATGAAGCAATGTTAATTTTTTCAGGTAATCCTTTAATTCATTGGACAGTTTCATTCGTCTGGCTACCTTATTCAGCATCCGCTCTCCCACAGCATCGTGGCCATGAAATGTGTACCCTTTCAGTTTATCGATCCGCCGTGTGTTTGGTTTCGCAATATCGTGGACAAGGGCCGCAAACCGCAGTTTCATTTTATCTGAAAGCTGGGCTGCATTATCCACCACTTGCATGGTATGCTGAAATATATCTTTATGATGCCATTCTCCCGTTTGATCCATGCCAACCATGACATGAATCTCCGGAAAAATGAATTCCATTAAACCTACTTTTTGCAAGATTTTGAGCCCAACTGATGGTTTGGGTGTCGATAATATTTTAGTGAATTCAGTCGTAATCCGTTCTTGAGAAACAATCTGGATTCGCTTTGCCTGTCGTTTCATAGATTCAAAACATTCATTTTCAATCCTCAAACCAAGGCCCGATGCAAAATAGGCAGCCCGCATCATCCGCAACGGATCTTCTGAAAATGTTTCATCCGGATCCAGCGGCGTGACCAATAGTTTCGCCATTAAATCTTTCACACCATTATGGGGATCGTGGAGTTCCCCAAATTTATCCGGGAGTAAACTCATGGCCATGGCATTCACTGTAAAATCCCGTCTTAACAGATCACCCTTCAAATCTGTATAAACAATCTCTTTTGGCTTCCTGGAATCATCATTATAGGATTCTTCCCTAGCAGCGGCCACTTCAATCGGTATGGGCCGGGAAGGAATATGAGCCGTTGAAAACTTAGGGAATGGAATGACTTTTTTGATCCCCATTTTTTTAGCCAGCAAATTCGCAAATTCGATTCCATCGCCAACGACCATAAGGTCAATCTCTTTCAATTTTCGATTCAGGAATAAATCGCGGACAACACCCCCAACCACATACACTTCTTTTTTGTATGCTACAGCAATTTTCCCTATTTTTTCAAGGATCAATTTTGGTCCCGGTTGGGAATCCAGTAAATGTTGAATGTTTGCCATCATTAAAATTAATACAATTTTGGTAGAGACGTAGCATACCGAAGTTTTGTTACGGTGTTGAAATTTTATCCCACCCTTTTTTCCTTCGATAAATCACCCTATTTTCCAGCCATGAGAATTCTAATCTCACTCATAATCTCTTCCACTATGGCCTTTTCTCAATTCGG
>CATMGX010000060.1:0-9607 GCA_950067765.1 uncultured Fidelibacterota bacterium
TCTTTAGCGTTGTTGGCGATTGTGAACCGACATGGTTTTATTGAAGCGCCCTATAGAAAAGTAGAAATTAAAAATGGTAATGCATACGCAACGCATTCAATTAAATACTTATCAGCTGACGATGAAGATCGTGTAATGATTGCCCAGTCTGATGAAGAGCTGGGTAAGGATGGAATGCTGACAAGTGAGCACATTCGTGCTCGGATAAAAGGTGACTTCCCCATTGTAACACCCGATCAAGTACAGTATATGGATGTTGCTCCAAATCAGATTTTATCCGTTGCAGCTTCCCTCATTCCATTTTTAGAACATGATGATGCAAACCGTGCATTGATGGGATCAAATATGCAGCGACAAAGTGTACCTTTAATCCGTCCTGATGCTCCGATTGTTGGTACGGGTCTTGAAACTAAGGTAGCTGTAGATTCTAGATCTGCCGTCATTGCTCCTGTCAGCGGTAGAGTCCATTACGTTGATTCTGATAAAATAATTATTCGATCATATGATGTACCGGAAGATTTAACATTGGTTGAAGGGGAAAACCTTATTACTATTGAAATGAGAAAGTTCAAGCGAACCAATCAAAATAGTTGTCAAAACCAACGACCTATCGTGGTAGAAGGTGAGAAAGTAGAAAAAGGCCAACCCATTGCAGATGGTACTTCTACTGAAAAGGGAGAACTTGCATTAGGGAAAAATATTACTGTTGCTTTTATGCCTTGGCGAGGATATAATTTTGAAGACGCCATCGTAATTAGCGAACGTCTGGTAAAAAATGATATGTTTACCAGTATCCATATCAATGAAATCGAACTTGAAGTCAGGGATACGAAACGTGGAGAAGAAGAGTTAACAGCTGAGATACCAAATGTAGGTGAAGATACAACGAAAGAGTTGGATGATCGCGGTATTATTCGCATTGGTGCTAAAGTGCGGGATGGTGATATCTTAATTGGAAAAGTCACACCCAAAGGTGAGACAGATCCAACACCGGAAGAAAAACTTTTGCGCGCTATTTTTGGAGAAAAAGCCGGTGAAGTGAAAGATGCTTCCAAGCGAGCTGATCCCGGTGTAAAAGGAGTTGTAATTGGCACAAAGCTGTTTGAAAAACGCAGTAAATCTGCCAGGGGTGAAGAAAGAAAAAACATTCTCATTATTCAGAAAGAAACAGCTATTCTGAAACGAGAATTAAAAGAAGCGCGAGATGTAAAATTAAACGTGCTTCTTAAAGACCAGGTTTCTGATGGTATTCGGGATATTTCTTCAGGACGTACCTTAATTAAAAAAGGGACAAAACTCACTGCAAAAAGATTAAAAAGTTACAATTTAGAACGCTTTTCTCAAGATAAAACATGGGTAGAAGACAAACAATCATGGAGAAGGATTAAAGCTGTGTGGCGATCCTTCTGGAAAGAGTGGCGAGTCTTAGAAGAAACACTAGAAAAAAATGTATTTAAACTACGTGTTGGAGATGAACTTCAACCTGGTATTCTTAAGTTGGCAAAGGTAGATATTGCCAATAAACGGAAAATACAGGTAGGTGATAAAATGGCCGGGCGTCATGGAAATAAGGGTGTGGTAGCAACGGTTGTACCTGAAGAAGATTTACCTTTTCTGGAAGATGGAACACCGGTTGATATTGTATTAAATCCTCTGGGTGTGCCTTCTCGAATGAACTTAGGCCAGTTATATGAAACAATGCTGGGATGGGCGGGAGAAGTATTGGGTGTACGCTATTCAACACCAGTCTTCAATGGTGCCACACCGGACGAAGTTGAAGCCGAACTGAAAAAAGCAGGATTGCCTATTACGGGAAAAACGACATTAATAGATGGTCGTACCGGTGAAAAGCTTGATAATCCTGTAACAGTTGGTACTATTTATATGATGAAGCTAAGTCATATGGTAGATGACAAAATGCATGCGCGTTCTACAGGGCCATATTCATTGGTAACACAGCAGCCACTTGGTGGTAAGGCGCAATTTGGCGGACAGCGTTTCGGTGAAATGGAATGCTGGGCATTAGAAGCATATGGCGCAGCGCATACTTTGCAGGAGATTTTGACGATCAAATCAGATGATGTTGATGGCCGATCTAAAACGTATAACGCTATTGTAAAAGGAGAAGCTTTGCCGGCGTTCGGAGTACCCGAGTCGTTCAATGTGCTCATCAAGGAATTACAGGGACTTAACTTAGACATCGAATTAGACTAAGGGAGAATTATTTTGACCTTCATTCAAACGAATAAAATAGACACATCAAAAGGCTTTTCATCCATAACGATTGGATTGGCTTCACCCGAGAGTACTTTACAGAAATCTTATGGTGAAATATTAAAACCTGAAACCATCAATTATCGTTCATATAAACCAGAAAAAGATGGTTTATTCTGTGAAAAAATATTTGGTCCAGTAAAAGATTATGAATGTCACTGCGGTAAATATAAAGGTATCCGATACCGGGGTATTATTTGTGACCGTTGTGGTGTTGAGGTGACTCGAAAAAAAGTACGACGTGAGCGGATGGGTCATATTACTTTGGCTGTACCCGTAGTACACATTTGGTATTTACGATCAATTCCGTCGAAACTAAGTTATCTTGCTGGAATCAGTACTAAGAATTTGGAAAGAGTTGTTTACTATGAACAGTTTTTGGTGATTGAACCAGGAAAAAGTGATAAAGAACAATTTGAGATGATTGATGAGCCGGAGTATTTAGAGCTGGAAAAACTATATGGTTTTGACGCGGTTGGTGAAGAAGAGCGCGATAATGAAGACTTTTTCTATGCCACCATGGGGGGAGAAGCACTCAAGGAAATGTTATCGCGGATGAATTTGGTTGAACTTCGTCGTGAATTGGAGGATGTACTTAAAAATTCCAAGTCCAAACAGAAACGCCAAGATGCCCTTAAACGTCTGAAAGTAGTGAAGTCATTTTTGGTGGATATTACCACTGTTAAAAAAATTAATAAACCTGAATGGATGGTTGTATCCATCCTGCCGGTTATACCACCAGAACTTAGGCCGCTTGTTCCTTTAGATGGTGGCCGTTTTGCTGCCAGTGATTTAAATGATTTATACCGTCGTATAATTATACGAAATAATCGGTTGAAACAATTAATGGAAATCAAAGCTCCAGATGTGATTTTACGGAATGAAAAACGGATGCTTCAGGAATCTGTGGACGCGTTGTTTGATAATAGTCGTCGTAAAACGGCTATTCGAAGTGGTACAAGACGCCCATTGAAATCAATTTCTGATATGATTCGCGGTAAAACGGGGAGATTTCGTCAAAATTTATTGGGAAAACGTGTTGATTATTCCGGCCGTTCAGTTATTGTGGTTGGTCCAGAGTTAAATCTAAACGAATGTGGATTGCCTAAAGATATGGCATTAGAGCTTTTTAAACCACACATGATCCATGAATTGATTGCCCGTGGATATGCACAAACGCCACGAAGTGCGAAACTATTGATTGAAGAAAAGGATCCCGTCGTTTATAAAGTGCTTGAGTATGTGGTTCATGATCATCCAGTGCTCCTTAATCGTGCGCCGACACTTCATCGATTAGGCGTTCAAGCGTTTCAACCTGTATTGGTTGATGGAAAAGCACTCCGTATACATCCATTGGTATGTGCAGCTTTTAATGCTGACTTTGATGGAGATCAAATGGCAGTTCATGTGCCTTTGTCTTTGGCTGCTCAAATGGAAGCAAGGATGCTTATGCTTTCAAGTCATAATATATTGCATCCGGCAAATGGAAAACCTCTGGCACTTCCATCCCAGGACATGGTGCTGGGGACTTACTATCTCACACGAAAACGTACTGGGGCAAAGGGTGAAGGTAAATCTTTTGGATCGTTTGAAGAAGTTTTGCTCGCGAATGAAAATAAATCCGTTGATATTAATGCAATTATCAATGTCCGCCACAATGGTGTTTGGCATAAGGATACGACGGTTGGTCGAGTGATTATAAATAATATTCTTCCTGAAGAGGTAAGCTATATTGATGATTTAATTGATAAAAAGCGTCTGAGTAAATTGGTAAATGAAACATATCTCACAGCCGGAAATCAAAAGACAGTTACTTTTTTAGATAAATTGAAAAATCTTGGATTTGATGCGGCCACTAAAGCCGGTATATCTATTGCAATTAGCGATATTTTGATTCCGGATAAAAAGCACGATATTATTGATGAAGCACAAAAAGAAGTGGATGACATTCAAGATAAGTTTAAACGTCATGTTTTAACGGATGGAGAACGATATAATAAGGTCATTGACATTTGGACCCATGCAACAAATAATATTGCTGCCGCGATGATGGATGGCATGGAATCAAATGATCAAGGTTTTAACCCCGTATATATGATGGCTGATTCCGGTGCTCGAGGAAGTCAAGATCAAATTAAACAATTGGCCGGAATGCGTGGTTTAATGGCAAAACCCAAAAAATCCATGACTGGTGGAAAAGGTGAAATTATTGAGTCACCCATTACCTCAAATTTTAAAGAAGGTCTTTCTGTGCAGGAATATTTTATTTCAACACACGGAGCCCGAAAAGGATTGGCTGATACTGCATTAAAAACGGCTGATGCAGGATACCTTACCCGTCGGCTGGTGGATGTGGCCCAGGATGTGGTGATTTCAGAATTAGATTGTGGTACGATTAATGGAATTTTAGCTGATGACTTAAAAGAAGGCGAAGATATTATTGAACCCTTATCTGAAAGAATTCTTGGGCGCACTATTTTGGAAGATTTCGTAGAAAATGGTAAGGCAGCCATTAAAGCGGGCACCATGATCCGTGACGATGAAGGGGATATGATTGCCGATAGTAATATTGAATCAATTCAAATTAGATCGGTACTTACTTGTGAGTCATTACGTGGTGTATGTGCTAAATGTTATGGATGGAATCCTTCAAACCACAAATTAGTAGATCTGGGTACGGCCGTTGGAATTCAGGCTGCCCAAAGTATCGGTGAACCGGGGACCCAGTTAACACTGCGAACTTTTCACATTGGAGGTACTGCAACGCGAATTATTGAACAATCAGAAATGCATACTAAACGAGCCGGTGTGATAAAATATTCTGATAATCTTGAAGTCGCCGATGCAAAAGATGAATCTGGAGTCTTGGTTACACGATGTATGGTCCGCCACGCAAAACTTGCTATCACGGATAAAAATGGCAAAAAAACAATGGAATACAATGTTCCCTATGGCGCAAATCTCCATGTAGGTGATAGTGAAAAAGTGGATGCAGGGACTATCCTATTCCAATGGGATCCTTATACGGATGTTATTTTGGCACGCCAAACAGGGGTTGTGGAATTAAAAGACTTTATTGAGAATGAAACGTATCAGGTTGAATCCGTCGAAGGTGGAAAAAAACAAATGGTAATTGTGGAGTCCAAAGACAGAAACCTCAGTCCTCACGTAGAAATTGTTGATAAAAATGGCACTATTGTCGCAGGAGGAACAATTCTTCCTGTGAATGCCAATTTGGTCGTACGAAAAGGTGATAAAGTTACCCGTGGACAATCATTGGTAAAAATTCCTCGTGCGATTGGAAAAACCCGTGATATTACTGGTGGTCTCCCGAGAGTAACAGAATTGTTTGAAGCCCGAAAGCCTTCTGACCCCGCTGTGGTTTCGGAAATTGACGGTATTGTCAAATTCGGTGAAACCAAACGTGGTATTCGAAAAATTCTCGTAGAAGGCGTTGATGAGGCTGTGCGAAAATACTCTATCCCCTATGGTAAGCATGTTGTTGTTCATGAGGGGGATAAGATTACAGCTGGTACATCGTTGTGTGAAGGGAGTATATCTCCTGCTGATATTTTGAATATTTTAGGACCCAAAAAAGTTCGTGAATATCTCGTAAATGAAATTCAGGAAGTGTACCGATTGCAAGGTGTGAAAATTGACGATAAGCATATTGAAGTGATTGTGCGTCAAATGATGCAAAAGGTGAGTATAGATGAAGTAGGTGATTCTCAGTACCTTCCTCAGGATCGTATCAATAGAGCTGATTTCTTTGAAACAAATGAGAAATTACAGTCAATGGTTGTGATTACCGATTCCGGTGATTCAGAATTAGAGGAAGAGATCCTTGTGGATAAAAAAGAATATCTCGAAATTAATAAGGCATTAAAAGCGGATGGTAAAAAGGCATCAAAATCGCGGAAATCAAACCCGGCTACTTTTAATCCATTATTGATGGGGATTACTCAGGCTTCGTTAAATACAGAAAGTTTTATATCTGCTGCCTCTTTTCAGGAAACAACACGTGTATTGACGGATGCTTCTACCGCTGGTAAAACGGACTATCTTCGCGGTTTAAAAGAAAATGTTGCGGTGGGGAGGTTAATCCCAGCCGGTACAGGGGCACCACATCTCAAGCATATCTTGGTTTCGGACCCGGAATTATCCTCGAAAAAAGACGAAGAAACGGCTGAAATAGAACCCGAAAAAGAAGTTGCATAATAAAATGAAAATTAAACAGAATATTATTGCCGCACATTTCAATTCAGATGTAATTTTATCGGCTCTTATGGAAATGAAATGCCGACGATAAACCAATTAGTACGCCAAGGAAGAAAGCGGGTTAAAAAGAAAACATCTACACCTGCTTTAAAAGGAAGCCCCCAAAAAAGGGGTGTATGCACGCGTGTGTATACGACAACCCCTAAGAAACCGAATTCAGCACTTCGTAAAGTGGCAAGGGTCAGATTAACAAACGGAGCTGAAGTTGCTGCTTATATTCCGGGTGAAGGCCATAATTTACAGGAGCATTCCATCGTATTGATTGAGGGTGGGCGTGTCAAAGATTTACCAGGAGTGCGATATCACATTGTTAGAGGAACTTTGGATACTGCAGGCGTGTCTGATCGAAAAACCAGCCGATCACGTTACGGCGCAAAACGTCCAAAAGCATAATTATGAGAAGAAGAAGACCAGAAAAAAGAAAAATTTTACCCGATCCGATTTATAATGATCTTGAAGTAGCTAAGTTTATGAATTATTTGATGTTCGGTGGTAAAAAAGGTATATCTGAACAAATATTTTACGGTGCAATGGATACGATTAAATCTCGTACAAAAAACGATGGAGTTGAAATTTTCAAATTAGCCCTAAAAAACACGGCACCCATGTTAGAAGTAAAAACCCGTCGTATTGGTGGTGCAAACTATCAAGTGCCGATTGAGGTGGGTAAACACAGGCAGTTTTTTCTTGCGTCTCATTGGATTATAAATGCAGCACGGGGTCGTTCCGGAAAAGCAATGAAAGAACGATTAGCTGCAGAATTGATTTCCGCTGCCAACAATGAAGGTGGTGCTATAAAGAAAAAAGAAGATACGCACAGAATGGCGGAAGCAAACCGTGCGTTTGCACATTTTAGATAAACTTTATATTTTTCCATGAAAAAAATCACATTAGGTAACGTTCGGAATATTGGTATTATGGCTCATATTGATGCGGGTAAAACCACATTAACGGAGCGCATTTTATACTACACAGGCCGTACCCATAAAATTGGTGAAGTTCACGATGGTGGTGCTACCATGGATTGGATGGAGCAGGAAAAAGAACGTGGTATTACGATTACTTCAGCAGCGACAACAGCTATTTGGGAGGATCACAGAATTAATATAATTGATACTCCTGGGCACGTTGATTTTACTGTAGAAGTGGAGCGTTCTCTCCGGGTGTTGGATGGTGCGTGCGCAGTATTTTGTGCTGTCGGCGGTGTGGAGCCTCAAAGTGAAACCGTTTGGCGACAGGCTGATAAATATGGGGTGCCAAGGATTGCATTTGTAAATAAAATGGATCGAATCGGTGCTGATTTTTATCATGTATTAGAAATGATTAAAGAGCGTTTAGGTTCGAATCCACTTCCAATTGTTTTACCCATTGGTGCCGGAGATATCTTTACGGGAATTATTGATTTAATTACCATGAAAGCTATTCTTTATAATGAATCTTCATTGGGTGCTCACTTTGAAATTGGGGATATCCCCAATGATATGGTCGAAGAGGCTGAAAAATGGCGTCACCACCTCATAGAAGAAACGGCAAGTTACGATGAGCATCTTCTTGAAAAATATTTAGACGAAAAAGAAATCACTGAAGATGAATTAAAAGCCGCAATTCGAAAAGGGTGTTTAGATAATACATTTGTACCAACCTTATGTGGCTCTGCCTTTAAGAATAAAGGTGTTCAGCGACTATTGGATGCTGTAAATGATTTTTTACCCTCTCCTCTTGATATTGGCTCAATCAATGGATATGATCCAGATGATTCTGATGTAGTCATAACGAGAGAGCCAAGTGTGGACGATTCGTTTAGTGCTTTAGCGTTTAAAGTAATGACGGACCCATATGTAGGGAAATTAACTTTCATGCGCGTTTATTCTGGTAGTTTAAATGCCGGCTCTTATGTTGCGAATCCAAATACGGGTAAGCGAGAAAGGATTAGTCGAATTTTATTGATGCATGCCAATAAAAGAGAAGAATTAGAAAAAGTATCTGCTGGTGAAATTGTTGCAGCTGTTGGGTTGAAGAATACGCATACTGGAGATACGCTTTGCGAAGAAAAAAATCTGATTATGTTAGAATCAATGGAATTCCCAGAACCTGTTGTTGAGGTGTCTGTTGAGCCGGCAACAAAAGCTGATCAAGATGCGTTGTCAAAAGGGCTTGGAAAGCTTTCTGAAGAAGATCCTACCTTTAAAGTTTCAATCCATCCTGATACAGGTCAAACAATTATTGCTGGTATGGGAGAGCTTCACTTAGAGATTTTAGTCGATCGTTTGTTGCGTGAATTCAATGTAAAAGCAAACGTAGGTACACCGCAGGTCGCATACACAGAAGCAATTACGAAGCGTGTTGAAAAAATCGACGTGAAATTTGCTCGTCAGTCTGGTGGTCGTGGACAGTATGGTCATGTTGTGATTAATGTCGAGCCAAATGAGGTGGGCAAAGGTTATCATTTCGAGGATAAAATTGTCGGAGGTGCTATACCTCGGGAATATATTCAACCAGTTAGTCAAGGAATGCAAGAAGCCATTAAGAATGGCGTCCTTGCCGGATACCCGATTGAAGATATTCGTGTTGAGCTTGTTTATGGTTCGTACCATGATGTTGACTCCTCTGAAATGGCGTTTAAAATTGCTGGTTCTATGGCTATCCAAGAAGCGTGTAAAAAAGCAGGACCCGTATTGATGGAGCCTATGATGAAGGTAGAAGTGGTTGTGCCTGAAGAATATTTGGGCGATGTTATGGGTGATATTAATTCGCGCCGTGGGAATATTGAGAGTATGGGACAACGTAAAGATGCGCATGTAGTAAATGCAGTCGTACCTTTGGCAAGAATGTTTGGTTATGCCACAGATTTGCGGTCGATAACTCAAGGTCGTGCCGTGTTTCATATGGAATTTTCAAACTTTAAAGAAGTACCTGCCTCGGTAAAAGAAAGTATTATCGAAATGGCGCATGGAAAAGCCTCTTAAAAAGAAGGGATCTTAAATTATGTCAAAACAAAAATTTGTACGCAATAAACCCCATTTAAACATTGGGACAATCGGCCATGTAGATCATG
>CATMGX010000061.1:0-9301 GCA_950067765.1 uncultured Fidelibacterota bacterium
AATCAAATCCCAAAACCAGGAATTCCGACGCTATGAACAGGTGCATAAGAATCAGAATTACTACCTGTCTGAACAGCTGGACCAGGAGGAATTTGATAACGATTTTGCAATAAAGACGATTGATTTTTCATTATTAATAGATGACAACCCCCGGTTCGTGGCCGAACTGGGTTCTGCATTATCCGACATTGGATTTGCCATTATTACGAATCATGGCATTCATCAAAATATGTATCACAAATGTGAACAAAAAATAATCGAATTTTTTGAATCCACCACTTTAGATGACAGGATGAAATACGAAGCCCGTCGATTCGGTTCTGTCAATCAGGGTTATTTTCCAATAAAGTCGACCACCATTATCCATCCGGACCTGGTGGAAGGGTGGGTTTTTTGCCGACGGGCATTTGATATGGACAATGGTTCTGATTACCAAGAATCGGAATTTTGGCCTGTACCGGGTTTCGAGCCGATATTCCGAGAAGTTGTATTGGCCCATGAAAAATTAATCCTCCCTCTCATGCAGAGTATGTTGGCTTATCTGGGGGAAGATCCCCATTTATATGATAAAAAGTTGACCAAAACAAATTTTGGTTTTCGCCTAAATTATTATCCTCCCTTGTCCCAAAAACAATTGGATTCAGGCGGTGGCCGAATGTTGGGTCATGAGGATATTGATATATTTACTATTTTGCCCACCCAGAGTATGGCTGGCCTCCAAGTGCTTAACCGAAAAAATAATAAATGGATCAGGCTGAATCCAAAGTTTGGCGATATTATTCTCAATACAGGTGATTATATGCAGCGTATCAGTAATGATATTTTTCCTTCTACAACCCACCGGGTAAGTCCACCAGTTGAATCTGAATTGACGAATGAGATCCGCGTATCCTTCCCTATGGCAATTTACGTTTGGGAAGATGAAATATTAGAGGTGCTGCCAAACCTGGAAAATCCTAAGTATGAACCCATCCGGGCTGAAAAGTTTCATACCAGTATTACCAGCAAATATTATGGGGATGAATATTCAAAAGATGTAAAGTAATTGAGAGCGGATCATTTTTTGTGGGGAAATGATAAGGCCGAGAATTTATTGAGCATCACAAGGGATAAAACAATTAATATTCCTGTCCCATGAACAACACTCCCGATCATTTTATCGATTTGAATGCATATCCCCTGACGCCAAGTGGTACACCTGAATGGCATCAATTGGTCAATGAACATGGACAGTCTCTAAGGGAAAATGGTGCATCCATCATGAAAGGTGTTATAAAAGAAGATATATTAAATCGAATGACGGCTGAAGCAGATTCAGTGGTCAAACAATCCTATGCCTGCCGTGAAACACATACGCCCTTTCTAGATCATGAGGATAAATCATTACCCAAAGATCACCCCCGGCGGCAATTGCAGGCCACCTCATTGAACTCGATTCCCTATGATATTATTTCTCCTTCCCATGCACTATCTCAATTATACAATTGGGATCCCTTGAAAGAATTTTTATCTGCTGTGCTTGGACATAAACTCTACAAAATGGCAGACCCTATGGCTGCCCTGACCATTAATGTAATGGGCAATGAACAGAATCATGGATGGCATTACGATGAATCTCAGGTGACCATTACCCTGATGATTCAAAAACCAGATTTCGGTGGCATTTTTGAATGTATCCCCAACTTGCGACATGAAGATAATGACCAATATTCCAAATTAGCTGATGTGTTGAATGGGGATGAGAAGGGTATTTTATCCTTGCCTGTTGAACCGGGGGACATTTTGATCTTTGCCGGATTCTATTCACTCCATAGAGTTACACCAACAATAGGCAGCAAAACCCGTTATGTCGCCACATTATGTTATAAAGACCAATCAGGTGTTATGAATAGTCCGGAAGTACAGCAAACTTTTTATGGCCGGGTTAACCAAGGATGATTAGTCAATCTCACATTGATGAATTTCAACGGAACGGCGCCATATGTCTTCGAGGTGTTTTTGATCAAAAATGGCTGGATTTATTGGGGAGCGGTATTGAAAAAAACAGGAAAGATCCGGGGCCATTTTTCTGCCAATATACTTCGAAAAACCAACAGGGTGATTTTTATGACGATTATTGTAACTGGGACAAGATTGATGAATATAAAGATTTTTTATTTCATTCTCCCGCAGCTGAAATAGCTGGGAAAAGTTTACATTCAAATGTAATTCGATTATTTCATGAACATGTATTGGTAAAAGAACCGAGAACATCTGAACAGACCCCCTGGCATCATGACCAGCCCTATTACTGTGTGGATGGTGAACAAGTCTGCAGCATTTGGCTACCTTTGGATCCTGTACCCAAACAATCGGGATTAGAATTTGTGGCTGGTTCCCACACAATGGGAAAAATGTTTATGCCCCTCAAATTCATGACAAATTTGGAATATGATTATACGCCAGGAAGTTTTGATTCCATTCCTGATGTTGAGGCAAATAGGGAAAAATATGATATTCTATCCTGGGATATGGATTTAGGCGACTGCATTGTGTTTCATTTTAAAACGCTCCACTCTGGAAAAGGCAATCCGGACAGTTCAACCCGCAGGCGCGCTTTTTCATCCCGCTGGATCGGTGATGATGCGGTCTTTGCAGAAAGACCAGGAGAAACATCACCGCCATTCCCTGAATTATCACATTACAAACAGGGGGATTCACTCCATCACTCTCTATTCCCAGTGTGCTGGGAAAAAGCGCATAAAAACAATACCTCTTCTTAAACAAAAATTCGAATTTTCTGTGACTTCTATCACAAGCATATATGGTCATTAATGTGTAATTTTACCAAAATATCCTCACTTGGAGAGTCGTCATGAAAAAATTAATTTTCTTAACCGGATTACTTGCTCTATTATTCGGTGTTCTTTCTTGTGAAAAAGAAAATAACCCCGGCGAAGAACTCATGGGCACCTGGTACATGCCCCAGCCCCTGAACCGCCATACAGCAGGGAAATCTGTCACCGATGTGGGTGAGCACAGCCTCAGCGCCTGGAACTACTCCCAGATTGTTACAACAAACTCGGATCAAGAACTCATCGATCGAATGGCCGAAGCCAAGGGTGCCATCACATTAAGTGGCGCTGTAAATGAAGATATTAAATATATGCATGGATGGGTAGACAATAACAGTGGGCAGGCCGGAGTCTCCCTGAGCAACTATAACTGGTATCAATTTGATAAAATGCCGAGCGATCCTATGATATCTGCATATATGGATAATTTTTCTCATCAATATGTTGATTCAATTGTTGTGATCTGGAATGATAGTACTGGCTCTTATGACACATTATATAATCAGCATTATTATACAGATTATCTTGGTGTTTATTATGAAGATGGCCGGTATATGGAACTCAATGATGAATTCGATTTTACCTTTGATGGAAAAAAACTCAATATACCGACCCAATCCTTTACACTGGATGATGGCCAATCTTTGGATTTTGGTGGTACCTTATCCTATGCCACTATTTTTGTTCCTGCCAATACACCAACAGAGATATTCAGCAATAAGGGTGAAACATCCTGGGATTACGGTACCTGGTCTATTACAATTGAAGATGGTGGTCGGTGGGTAGAAACCTATACTTGGGAAGACCCCTATGATTCAAGCGGATGGAATAATTCCTATATTGATTCTACAGTTGCGGAATGGGAAGTGAGCGGAGACACCATTTTTGTCACTTACCGGTTCACAGATGTATGGTTTTCTGGAAATGATTTTTTCGGTGCTGGGCAAGGAACTTGGTTATACCAAATCGCTTACGTCTACGAAAAATCTGGTGATAATTTAACACTGACAAACGAATGGGAACTTTGCGACGGTGAACATAACTGTTTGGAATGGGTTGAATGGGAGTTTGGAATAGACCCAGGAAGCCTGGAAGAAATTAAATATGTGTGGACGTTAGAATTCAGTAAAACACCACCGACTCGATCTAAAGAATTTAGAGGACCCTTCCGAGCCGTTATTGGAAAGTTCCCGCCGTATAGTTTAATGAAGTAACCTCTAGGATCGAGTAATATCTCGACCCTAGACCAGTTTCATATATTTACAAGGGGCTCGGGAAACTGAGCCCTTTTTTTATATATTAAACAACAGGGATTGTTATTTCAGCAACACCATCTTTTTTGTTTCGGTTAGGGTTCCCATTACCGCACGATAAAAATAAATGCCCGGGGCAACAAGATGCCCTGTTTTACCTCTACCATCCCATACCAATTTTTTATACCCATAATGTTGATCTTCATTGACAAGGACAATGACTTCTCTACCTAAAATATCATAAATGGTTAATTGTACGTGGCTTATTTCAGGCACATCATAGTGAAGCGTTGTTGTGGCATTAAAGGGATTGGGATAATTTTGAAATAGGGCATATCGCGTGGGTTGTTCTCCAAATTGAATAAACAGTACAATATCTGCACGCATTTGAGGTAGCATGGGCCATACATTATCTCCGGGGCAAGATGTGGTCCCGAAATAATCTCGGTGACCTTTCAAAACGTTTGGATCAACACCATACGTATCCGCAATCCACGAATATAAATGTATAAGAGATTTTTCAGTGGCATAGGTCATTTCATCATAACAGGGCAAACTCGTTTCCGGGGGATGATAACAGCCCAACACACAGACGCCAATATTACCTGTATTGGCACCGCCTACATGGGCACCCAATACTGTTTCCGGTCTGCCTTGATAAATATTGCCACCCATATCTACCAGAAAATGATATCCGATATCGCTCCACCCTCGGCCATCTTGATGGAATTCTTGAATAGATTTAACCGCTGCTTTTCCTTCATCCAATGTTTTGGCTGCCCAACCAGCTGCGTGGTGTAATGTCAATTTTCGAAAATATGGATGATTAGAATATCCAGATTCAGGAGGACGGGCGCCCCACTCTTCTCTGGAAATCACTTTGGGTTTTTCAACACCAGGCCGTTTAGGTTTGATCGCTGGTGGATTGTTCGACATTTTTGTTTCACCATCCCGCCGATCAAAAACACCCCCGGTTAAAAAGGTTACAGTCTTCAATGAATGAACTTCATATCTAATGGCTGTTGCATATTCTATGCTTTGATCTAAAATGGACGCAATAAAACGATCACTATTGGGTTCGGCGAAAGTCTTGGCTTTATATTTCTTTGACCATTGCCCATCCCCTTCCATAAACTGAAACCAAACAATGGCTTGTTGATCTCCAGATAGTCGAATGGCCGCCCCTTCAATTGATGAATCATACCCTATTTTAAATGCACTCCCGGATAATTGGTATCCAGAAGTTGTTTTGACTCTTTGTCCCGGTCCGTCAAAAGATATTTCTCTTACTGCATCCAGAAATTGTGCCTGGATACCAGACAGAAATACCACCGTTAGTAAAAGAATTTTATAATATTTATTCATGAGTCAGGTTTGAATTTATCCTTCCATATGGAGATTTTAGATATAAAAAAAGCCCCGTATTACTACGAGGCTTTTTTGTCACGCAAGTGAATTGTTCATTTCATGAACGTCATTTGTTTGGTCTTTGTGAAATTACCAAATCTCATTGAATAGAAATAGGTGCCACTGGCGACCTGGTTTCCATTTTTATCCGTTCCATTCCAGGTCACCTGGTAAGTACCGGCCGGTTTATCCTGGTTTTGAATAATGTTGGCCACTTCCTGACCCATTACATTAAAAATGGAGATTGAAATTCTGCTTGCGATTGGCAAGGTATATTCAATCGTCGTTGTTGGGTTGAAAGGGTTTGGATAGTTTTGGCTCAGTTTATAGTCTTCCGGTGTAATAAATACCACATCTTTTACTGTTAATTCTGAGCTGGCACCTGTCCATTCCATCACACGGAGGAACACACGGGTTGGGTTCGCTCTTACTGAGTCTGTTCCAACATAGATACTATCAACAACACCCTGGTAAGCAACAACCACTTCACCAAATTTATCTTTATCGATGCTGCCTCCAGCTGCAATCTTATTTGCACCGCCTGTTTGAAGTGTATCTACTGAAAAAGTAGTGCGAGTGTAACTGGCAGAAGAAAAAATATCTGTGCCGGTTAAATCATACTTCGAGAATCCTTTGCCATGACCTACAAAAAAAGCAGGATCACCAAAAGCATTATTACTGGCAGCGGCTCCTAATGCATAGACATTACCTATTTTTGAAGAATTCCATGATGAGGCTAAACTGTCAATCGGTGCAAATTCAGATGTTGTAAATGTAGTGGCATCACCATCTGCATCACCTACAACATAGACGATTCCTTTGTAAAAAGCACCTACATAAACTTCATCTTTCCCGTCTTTATTCATATCAGCAACGGTTGGGGCTAACGTCCAGTCATCTCTATCTGCAAATTTATATCCTGTGTCGGATTGCGTATAAGCATCAGGACCTGTAGCTTCAATAATGAAACAGGATAAATTATTCCATGAAAAGCAAACGGCTTCTTTTTTACCATCACCATCCGTATCGGCTACGACAACACCCTGAGGGCTACCGCCACCAAATTTATTTTCCCGTACACCGTCCTTATCTGTATCCCGGGGTGATGCGGCAAATTCTTCATTCAACACTGGTGGTGTAATGCTGGAACCAATATCACCACTCACGCCTGCAATAACAAACCGATCCTCTGAATAAGCTGCGTGAGCTGTAGATTTAGTTCCATAATTTGGGTTTGTAGACCCGTTGCCTGCATAAATAATTTCATCCCGACCATCTCCATCTATATCATCGACTGTAAAATGCTCTACTCTAACATATTTCAACGTGTCATCATAGACAGTAAAAAGATTTCGGTGCCATGATGGTTTCATCCTGCCATCGGTTCCAAGGGATCCATATCCATTGTCATTAATACCATCCCATTCATAGATGTATAAACCGGCTGTTGTGTCAGTTTGGTTATAGCCACTGAAGAAAATGACTTCTCCAAGACCATCCCCATCTGTATCTCCGGTTTGGACCCACCGTGTACCCGTTCCATATCCTGTAAATGTGGCAGCTGACCAAACATGAACCAAGGTATCACCATGATACCACTCAAATGCATGAACGGTACCATTGTTGGCATAATCCGTAGCAAATATTTCCGGTCTACCATCTTGATCAAGATCGGAACCAGTGATAACACCACGAGGGCCTGAACTACTATTCCATTGGTTTGTATCACCCAGTGCTTTATAAAATAAGCTCTGCAAATTAAAGGAGTCCTGAGCGAAAAGGACTGTCGATGCGATTAAAACGATTCCACTAACGATTTTTCTCATTTCTATTATCTCCCTAGTCTCTATTAATTAAAATCCATCTGATAGTATAATACCAATATTTTGTTTAACCCAACACATAAAGTTGGTCAAGAAAAAAAATTTATTCCATTTCTAAATACATTAAGAGTTCTTTATTTTTGCCGTCACTTTAAGGTCGTTAAACTATCACTAAAGGAACCATAACTATTCATTTTCATTGGCATCGAATATTATTATTCATCATTTTCTCCTCGACTCTTTATGCCAATACAGGAAAGATTTCCGGGAAAGTTACGGATGTAAAATCCGGGGATCCTCTTGCTGGCGTTAATGTCTTTTTAGAAGGCACACCTTACGGGGCAGCCACAGATCAGGATGGTGAATATATAATATTAAATATCCCACTGGGGAATTATACCCTACGGGCTTCCTATATTGGATACACATCCTACCGGGTGGAAAATATTCGGATCAGCTTGGACCGCACGACCCATCAAAATTTTATTTTAACAGAAGCTGTTATTGAAGGTGAAGAAGTGACCGTCGTGGCAGAGCGGCCATTAGTTCAAAAAGATTTAACGGCATCTCAAAGAGTCACCACCTCCGACGAAATAAGCGTTATGCCTGTGGAATCCTTTTTAGGTGTCCTCGCCACACAGGCCGGCGTAAACCAGGGTGCTGGCGGGGAACTCCATATTCGGGGTGGACGATCCAACGAAGTGGGCTATTATGTAGATGGTGTTTCTGTGGCCAATCCATTTTTTACCAATGGGCTTGCCATTAATATTTCAAACAAAGCATTGGAAGAAATGAAAGTAGTGAGCGGAGCCTTTAATGCAGAATATGGGAATGCCATGAGTGGTATAGTGAATCTCCAGATAAAGGATGGGGGCAAAAAATATCACGGCAGCCTTTCTTATCAATCGGGAGATCATCAATCTACCGATACTGATATTTTCACCAATATTGATCAATTTAATATTTTTACAAACAAAGTGTACGAAGGAACGGTAAACGGTCCCATGCCTTTCATGTCTAAAGATGGAAAGTTTACGTTTAATATCAGTGGGCGATTTTCATCCAGCGAAGGGTATTATTATGGTATTCGTGAGCATACCATTGGTGATTCTGCCGATTTTAGAACCTCTGATGACTGGTATATTGAAATGAACGGCGATAGTACATTTGTCCCCATGAGCCCAAGAACCAGCAATAATCTGCTGGGGAAATTCACTTATCGCGTATCCCCCATGTTAAGGGTTTCTCTTCAAATGCTCCATAGTGGTGGGAAATCAAAATCATACTCCCATTATTATAAATATAACCCCGATGGTACATCCACATCTGAATCAGCAAATAATAACTTTTCTCTTCGGGTGAACCACGCTTTGGGGAAACGGAGTTTTTATGAAGCAATATTTTCAGCTTCCAATACAGATTATGCCGGGTATCAGTTCAAGCCCATCGATTTGAGTTCCGCTGTCCACGAAAATGATGCAGGCCGATTTGGTACGGGACAATATGTTCTCTATAATGAATTTGAAGACGGGGATCGATATTGGATATTGAACGAGTCTGAATATGTGCCTACCTCCCGGATAAAAGGATCCCCAACATCATCCACTTTTTCTTTTGGCGGATCGAACCGGGGGCATTCCTACCGTAAATCAAGTTCATTTAGCTTCAAGTTTGATTTCACCAGTCAGGTCACCAATCGCCATGAAGTAAAAACAGGGATTAATTTCCGGAACGATCAACTGGATGAGCGAAACTTTTCCGTTCTTTATGATAATCAAACATATCGCACACCAACCATTCTGCCTGAAAATGATTCCCCTTCCCACAACCATTATAACAATACATCCACCTTTTTCTCCGCATACCTTCAGGATAAAATTGAGTATAATCACTTTATCACCAATGTAGGGGTACGGTTTGACCAATTTAAACCCAATGAAGATTATATCACTGACTTCCTGAATCCGGAAGGTGAAAAGGAAAA
>CATMGX010000062.1:0-9034 GCA_950067765.1 uncultured Fidelibacterota bacterium
GGGTGAGACGCCGCCTGTAGAATAAATCAGTATCCTTTTTCAAACAAATTTCGTTATTGAAATAGCTTTGGTAGGGTACAAAATTAAAGAGTAAATTTCTTGGCTAAAATGAAGCTATTTAGGTCGGATTTAGAAAAACATATTTCCAACCAGCTTTTTGAAATTTCAACAGACTCTCTGAATCTGGATGACATTCAAGTGGTCGATGATACATTATCCTGTACCCTATCTGTGGAACATGCTCCCAATGGGTACCGAGTTCATGGGTCATTGGGCGTCACATTTATCGAAAAATGTGATCGATGTCTCACCAGAATTGATGAAATACTTGAATCGTCTATAAACCTAATTTTGACGGATAATGAAGCATTGCTCAACGATGAAAATATGGATGTAATTCATTTTTCTAATTCGGAAGAGTTTATTGATTTAAGTCCCATTATTCATGACCTCATTCTTATTGAGGAACCTGTAAAAAGGTTGTGTAATGAAACATGCAAGGGATTATGTCCCAATTGCGGAAAAAACCGGAATGAATCGCAATGTAATTGCGGTCCAAGGGAAGTAGAATCCCTACGGGGACACTTAAAAGATTTGAAACATAAAAATTTGGAGTAATCATGGCATTACCAAAAGGAAGACAATCAAAAGCGCGGAGCAGAAAACGCCGCACACATTATAAAACTGCAGCCGTTAGTACAACAGAATGTTCGCAATGCGGCCAACAAAAAATGCCCCATCGGGCTTGTCCAAACTGTGGCTATTATCGAGGACGACCCATTCTGTCAATTGCAGACTAATTTACTCATTTTCGAATGAAAATCGCTTTGGATGCTATGGGGGGCGACTTAGCCCCTCAAGCAGCTATTCAAGGAGCAATCAATACCTTGAAAAAAACAAAAGATAAAATCCACATCATTATTGTGGGTGATGAAAATCAAATCAAATCTGAGCTGGGCGATTCAATTCCGGATCATATTTCTATCCACCACACCACCCAAATCGTAACCATGAATGATACAAGTTCAAAAGTATTGAAAAGAAAACCGGATTCATCCATTGTCCAAGGAATAAAACTTGTAAAGGATCAGAAAGCTGATGCATTTATCAGTGCCGGCCATACGGGTGCTGTCATGGCTACATCCCTGTTTCTTCTCGGTCGAATTCCTCATGTAAAACGACCGGCGCTCGGCGCCTACCTTCCTACCATAAGTGGTGGGAAAATCCTTTGCGATGTGGGAGCCAATCCAGATGCAAAACCTATTCATTTGCTGCAATTTGCCATCATGGCTTCCATGTATCTGGATCATGTAGAGGGCATTAAAGATATAAAAATTGGCCTGATAAACATTGGAGTGGAGCCAACAAAAGGTTCTAAAATGTATCTTGAAACTTTTGATTTATTAAAAAAAGAACTTCCCAATTTTATTGGGAATGTTGAAAGCAGAAACTTATTTGATTGTGAAGCTAACGTACTTGTTTGTGATGGCTTTGTGGGAAACACCTTAATCAAATTTGCTGAAGGATGGATTTCCACATTCTCGAACATGATTAAAAACAAAATCAAAGATAGGATGCGCTTTAAAATGGGTGCTTGGATGATTAAACCAGCATTAATTGATATCCAAAACCAATATGATTATGAAGAACATGGTGGCTCTCCCCTATTAGGTGTGAATGGAATTTCAATAGTAACCCACGGAAGTTCGACTTCTAAAGCAATGATGAATTCAATTTTATTAGCCCAAAAATCAATTAATCGAAACTTGATTCAAGATATATCCATTGGCATTGATGAACATTTAGGTGCCTTAAGTTGAGAGCCAAAATCACAGCCACTGCTCGTTATTTACCGGAACGTATCCTAACAAATTTTGATCTGGAAAAAATGGTGGATACAAATGATGAATGGATCCGCTCCCGTACGGGTATTGAAACACGACATTTAGTCAAGGAAGGTGAAGCCACCTCAGATATGGGAACGCAAATTGCATTGCAGTTATTGGAAAAGTCCGGTAAAGATCCTGAGGAAATTGATTTGATTTTAGTCGCCACCAGCACACCGGATTATCTGGTTTGCTCAACGGCTGCTTTAACTCAGGATAAAATTGGAGCAAAAAATGCATGGGGGTTTGATATTGCCGCGGCCTGCTCCGGATTTATTTTTGCTATGGAAACAGCCTCGAAATTTATTGAGTCCGGCCGATACAAGAATGCGATTGTAATTGGTGCCGATACCATGAGTTCCATCATCGACTATACAGACCGCGATACCTGTGTCATCTTTGGTGATGGGGGCGGTGGTGTGCTATTGGAATCTTCTGACGATGATGTTGGCATTTTAGACTCAATCCTATATACCGATGGTAGTGGCAGTCGATATTTGAATGTCCCTGCTGGTGGAAGCGCCCATCCTACTTCAAAAGATACGGTTGATAAACGAATGCATTTTGTTCATCAAGATGGAAAATCAATTTTCAAATTTGCCGTGAAAAATATGGCCGACGTGAGTAAACAGATATTAGACCAAAATAAATTGACCGGAGATGACCTTAAACTATTCATTCCCCATCAAGCCAATCGCCGTATTATTGATGCAGCTGCAAAACGGTGTGGATTACCGGAAGATAAAGTTTTTATTAACATTCACAAATATGGCAATACCACGGCAGGTACCATACCAATCGCGTTGAATGAAGCTGCGGAATCTGGCCGTTTAGAACATGGAGATTTACTCTTATTGGCCGCATTCGGCGGTGGATTCACTTGGGGAAGCATGCTCATTCGATGGGGGGATGCTTAATGAATATTGCATTTTTATGTCCGGGGCAAGCCTCCCAAAAAGTGGGAATGGGATTGGATTTGTACGAAAATACGACATTAGGAAAAGATTATTTTGATCGGGCAAATGATATTATGGGATTGGATATTCAAGATATCATTTTTAATGGTCCGGAAGATACGTTGAAACAAACCCAATATACCCAACCGGCCATTTATATCGTCAGTGTGATTATTGGATTATTACTGATGGAAAAAGGCATTCAGCCCTCCTCTGCAGCGGGACATAGTTTAGGAGAATATTCAGCCCTCACTCTGGCAAAATCTTTTGACTTTGAAACAGGGCTAAAACTGGTAAAGGTTCGTTCAGAAGGTATGCATAATGCCGGAAGGCTGCATCCCGGAACCATGGCCGCTGTGATTGGGTTGGACGATAAAACAACCCGGGATATATGTGATCAATACACCAATGGAATTGTTGTTGCCGCTAATTTTAATGCAAAAGGACAAGTGGTTATTTCCGGTGAAGTGGATGCGGTTCATGCGGTCATGCCGCTGATGAAAGATGCGGGCGCCATGAAAGTGATAGAACTCAATGTGAGTGGTGCCTTTCATTCACCCTTGATGACTTCAGCAAAAGAAATCCTTTCTGAAATGCTTTTATCCATCGAAATTCAGGATAGTGAAATACCCGTTTATGCCAACGTTACGGCCTCTCCAATTACAACCGCAGATGATATCCGCCAATCCTTGATTGACCAATTAGAAAATCCAGTTCGATGGCATGAATCCATCACCCGATTAGTATCCGATGGTATGACCAGAGCGGTGGAAGTAGGCCCGGGTCGGGTCCTTCAGGGATTATCCCGAAGAATTGACCGATCATTGGATATGAGTGGTGTGGAAACACTTGAACAAATTGTAAGTTTTGACTATGTTTAAATTATCAAAAAAGGTTGCTGTGGTCACCGGAGCCTCTCGGGGTATCGGTAGATCCATGGCAGAGACCTATGCCCGTGCCGGCGCCCATGTGATTTGTGTCAGTCGAAATGAGGATGCACTTAATGTCGTCGCGGATGGAATTAAAAGCAATGGTGGATCTGCATCTGTTACAGCGATTAATGTATCAAATTTGGAAAAATTCCAAAATTTCATTAAAGACACCACCGACACATATGGATCCGTAGATATTTTGGTCAACAATGCGGGCATCACGCGAGACACCCTTATTGTGCGCATGTCGGAAGAGGACTGGGATACAGTTATTGATGTTAATTTAAAGGGTGCATTTAACGGAATTAAGGCAGTAACAAGAACCATGATGAAACAACGATTCGGCCGCATCATTAATATATCCTCCGTTGTGGGTCTGACCGGGAATGCAGGACAGGTAAATTATGCTGCTTCCAAAGCGGGTCTCATCGGACTCACCAAGGCAACCGCCAAAGAAATAGGATCCCGTGGTATCACCGTTAATTGTATTGCACCGGGATATATTGCAACTGATATGACGGATCAAATGGATGATAAGGCGAAAGATTTGCTCATTTCACAAATACCATTAGGACGCATTGGAAGTCCTGATGACATTGCCGCTACTGCCCTGTTCCTGGCTTCGGATGAAGCAGGATACATTACGGGGCAAACCTTTACGGTTGATGGCGGCATGGTCATGATTTAACTTAAGGAGACAACTATGTCCACAATCGACAAAGTAATAGAAGTCGTTATCGACAAACTGGGTGTTGAGGAAGATAAAATCGTACCAGACGCATCTTTCATTGATGATCTTGGTGCTGATTCATTAGATACAGTGGAATTGATTATGCAACTCGAAGAGGAATTCGGTATCGAAATCCCTGACGAAGATGCAGAAACCATTACCACCGTTAAAAAGGCTGTAGATTATATTGAAGCCAATCAATAGAGAACAATGAATAAACGTCGCGTTGTCATTACAGGGTTGGGCGTCTTGGCACCGAATGGTAATTCCCTTACCCAATACTGGAATGCACTCATTTCTGGAAAAAGCGGTATCGGCCCAATTAAGGGTTTTGATGCGGAAAACCTGAGCGTAAAAATTGCAGGTGAACTTTCAGATTTCAATCCTGAAGATCATTTCAATCGAAAGGAAGTGGGAAAACTGGATCCATTTTCAATCTACGCACTGGTTACCGCACAGGAGGCTATTTCCCAAGCGGGCTTAAACAATGGCGACGTTAATAAGGAACGAATTGGTGTTATTATTGGAACGGGTGTTGGGGGAATTCAGACGCTTGAAAGTCAGCATAGCGTCCTTTTGTCACGCGGTCAACGACGAGTCACCCCCTACTTCGTCCCAAAGTTCATTGCCAATATTGCGGCGGGCCAAATTGCCATTCACCATGGTTTTCAAGGCACCAATCATACGGTTATTTCTGCCTGTGCATCCGGCACAGACGCCATTGGCACAGCCGCCCGAACCATTCAATATGGAGATGCAGATGTGGTGATAACTGGCGGTACGGAAGCCAGTGTTACGCCACTAACTATTTCGGGATTCGCAAATATGAGGGCACTTTCCACACGGAATGATGATCCTGCTGGTGCCAGCCGACCCTTTGATTTGGATCGGGATGGTTTTGTCCTCGGAGAAGGTGCTGCCAGTCTCATACTGGAAGATGCAGAACATGCGAAAGCAAGGGGCGCAACCATTTTGGCTGAATTAGCCGGTTACGGTGCCACAGATGATGCTTATCATATAACGCAACCCTCTGAAGGTGGTAAAGGCGCAATCCGTGCCATGGCCAATGCATTAACAGATGCTGACCTTCACGTTACAGATGTGGATTATATCAACGCACATGGTACTTCTACCCCATTCAATGATAAAACAGAATCGGCGGGCATAATTTCCTTATTTGGCGATCATGCACAAAATTTGAAGGTGAGTTCTACCAAATCAATGACAGGCCATTCTCTCGGGGCAAGCGGCGCACTTGAGGCCGTAGCTTGTGTACAAGCTATCCAGGACAACATGCTTCCTCCAACGATTAACTATACAACCCCAGACCCTGAATGCACTTTGGATTATGTACCAAATAAAGCACAGAAAACCACTGTAAATGTGACAATGTCTAATTCATTTGGTTTCGGTGGACATAATGGTGTAATTGTCATTAAACGGTGGAATGAATAGCACGTGCCTTTATTTGACTTTTTATTCAAATCATTCAAAAGTCACCCGCTCTCCGAATTAGAAAAAATATGTCAATATCGGTTTCGAAACCGAAAATACCTCTATCAGGCGTTCACCCATCGATCCGTATCCAGTGAACCACGCGAAAATTATGAACGACTTGAGTTTCTCGGCGATGCTGTAATAGATATCGTAGTCAGTCGGGAACTCATGCGGGAATTTCCCGAAGGTGATGAAGGCATCCTTACCCAAAAAAGATCCGCCCTGGTTCAAAAATCTTTCCTGGCAACCATGGGACAATTACTAAACCTTTTAGATTTTATAAAGATTGAACAAACGGTTGATTTGGAACAGGAAAAAATTGCGGTGAAACAATCGGCCAATTTATACGAAGCACTCGTGGGGGCAATCTTTCTTGATGGTGGATTTGAACCCACAAAAAAACTGATCCTTAATTCCATTTGGACCCATCGGTATGAGGCATGGAAATCAGTCAATCATAAAGGGCAGCTCATAGAGTTATGTCATATGAAGCAACTAAAGAACCCTAAATTCCTGGTGACAAATGTATCGGGTCCGGATCATCAAAAATTATTCGAAGTACATGTTAAAGTTGGGGAAGTCGTTTATCCCAGTGGAATTGGTACAAATAAAAAAGCCGCCGAACAACATGCGGCACAAAATGCCATGGAGGCACTACAAAATTAATTTTCTATTTTATTAATTTTATCCCGAATACGGGCAGCCATTTCATATTCTTCTTTATCAATGGCTTTTTCAAGCTGTCGCTCTAATAATTCAACTTTGGGTTCCCGTTGAATATCTTCTTCCACATTATCTAAATCCTCTTCCAAGACAATAGCCTCATCCATCACTTCTTCAGCAACCATAATAGGAGCGTGCATTCGAAGCGCAACTACCAATGCATCACTGGGGCGTGAATCTATCTGCCGATGCCCAATTTTTTCAACCTGTATATCCAGAATGGAATAAAAAACACCATCTTCCAATTTAGTGATTTTGACTGATGATAATTTTCCATCAACTCCCTTGACTAAATTTACGATAAGATCATGGGTTAAGGGCCGGGGAGTTTCCATGTATTCCATGGCCATTGCAATGGCTTGCGCCTCGTAAGCACCAACGAGAACCGGAAGCCTACGTTCCCCGGATAATTCTTTTAAAATTACAGCATAACTGCGGTTTGGATGATAATACGATATTTTTTGTACTTTAACAGGAATCATGATTTATTCTTAATAGAAATTATGCTTCCAATGGCTATGGTTCAACTTTTTTTAGATAATATTTTTTTTAATTGGTCAATCTTTTTTACGGGCGTTGGATCCGTCTCATGCAAAATGGCACACCAATAACTAACCCAGTCACCAAAATGGATCATATGCAGATATCGTTCAACAATAGAATTTCCCTCAACAACAACCACTTCTTGATGTTCTGAAAGGTCCCCGATAATATTTTGAGTGGTTTCCTGACGAATGTTTGTCCGCGGATGGTCGTTTTGATCTTTCAACCAAATAACCGACAGTTGATGAATTAATTCTTGATTGTTTTCCCATCCCACAATTTCGTTATGATTCATTTCGGGCAATTCATTATAATAAGCCAACATTTTAGCATTTTCATTCAACTGCCCTTTCCACCGCACAGCCATAATTGCGGTCGACTCTGTTTCTCCATATATGACTGGAATCGTTTTATAAATTCGCTGAGCTAAAGCATAGGTAGGATTACCATTGGATTCTTCACTATACTGGTTTCGATTCTCTTTGATTAAAGCAGCGGCATTCATTAATTGATTGACGGTTTTGTCCCCTATAATACCGATGGCTTTTAATAAATACATCATGGGAACAAAAGAAATGGCCAAGGCAGCCCGCGGCTGCAATCCGCTTGGAATGGCCACCACTTCTAATGCAAGGTCATGCATCCTTTCCGTTAGGATACCGCCCGTAGAAATCCCCACAATTTGTGCCCCTTTATTTCGAGCATCTTCAAACGCTGCCAATGTTTCTTCCGTATTTCCCGAGTAGGAAGAACAAATAACCAGGGTATGGTTATTGACCCAATGTGGCAGTGTATAATTCCGGGACACCACCATGGGAATTTCAATTTCATTTTTAACCAGGATCCGCACCACATCACCACCGATTGCAGATCCCCCCATCCCTGCAACCACCACATTTTTAATATCTGGATATTGCTTATTTAATGAGATTGATTTTCCGATTGTAATCGCAGCCGTCATGTGATCTGGAAATTCATATATGGATTTGTACATATTCTCTGGATCCACGGATTGAAAAGTTGCCATTAGTAAGTCCTGTTTAAAATCATCGTTGTAAATTGATTTAAGTTTTTCCGTTTTCCTTCCGGAATTTCATTGAGACCATCCTGCGCTTTATCGATATAATGCAGGATAACATTCTCAGTTTCTTTTTTTATCCCATTGGATTCAAAATAAGTTTGGTAGGCCGAATTGGAATTTTTCTTTTGGTTAAATTTTGACCATTGATCCGGATTTTTTTCACGAGCTAAAATGGTGAGTGCCGTCTGTTTTCCCGAACGAATATCACTCCCTAAACTTTTACCCATGGATGATTCAGAACTATAAATTTCCAGAAAATCATCCTGAATCTGAAATGCCAAACCAATATTAAGCCCAAATTCAAACAAATGATGGGCTGCTTCTTTTGAACCATCTGCTATCAAGGCACCCACCTCAGCGGATAGCCCTAATAATGAACCCGTTTTTTTACCAATCATTACCAGATAATTTCCCATGGTAATGGATGCATCATCTTCAAATTCCTTATCCATCCCCTGCCCTTCACAAATAGCTAACGTCACTTCATTAAACCGTTGATGAACATAAGGAGATAGGCCCGTTAGAATTAAATGGGAAAGTACAAATAATCCATCTCCAGCCAGAATTGCTGATGCATTGTCCCACTTTTTATGAACCGATGGCTGACCATGGCGCACATCATCCTCATCCATTATATCATCATGAACCAAGGAAAAATTGTGAAGTAATTCCACAGCGATAGCTGC
>CATMGX010000063.1:0-8872 GCA_950067765.1 uncultured Fidelibacterota bacterium
CCCCCATCAATCAGAATTAAATCAGGAAGTCCCGTGCCCTCTTCTTTCACTCTTTTATAGCGCCGAAATACAATTTCCCGCATGGATGCAAAATCATCAATACCCTCCACCGTTTTTACTTTGAATTTTCGGTATTCACCTTTTCTAGGTTTTCCATCGATATAACACACCATGGATGCCACCGTATTCGTGCCACCCAAATGGGAAATATCAAAAGCTTCAATCCGCCGCGGTGGTACTTTCATTTGCAGGTCATCTTGAAGCTGACTGATCATTTTCGGTACAAGTTCTCGGCGTTTTTTACGGTTGATCATCCATTCGCCCAACAACAGTTTTGCATTCTGAAACGCCAAGCGCACTTCCTTCGCTTTTTCACCTTTTTGGGGCACAGAAAGATGGATCGCTCCATTTCGTTTTTCTTTGAGCCAAGCAACCAACTGATCTTGGTTTTCTGGCACAAGGGGCAGAGATATGTCCTTTGGTACAAAATCAGTTTCTAAATAAAAACGAGACACGATGGTTTTCATGATAATAGCATCTGTTTCATCAAGATTCCGAAGGGACATTTTCTCACGACTGGTGATTCTACCATTTCTAATGCGTACGATAACAGCAATACCATAATCCTCTTCTTTCGCTAAGGCAAAAACATCCCGATCTTCAAAGTCCGCAGATACTTTTCTCTGTCGATCTTTAAATCTCCCAATGGCATGAAGTTGATCCCGGTACATCCCTGCATCTTCAAAACGCATTTCTTTTGATGCCTTCTCCATTTGATCTTGGATATACGTTTCCGTCTCATTTGTCCGTCCATGCAAAAATTGAATCACCTGATGAATCATTTCATTATAATCGTTTTCGGACTCCATTCCCTCGCAGGGACCCTTACATTTTTTAATATGATAATCCAGGCAAAGGCTCACCTTATTCGCGGCAATGGATTCATCGTTAATTAAATAATCACAACTCCGAACCGGAAATATTTTATGGACGGCTTTTAACGACCGTCGCAGGTGCATCACATCTGTATATGGACCAAAATATTTGGATCCATCTCGTATAATATTTCGAGTGATAAAAACCCGAGGATAGGGTTCTTTGGTAATGCGTATATAGGGGAAAGATTTATCATCCTTAAGACTCACATTATAATGGGGCTGATGTTTCTTAATCAAATTCGCTTCCGTCAAGAGCGCTTCCACTTCACTGCGAACCACGAGCCATTCCACATCAGTAATCCGTTTAATCATGGATATATTTTTGGCCGATTGATGTTTACTTTGTTGAAAATAAGATCGAACCCGATTCCTTAATTGTTTGGCTTTTCCAATATAAATGATCTCTCCGGATTCGTCTTTGAAAAAGTAAACACCGGGCTTGGTGGGGATTTGTTTAATTTTATTTTTCATCATTTTAGAGATTCTTTGAATCTGAATCTTGATGGAATTTATCCATGTTCTCATTATAAACTAAATTATCGTTTCAACTTCTCTCCATTAGATTTAGAATATATATTTATTGAATGTGAAAATAATACCCACGTGTAATATATTCGCGCCCTTATTTGAGGATTATTCGATTCGATTCATTAACGGATCAACACATTTTTATACCCATAAATTCGGAGTTTTTAGTGATCTCAACTGCAAATATTTCAATCCAATTTGGCGAAAAACCATTATTTGAAAATATATCCATCACATTTGGCAAAGGAAACCGATATGGACTTATCGGAGCAAATGGTTCCGGTAAATCAACATTGATGAAGATTCTCTCCGGTGAGCAAGATGCAACAACCGGCAATGTGACTATCGATAAAAATGATCGGGTTGGGAAATTGAACCAAGATCAATTTGCTTATGAAGAAATGACGGTTATTGATTGTGTTATAATGGGCCATGGCAAATTATGGGAAATTAAACAGGAACGAGAACGTATCTATGCCCTTCCGGAGATGAGTGAAGAAGATGGGATGAGAGTGGGTGATTTAGAAATGGAATTCGCCGAAATGGATGGATACACCGCCGAATCCCGCGCTGGGGATTTACTATTAGGTGTAGGAATTCCCTTAGAACAACATGAAGGCCTTATGAGTGCTATCGCACCCGGCTGGAAGTTGCGTGTTCTACTTGCCCAGGCACTATTTGCTGATCCAGATATTTTGCTTTTAGATGAGCCCACCAATAACTTAGATATCAATACTATTCGCTGGTTAGAGACTATTTTAACACGAAGAAACAGCACCATGATTATTATTTCTCATGATCGCCATTTTCTCAATAGTGTTTGTACCCATATGGCGGATTTGGACTATGGTGATCTTCGCATTTACCCCGGGAATTATGACGACTTTATGACCGCATCTACCATGGCACGTGAGAGATTGGTCCAAGACAATGCAAAGAAAAAAGCGCAAATCGCTGAACTCCAATCATTTGTTAAACGATTTTCTGCCAACGCCTCTAAAGCAAAACAAGCCACATCCCGTGCAAATCAAATTACCAAAATCAAATTAGATGATATTAAAAATTCCAGTCGCGTCTATCCTTTCATTCGATTTAACCAAGAAAAAAAACTATTCAATACCGCATTAGAGGTAAAAGACTTTACCAAAGGATACGATAACATATCCCTTTTCAAACAATTTAACTTATTAATTGAGACAGGCGAACGTGTGGCTATTATCGGACCGAATGGAATTGGGAAAACCACATTATTGGAATGTCTGGTCAATAGCCTTACGCCCGATAGTGGCGATATAAAGTGGTCAGACAATGCTAAAATTGGTTACTTCGCCCAAAACCATAGTTCAGACTTCGATTCCAATATGTCTCTGATTGACTGGATGAGTCAATGGAAAAACGATGAAGATGACATGCAGGTCATTCGAGGAACCTTAGGACGATTGTTATTTTCTCAAAATGATATTAATAAACCGGTGAATGTGATTTCCGGTGGTGAACAAAGGCGTATGTTATTTGGAAAGCTAATTCTTCAAAGGCCTAATGTAATCATCATGGATGAGCCCACAAATCACTTGGATATGGAATCCATAGAATCTCTGAATGCTGCATTAGATAGTTATCCTGGTACACTCATTTTTGTGAGCCACGATCGAGAGTTTGTCTCCACATTGGCCACGCGGATTATCGAGATTATGCCGGATAAAGTTTTGGAATATAATAGCAATTACAATAGCTACCTTCATAGTCGTGGTGTGGAATAATATATAGATTAACAATCATCAGTCCTTCTTCATTTTTTAAGAAGTAAACACCCGGGTGGATCGGCACAAAAAAATAATATATAAAACGGAATTTTTCTTAAAGAGTAATTGTTTTTTACTTATTTTCCATTGATGAATCATTCAGTAAAAACCGCAAGTATAACACTCTTCTTTATTTCCACCCTGTTTTCAGGCAATATTGAAAAAGACCTCCAAACCCAATTTATTTTAGCCGAACCGGGAGACACAATTACGATTCCAAAAGGTGTGCATCACATCAGAGGTACACTCTCCATTGAAGGTAAAGATAAAAATATTGTATTAGAAAAATTCACAGTTCAAGATTCCAAGGGGGATGCCATTAAAGCCCAATATGTGGATGGTATTGTATTTCGTTCCGTCAAAACAGAATGGACCGGTGGCCCAAAAGAAACCAATGGTGCGTACGGACTCTATCCTGTTCAATGCACAAATGTACTCATCGAATTTTCAGTGGCTATTGGCGCCTTCAATCCAGGGATTATTTGAACTAGTGGTGTTAGAAAATCATATGAGAATCTGGTTTTTGACATTTTTCTCAGTTTCATGTCTGGTTGCGCAGTCCACTGCGGATATCCAGTTCCAAAAGTTGGCCGAACAATACCTGGATGAATTTCCCGCATTAGGTCCCGTAGGAGCAACTTCACTCGGTGATCACCGTTTTGACCATTTAGTAAACCAGGTTAGCTCCGAAGCCCGAGCCAAATCGTTAGACTATAATAAAAAATATTTACAAAGACTCCAGAGAATTCCTTTCGAGGAACTTTCCCGGGCGCATCAAGTGGATGTTAAACTATTGGAAAATCGGCTACAATCAGCAATCTGGCGAACTGAAGTCTTGCGCGAGTGGGAATGGAACCCTTTGCAGTATACGAGCTTAGCTGGAGGTTCCGTTTATACATTAATGGCCCGGGAATTTGCACCCATTGAAGAACGGTTGATCAATGTAACCATGCGTCTGGAGCAATTTCCAAGAATGTATGACCAGGTAAGAAAAACTATTGTTCCAGAAAAAGTACCCAAAATCCATGCTGAAACTGCCGTTAAACAGAATAAAGGGGTACTTTCAATATTGGATAATTTGGTTATTCCCCAACTGGGTGAATTAAAGCGGAAAGACCGTAACCGCTTGAAAAAAGCCATTGAACTGGCTAGGGAAGAAAATGGAAAACATCAGCAGTGGTTAGAGGAAGTGGTTTTGCCAAAGGCCAGTGGAGAATTCCGAATCGGTCCGGAATTATATGAAAAGAAATTAGCATTTACACTGCAAACACCGCTGACAAATGAACAAATCCTGGATAAGGCAAAATCTGAACTGGCCAAAACCCGCAATGAAATGTATGAGATCGCAAAGGGTGTATATAAGGATCTTCATCCCTTTACTGAATTCCCCGTAACATCTTCAGATGCGTATAAACAGACCATTATAAGAGCAGCTCTGGAGGAAGCCTACCGAGATATTCCGGACAAGGATGGCATTATTGATTTTGCCCGGTCATCCATAAAAATTGCCGAGGAATTCGTCAAAAAAGCAGAAATATTGACGCTACCACCAGACCCGGTGGAAATTATTGTAATGCCGGAATTTCGCCGCGGTGTCACATTGGCCTATTGCGATTCACCTGGACCCTTGGAAACAGGGTTGAAAACATTTTATGCCGTATCACCATTACCAGAAGAATGGACGGATGACCAGGTCCATTCATACTTGAGAGAATATAACATGCGCTCTGTTCATAATTTAACAATACATGAAGCCATGCCAGGTCATTTTGTTCAGATTGCCCATTCCAATCGATATCATTCTACGATAAGGGCAGTGTTGTCTTCCGGTGTATTTATTGAAGGCTGGGCTGTATACATCGAAAGAGTTTTCATGGAAGAAGGGTTTTTGAACCATGATCCGCTCATGAAGCTGATAATTTTGAAATGGTACCTGCGGGCGATCGCTAATGCCATGATTGATCAGATGATCCATGCGGGTGATATGACATATGATGAAGCCATGAAATTGATGATTGAAGATACATTTCAGGAGGAACGGGAAGCGGCGGCCAAATGGATTCGTGCCCAACTGACCTCAGCCCAACTTTCAACCTATTTCGTCGGATTTTTGGAACATTATGCACTAAGGCAGGAGGTGGAAAAAATTCGGGGAGAAGATTTTATATTGAAAAATTACCATGACGAGGAGCTCTCATTCGGATCACCACCTGTGAGATATGTACGTGCCCTTATCTTAGATCTGCCTATCCAATGATAAAGGCGCCACATGGTCCGGCGTGCCAATCATTAAAATTCTAATCAACTGAATGCCCGCCCCGTCTTCCCCATGGATATAATGGTAAAAAAGATCATGTTTTATGGATAACAGGTAATTATATTCACTACACAAATTGCAATACTGCTATTAGGATGCATTTTTAGGATTAAGACCGCAGGAAAACACTCAATGAAAAATATACAAAAACTTTTTCTCTTCCTTATTTTCCCAACAATTCTTTTTGCCAATATCGAAAAAGAACTCCAGACCCAATTCATTTTGGCCGCGCCCGGTGACACCATTATCATTCCGGAAGGAATTCACCAAATCCGTGGCACACTCTCTATCGAAGGAAAAGAAAACCTTGTGATTCGTGGCATGGGTATGAATCGGTCTATTCTATCCTTTTCTGATCAGGATATAGGCGCCCAGGGCATCAGCATTACCAACTGCAAAAATATTATCCTGGAAAAATTCACCGTACAAAATTCCAAAGGGGATGCCATTAAAGCCCAATATGTGGATGGTATCGTATTTCGTGCCGTCAAAACAGAATGGACCGGTGGCCCAAAAAAAACCAATGGCGCGTACGGAATCTATCCTGTTCAATGCACAAATGTGCTTATCGAATTTTCAGTGGCTATTGGCGCCTCCGATGCAGGGATTTATGTGGGACAATCAAATGATATTATTGTCCGGCATTCTACAGCATATCATAACGTGGCTGGCATTGAAATTGAAAATTCATTCGATGCGATGGTTTATGCTAATTATACTTATGAAAATACGGGAGGCATTCTCGTTTTTGACTTACCCGATTTGGTCCAGAAAAAAGGCGGGAATGTTCACGTTTATCACAATATTGTGCAAAACAATAATTTAGACAACTTTGCTCCGCCAGGAAATATTGTGGGTAAAGTACTACCAGGTACCGGTATTATGATTCTTGCCGCTAACAATGTGCACATCTATGAGAATACCATTCAAAATAACAAAAGTATTGGTACCGGTATTGTGAGCTATTTTATCACTGAAGAGACCATCAATGACAGTCTTTATAACCCCTACACTGCTGATATTCATGTCTATAATAATGTATATGAACGTGAAGTTGGATTTCCCACCCTGGATTATGAGATTGGCCAACTCATGGCGATTAAATATGGCCGTAATACACCGGATATTATTTATGACGGCATGCAAGATCCAGACGTGGCAGAAGGATTGTGTATTCAAAATAACTTAAATGCGGAATTTACTAATCTGGATATTGAACATAATTTTGAAAAATGGTATTCCCCATTCATATCTAATTTTTCTGAAGATATGTCAAACCACAATTGCGGCGTTCCCCACCTTTCTACATTAAAATAATGAATACGATTTTGGGGAAATCTTCCATAGGATTCATTCTCCTTTTATCCATTACGCTAGGGGAGAATCCCCTCAAATACGCCAAACCAAAATTATCTGATTATGGATTTTTTATCGGCAATATGGCTGATCATATTCCCCGTGATGGTGTTCTGCCCTATGATGTTTCCGCTCAGCTATTTTCTGATTATGCCCTGAAATCCAGATTTATCGTTTTACCAAATGATGAACAATTGTCCTATAAACTAGATGGATCGTTTGACTTCCCTCGTGAATCAATTTTAATAAAAACATTTTACTATCCGGAGGATTTTCGAAAGCCAAAAGACAATATTCGGCTTATGGAAACACGCCTTTTGATTCATACTCCTGAGGGTTGGATGGGCTTTCCTTATGTGTGGAACGAAGAACAAACAGAAGCTATCTTGGAGATTGCCGGCGAAAGAATGGATGCTTCCTTCATTGATCAAAATGGTGGGAAAACCAAATTTGAATATGTAGTCCCCAATTTCAACCAGTGCAAAGGATGTCATGTGAACCAAAACCGCATGATACCCATTGGACATAAAGTACGCTTACTGAATCATGAGTTTGATTATAATGATGGCAAAATGAACCAATTAAAAAAATGGTCTATGCTGGATATGATACATGGATTGCCCAAAATATCAACCCTGCCTCATACTCCTGATTATGATGATCCAACTGATGGCTCCGAGAATGAACGGGCCCGGGCGTGGATAGACATCAATTGCGCCCATTGTCACCGGTTAGGTTCCCCGGGAGAAACTTCCGGATTATTTTTGAATATTGAAGAAACAGATCCGACCAAATTGGGTATAATGAAACCGCCTGTGGCCGCCGGCCGTGGTGCAGGGGACCGGTTACATACCATTGTCCCCGGCGAACCAGAGAAATCAATTATGATTTATCGAATGGAATCCACTGATCCGGGAATAATGATGCCGGAATTGGGACGGAAATTAGTCCATAAAGAAGGAGTTGAGTTGGTGCGCAAATGGATAAAAGAAATGAAATAAGCCGCTTTTGAGTAAAGGCTTATCAATCTAATTCATCCACCTTTTCATAATCGGATGAAATTTTGAAATCAGCCATATTAAAAGGTACTTCTCGAATTGATTTTAATTCCCACACCATTTTAAATCCATTATCGTCATCCGTCATCTCCATCGTATATTTTACCATGCGCCCGGGCACGGACTCAAATTCCTGTTCTGCCTGTTTTAACATTCTTTCAGAAAAACTGCGGGGATTATTCTGTTTTTGTCCACCATATGATGCCACCAAATCCGCTTCAACTTCAGACACAAACTGTAATAATGTCGTATCTGTAGTGAACCATTCTTCAACTAGAATTATTCCGTTCTTACCTTTGATCTTTGTGGTCACTTTACGCGCGTCAAAACCGGGCATCCTTTCCAATAATTTAGAAATAGTGCGATCGAATTCGGCTTTTTCCTCTTCTTCATCCGAATTGTCATTTCCCCGCCCTCCTCCAGAGCCGCCCCCCATATTCATTCTACCTGTCGTGGCTTTCAACGTCGGGATCCCATCATTTACACGGATGGTATCAAATGTCTCCATGGCATATTCTTCATCTTTGGCGTTATAAACGATCCGGGATTCGGTTTTGCCATTCAGAATGCTCCCCAGCGATTTATTACCGCCCATAGCTAAGCGGATTAAAAACCGGTCCACTTCAATGGATGCTTCCTGGCGAAACAGCCCATCCGCGGCATATTTGGAAGTCGTGGTGGTCACTTCCCCTACATAAGGCGCATCTATGAACATGACCTCTTTGACCACGACTTGGGTCTGGGCCGATAATGATATCACCAAAGTAATATAAAAAAAATATCGAAAATTCATTCACGGTTTACCATGGTAATTGATTCAAATCCACATTTCCCCCGGATAGTATCAAACCAACTCTCTTATTCGAAAGCATA
>CATMGX010000064.1:0-8653 GCA_950067765.1 uncultured Fidelibacterota bacterium
ATACATACAAGAGAGAATGCACCGCCAGATTTATACAGTTTTGTTAACGCTTTGCCCGAAGGGCTTCGCAATTTGGTCTCATCTAAATCCCTTTAATCATTATGTAGAATCAAATCTAAAAATTGGATAGTCTATTAAAAATAAAACCAGTTCCCATTTTTCTGGAGGATCATTTAATTGTGCGGTATATCACAATTAAAAATAGATTCTTGACCTAAGTGGGTGGGTAAGTTAATTTAATCCATGGTTAAAGGGAGGAAGAACCTCCATTTAGCTGGGCAAATCATAAAAGGAGCTCATTATGAAGCGTACATTAAAAATGTTATTTCTGCTGCTTTTTGTATCAACTGTTTCATTTGTTTATGCACAGGATGAAATTGATGGTGCAGATAAAGGTGGAAAATCATTAGTCAAAGACAATGCAAAAAAAGGCGTTGATAAAACAGGTGATCCCGGAAGTGCGGGCGATGCCAAAAAACCAACTCCGCAGCGTATGGCTAGCCATGAAACTGGTAAAGCAGGAAAAGAAAAAGAACTCGGAAAAGGAAAAAAAGGAGGCTTTTTCAGCCGCTTATTTGGTAGTAAAAAAGTAAAGAAAGAGGATGATCCTAACTGATCTACTCTAAATTTGACTTTAAAATAGGGCGAAGAGATTCGCCCTATTTTTTTACCTTATATTTATGTAAAATTGGAGCCTTCAATTAAAGGAGACTAATTCAATGTGCGCACGCACCCTTATCATTCTTCCAATCTTGATCACGAGTATTTTTGCTCAATCATTCAGACATAATCTGACGGGTGGATATTATGATCGAGGCGGTAATACAGACTACAAATATTATAATTTTGGATGGAGTACCGTTGCCAATGGAGATATAGCCATTGGTGGATTGACTTTAAAAGATTCCGAATTTTTATTTGCGTTTGACAAAAACGTCTCCAATTGGCTGGGCGAATCCTATGAAGATGACCAGAATCTTATTTTAAAATTTGATTTATGGGCAAATGGAAAGATTTCACCATTTATGATGTTTGAAACTTCCTTTGATAAACTTCAGGGAATTAAAAGCAGGACGAATTATGGCGTTGGTGCTAAATGGCGTGTTTTCGGTGATATGTTTTCAATTAGTGCTGCATTCCTCAATGAAAGTGAGGAAACCATTTCTAAAAACTCAATTTATGTTTATACGTATTGGTCAGGTGGTGATTCACTTTATGTTTCTGATATAAAAGACAATAAAGATTTAAAACCCAAAACATTTTCCAGATTATCCATTCGACCCAAATTAAAATTGCCCATCGGAGAGAATTTTTATTACGAATCCCAGTATTACTATAAACCGGCTGGAGATGATGTGTTAACCAATTGGATTAATAAACTCACGGTGAAGACCAAAGCAGATTGGTTGGATATTGTGATTAGTTACAAAATTAAAAATGACAATTTGCCCGCACCCAAAATATTTCGCATGTATGACACTGCTGATACAGGAAGACCATCCAGTATTACATTTGATAGTAACGGAAAGGGTTCTTCCATTTTATATGATAAGGACCCCACCCAATCTGCTAAAGATGGATTGGGGGATTATTATATTCAGAACTACAAGAAAAATGATTCTACATTATCCATCGGAATCAATATCAGTTTTTAATTCCTTTAAAGTAATTCTATGAAAAATAAATTGACCGGGCTTCTGGTGATTGTGTTTGCCGGATGTATTCCTATGCAGCCGCAAAAAGTTTTAAAACCAGTTTCAACCCATCAACCCACGATCCCAAAACTCACAGAGCGAAACCGCTTATTGGGTGCATTATTACCAGAGAGATCCTGTTATGATGTGCAGCACTATGACATCAATATAGATATCGATGTAGAAAAGAAATATTTAAAGGGATATGTGGATATTACAGCCTTAGCTGTCAATAATTTTACGCGCCTTCAAGTGGATCTTGGGAAGGATATGCAGCTGAATGGCGTATGGTATCTTGAGAACCCATTAACAACTACTCGGAAAGAAGATGCGGTTTATGTTGAATTTCCTGAAGTGAACATGGGTGATGTATTCACATTCAGAGTGAAATATGAGGGGAGTCCCCGGGAAGCAAAAAATCCACCTTGGGATGGTGGTTTTATCTGGGGGAAAGATGAAATGGGTCGGGACTATGTTTCTGTTAGCTGTGAAGGAGATGGATGCAGTTTATGGTGGCCCATGAAGGATCATATTTCGGATGAACCGGATAATGGCGCACGAATGACATTCACTGTTCCCCAAAATCTGGTGTGTGTCAGTAATGGAAAATTGTTAGAAACCAAACAGGATGTATTCCCCGGAAAACAATCGTATACCTGGGAAGTCACCAGCCCGATAAATAATTATAATATTTCTGTTCAATTAGGCAATTATGTCTTGTTACAGGATACGCTCCAGCGTGGGGATAATGTGGAAGTGTTAAATCATTTTGTACTGGATTATCATAAAGCTGTGGCAAGCACAGTCTTTCCTCAAGCGAGGAAGGTGATTCACTTTTTTGAAAAATATTTTGGTGATTATCAATTTTGGAATGATGGATATAAGTTGGTGGAGGTTTCTTATCTGGGCATGGAACATCAATCGGCAGTGACCTATGGAAATATATGGAGCAATTGGGGAAGCGACCACCGATCCTGGACAAAAGATTATTATGGAATCATTGATGGTTTGTTATTTCATGAAACAGCCCATGAATGGTGGGGGAATAGTATCACTGCGACGGACCCAGCCCATATATGGCTCCACGAAGGAACAGCTGTGTATAGCGAAGCCATGTATATTGAGCAGGAACTGGGCTATAACGTCATGATCGATTTTATGCTCAGAAAGCGTAAGGGGATCCAGAATAAACTTCCCATTGTTGGTCCTGAGAATGAAAATTATTGGGCTTTTGGGGATTCTTATAATAAAGGTGCATGGGTGTTACATACACTGCGGTATCTCATCAATGATGACAGAATCTGGTGGGATGTGTTGAAGTCCTTTGCAGTTAATCATGCTAAATCCCATGTGAAAACAGAAGATTTCGTTCAACATGTTGAAAATAAAACAGGCACAGACTTGGGATATTTCTTTAAACAGTATTTCTACGAAAATTCAATTCCCGCTCTGGAATACCATCAAAAGGATGGCAAGTTTTTCTTTAAATGGACCGACGTCATTTCTGGATTCAAAATGCCTTTGGATATTGAGGTAAATGGCATCCGAGCACGTATTTTTCCGACTACAGAGATTCAGTCCGTTAAAATTCCAATTTATTCGGTTGTCCATATTCGGGATTGGGAATTTTTAATAAGTAAAAAGGAAAATTCCGCCCTAAGCGGATAATTGTCGTAACCGTTCGAAAAGAACAGCGCTCACTGCAGCAGATACATTAAGGGAACTGGTCTTTCCCTGCATGGGAATGGTCACTTGAAAATCACTGCTCTCCAAAACCAATTTCTTTATTCCACGACCTTCGCTACCAACGATCACAAGCACTTTTCCTGAATAATCAACTTTATACCAATCTTTGGCTTTTATGCCATTTTCCATGGCAATCACCCAGAATTCTTCATTTTTTAAATTGGTCACCGTTTGATGAAGATTATTGATCTGATAAACAGGAATTTGCGTAAAAGCCCCTTGACTCACTTGAATCACAGTATCGGTCATGGCACAGCTATCATGTTTGGGGATGATAATGCCATCCATCCCTGCACATTCCGCCGTTCGGATAATTTGACCCAGATTTTGGGGATCCTCAATGCGATCCAGAGCAAGGAGCCCAATATTTCCTTTTTTATTTGAAAAAGAAGGAAGGTCTGATTCCACCCTGCCGGAAAACCGGACAATAATTCCCTGAGTCCGCCATTGTTTAAATTTGGTTTTAAACTGAGAAGCGGGGAGGAATTTTATATGTCCACCATGATATCCCAATGCATGTGTGATTTGGCCATTCCGTTCGGCGGATCCGCCAGATTTAATCAATATATCTGTTATTTTATATTTTCTGGATTCTAATACAGCTGCACAGCCATTAATTCCGTATATCGTATGTTGGTCTTTTGCCATTAAATTCCCAGCAGAATATAATAAAATAATGTATCCCGGGATTGTATCAATTAGATGATAAAATTTAAATTGACCCGGTTAAAAAAGGGAAATAATGGCTACCAAAAATTTTCATACAGTATCAGATGAACATGGTGGAGTGAATGTGGGGACAAAATTTAAAATGATAAAAGACCATCAGGAGGTTCAGGGAATTTTGTCAAAAGGTGTGGAGGTTATCCTGGATAGTATCGTCCATTTCCCCACCCGTTATTGCCTCAAAGATGACATAGGCAGAATTTGGACTGTACCGATTCATTCAGTGACACCCATTCCAGAATAACTGCATTTTAATAAGAATACACACCCATAAAATTTTCAAGGAGAATCTTGATGAAGCTTAAATCTTTAACGATCCTATGCTGCATATTATTAACCGGTTGCAGTAAATCACCTGAAACTAACCCTGAAATATTATGGGATACTTATGGTGTTCCACATATTTATGCCGATAATTATAATGACTTATTTTATGCTTATGGCTGGTCCCAAATGCGTAATCATGGAAATCTGCTGCTGAAATTGTATGCGCAAGCTAGAGGGCAAGGGGCAGAATATTTTGGTGAAAAACACTTGAAATCTGATCAATGGGTACATACCCATAACGTAATGCAAAGATCCCGTGATTGGTGGGAAAAGCAGGATCCTGACATACAGAAAATGATGACAGCATTTACGGATGGTATTAACGATTACGCCAAGGAAAATCCGGATGAAATTGATGAGTTAAACCAATTAATACTTCCTGCACGACCAGAGGATTGTTTCTCCCATTTTCAAAGAGTTATCCTATTCCATTTTGTTACCAATCCCAGTGTTGCAACTTTTAATCCTGCCTCCATGATAAAAGATCGGGGATCCAATACATGGGCCATTGGACCTTCCAGATCTGAATCGGGCAATGCCATGCTGATTGCCAATCCCCATTTACCCTGGTTTGATATGTTCACTTGGTTTGAGGCCCATACTATCTCCCATGACTTGAATGCCTATGGGGCTGGTTTGGTGGGGATGCCATTTTTGGGAATCGCTTTTAACGATTATATGGGATGGTCCCATACCAACAATGTTCACGATGGGCAGGATCTGTATGAACTAACCCTGAAGGGTGATGGTTATCAATGGGGCGAGGGAGTTCTTCAATTTGAAGAAAGATCAGTTGAAATTAAGGTGAGGGATGATGAGGGGAATACGTCAGCCAGTGAATTTCTTATCCGTGAATCTGTTCATGGACCCGTGGTCAGCGAAAAAGACGGAAAAGCTTATGCTTTAAGGGTGGTTGGATTAGATCAGCCCCATGTTTTTAGGCAATATTTTGATATGGCCAGGGCGAAAACACTTAAATCATTCCAGGATGCAATACGTCCATTGCAGAATCCTTTTTTCACGATTATGTATGCGGATAAGGATGGACACATCATGCACGTGTTTGGGGGTCGTACTCCCATTCGTCCAGCGGGTGATTGGAATTGGTTGGGTGTCGTCCCCGGAAATTCTCCTGAAACGATCTGGAATGAAACCCATTCTTATGATGAATTGCCAAAATCTATCGACCCCGAAAGCGGATGGCTCCAAAATGCCAATGATCCGCCTTGGACCACTACCTTTCCCCGGGCGATTATCCGGAAAAATTATCCTGATTATATGTCACAAAACTTTATGCATTTCCGTGCCCAGCGATCGGCAAGGATGGCCCTTGAGGATGGGTCTATTACATTTGCCGAATTAATGGATTATAAAATGGATACCAAAATGGAACTGGCAGACCGTGTACTCGATGATTTATTAGCATTGACTGAAAATTCCAACGATGAAATAATCATTGAAGCCAGTCAAGTGTTATCAAACTGGGATCGCCAGACGAATGGGAATAGTCAGGGGGCGGTATTATTCAAAGCATGGGTCGATTCCGTTAAGTTTTTTGTGAACAAGGGTGAACTCTTTGAAGGTGGTTGGGAAGAAGAAAAACCGATGGATACGCCTTTTGGACTTCATCCAAGTGTGGATTACCTGAGCCCATTAAAATCTGCGGCAGAATCTGTAATAAAAACATATGGACAGTTGGATGTGCCATGGGGAGAAGTGTATCGCCTGATTCGAGATGATGTTGATCTGCCTGCCAATGGGGGGCCGGGAGATCCTTATGGATTATTTCGGGTGACAAATTTTGCACCTGTTAAGGACGATCGGTTTATGGCTGTAGGAGGAGATTCATATCAAGCGGTTATTGAGTTTGGAGATAAACCGAAAGCCATGGTTCTGTTGAGTTATGGGAATGCGAGCCAGAAAGGATCAAAACATCGAACGGATCAATTAAAATTTTATTCAGAAAAAAAAATGCGGCCGGTCTGGCGGAATAAAAAAGAAATTGAACAGCACTTGGAATTGAGAGAGATTCTTAACCCAAATAAGGATTAACACATTTCATTCCCCAAATTCATTCCCGCCTCTGATCGTACAATCCTCGTACAATTCGGTGAAACGATATCAAAAAACCTGCATCAGCAGGTTTTTTCTTTTACCCGTTATCTTCTGGATAATTATTCCCCAGAAATTTTGAATATCCACCCAGCCTATAATTCAGTTATGGTGACGATTGCAAATGATGCATCGATTAAACAAGTGACTGAGCAACTGATGGCGTCAATATCAATGGTTATAGATAGGGGAACCTTAAAGAGCAGGGATGTTGAAATTCCTGTATTGTACAATGGCATGGAGGGCCCTGATATGAGCCGAGTGTGTGAAAAAACGGGGTTGAGTACGGCTGAAGTCATTCGTCGCCATTCTGAGCCAGATTACCTGGTCCATTTTATCGGTTTCTCTATTGGCTTTCCATATTTGGGTGGAATGGATGCGTCCATTTCCACCGTCCGTCTTGAAACACCCCGGAGATCTGTTCCTGCAGGGTCTATTGGGATTGCGGGGAATCAGACTGGTATTTACCCAAAGTCCTCTCCCGGAGGTTGGAATATTATAGGTCAGACACCCCTGTCTATATTTAATGCTGATAACCCCGTGGAAAGCTCCGTAAAAATGGGGGATAAAGTGCGATTCCGACCGATCAATGAATCGGAGTTTAATATATTGGCAATAAATCAATGAGTATTTCCGTTCTTCAGGGCGGGCTGCAGTCCACCGTACAGGATTTAGGTCGGAATGGATATGCTCATTATGGTATTTCTGCTTCCGGTGCGGCGGACGCGGTTTCCTTAAGAATCGGGAACTTACTTGTGGGAAACCCCGAAGATTACAGTGGCTTGGAAATGACATTAACCGGGGGTGAATATCAATTTAATAAAGAGGCTTTTATTGCCCTATCCGGTAGTGAATTTCACGCGAATCTTGATGGGGAAACATTTCCATTTCAACAGGGAGCATATATTCGGAAAGGTCAAATTTTACATATCGGTGGGACGAAGAAAGGTGCACGGTGTTACCTATGCGTTCGCGGCGGTTTTGATATACCAAAATATCTTTCCGGAGTCACCACACACATTATGTCCGGATTAGGGGGCTTCAAGGGGAGATCAATCGAAAAGGGAGATGAACTTAAAATCGGATCTATGAAGAAAGTTTCTCAACCAATAGTAATTAAAGAGTCACATGAAATAAATTTGTCTATCATACGTATTAGTAAAGGGTTACAGTATGATTGGTATGAGGAAAATGCCTGGAGCTCTTTTATATCCCAATCCTATACTGTTTCAGAAAAATCCAGCCGAATGGGTGTCCGGTTAAAAGGTAATCCGATCCAATCTAATAAGGAAAATGAAATATTAACGGAAGGCATTCCATTGGGAGCGATTCAAGTCCCCGGTGGCGGCGATCCCATTATTTCATTTGTGGAACACCAAACCACGGGCGGCTACCCGAAAATTGCCAATGTTATTACGGCGGACTTGTGTAAAGTCGGTCAGTTGAAACCGGGTGATTCATTCACATTTCAATTGGTTTCTATCGAGGAGGGTGAACGCTTGCGACTTGCTCAGGAATCATTTATTCAATCATTAAAAAACCATGACTAATACCACGGCCATACTTGTAACGCTCGTCATTTATAAAATTGTTCTGATTTTGATCGGATTGTGGGCCAATAAGCGTACAAAATCCACATCCGATTATTTTCTTGGGGGACGAAAACTCGGTCCATGGGTAGCTGCCTTGAGCGCATCTGCATCATCATCATCGGCATGGACACTCCTCGGTGTAAGTGGTGCAGCCTATTTATGGGGATTGCCGGCCATTTGGTTATTCCCCGCCACCTTATCAGGATTTATGATTAATTGGTTTTATATCGCACCGAGATTGAGTATCCACGGGGCAAAAGTAGGCGCCATCACATTGACAGATGTTTTGGCTACTGACGACAATGGTTTATCCATAAAAGAATTGCGCTGGCTCGCATCGGTCATTATCCTCTTTTGCTTTGTATTTTATATCGCCTCCCAATTCGACGCGGCAGGACAGTCTTTTCAATCCACTTTTGGTATGGATAAAAATATTAGTATTATACTTGGTGCGGG
>CATMGX010000065.1:0-8601 GCA_950067765.1 uncultured Fidelibacterota bacterium
GCTTTGCACATATCATAAATGGTGAGTGCTGCTCCGGAGACCGCTGACAGTGCTTCCATTTCTACACCGGTAGCTTCTTTTGTTTTAACTGTGGACTTTATCAGAATAGCGTTTTCCTGAATATCGAATTCAATATCCACAAATGATAAATTCAACTGGTGGCACATGGGAATCATTTCAGCTGTTTTCTTCGCCGCTTGAATCCCAGCTATTTTAGCTGTGGTCAGAACATTCCCTTTGGGAAGTGTAACATCCTGAATCGCTAAAATAGTTTCCGGAAGTATGGATATTTTTCCTTCTGCCTTTGCCATCCGTGCCGTGGTCATTTTGTCGGTCACATCCACCATTTTGACATTTCCATGTTTATCTAAATGTGAAAATTCACTCATATTATCCCCCTATTTGGGTCATGGATTCTCGCTTATTATTTCCCTGATTTTGCGCTTCCCAACCGTCTTTAAATTTCTTCATCATTGACCCACGAATCATTTTTTCAATGTGTTCATCTGTTTTTCCGGTCCGCATGGCATCACGCAAGTTCGATTCTTCCTGGCTGTAAAGGCAGTTCATCAGTTTGCCGTCTGCTGTAATTCGGATGCGATTACACGCTCCGCACAAACTACGGGAATACGCCGGAATGACTGCCACTTTGCCTTTGTATCCATCAATACGAAATACATGGTGTTCTGTGGACGAACCCTCAACTGGCTTTAACCCGATTGTTAGATTTTTTAAATCTGAAACGATTTGTTTTGCTCGATAAAATTTTCCTGTCTTCCAAATCTGGTGGGAATCGAAAGGCATGAGCTCAATGAAGCGAACGGTAATATCATTTTCTTTGGTCAAAGTGACAAAATCCATGAGTTCATCATCATTGAAATCACGCATTGCTACAATGTTTATTTTTACAGTTTTGATTGATGACTTAATCGCTTTCTTAAATCCAGCCAATACCAAATTCACCCCATCTCGTCGAGTGATGATTTTAAATTTTTCTGGATTCAAAGTGTCGAGACTTATGTTAATTCCGGTCAACCTTGCATCTTCAAGCTGAGATAAATATTTCCCAAGCAATAGACCATTAGTGGTGAGATGGGTTGATTCCACACCCTTCGTTTGATTGGCATATTGTATGAGTTTAGGGAGATCTTTTCGCAATAGCGGTTCGCCACCGGTAAACCTGATTTTAGAAACGCCCATTTCAGCAGCGATCTGAATGATACGAAAAATTTCTTTTGTGGTGAGTAATTTATCTTCGCTGCGAAAGTTAATCCCTTCTTCCGGCATACAATAGATACAGCGAAGATTGCATTGTTCATTCAGGGCAATACGAAGATAATTGAATGTTCGACCAAATCGGTCGACAATGGGTGGATTCGCAGGCAGGAGGCCGCGATCCACAGGGGCATGAATATGTGTCGTGTTTTCCATTCTCATTCCAAGTCATCCCGACTTTATGTCGGGAATCGGGAGCAAATCCTGGCGTTTCCACCAAAACCGTACCGGCCTAATACCTTATGAGCTAATTGCCAGACGTAGATAATTCGGCTAAAAGAATATTTTTTTAATTATTTAATTAAATCAATTTAATTCAGAATTATTAGGATTGAATAACAAAATTAAACATGAAGCAATTGCTGTCTGGGTGAATTTTCTTTCACGGAGGAAAGAACATGATTAATCTCATCAATCGCCCTGCGAATTTCTTCTTTCGTATTAAATCTGCCAAGACTAAATCTTATGGAACTATGTGCCATCTCATTTTTTAGTCCGATTGCTTTCAACACATGGGATGGTTCCAGATTTGCGCTGCTGCAGGCCGAACCAGTGGAACAGGCAATGCCTTTCATTTTTATAATCAATGTTTCCGCATCAATATTTGGAAAACAAAAATTGATATTATTTGATAATCGATTTTCCCTACTTCCATTTAAAATTGTATCGGGATGTGAAGTAAAAATTTCATCAATCATTTTATCGCGCAGTGTTTTTAGCCAAGCATTCTCATTTTCCATTTTTTCTAAACACTTTTCTATCGCCTTAGCAAATCCAACAACGAGAGGGACAGGGAGAGTTCCGGAACGATAGCTAAATTCATGGCCACCACCCGTCATTTGCGTAATCAATTCCACCTTTGGATTATTGCGTCTTACATACAATAGTCCAATGCCTTTCGGACCATAGATTTTATGCGCAGTAGCAGCTAACAAATCAATATTCATTTTATTTACATCAATTGTGAGTTTGCCAAAAGACTGACAGGCATCCACAAGAAACCGCACATTTTTATCTTTACAGATGGCACCAATCTCAGCGATGGGTTGGATCGTACCAATCTCATTATTGGCATGCATAATTGAAACTAAAATCGTATCTTGTCTCATAGCTTTTCGAACAGATTCCGGATCAACATTGCCATCAGAATCAACTGGAACTATTGTAATATCCCAACCATCATTCGCCATAATTTCATAGGTATCCAACACTGCTTTATGTTCAGTATTCTGGGTAATAATATGCTTCCCTATTTCTCGATTTTTTTCACAAATACCACGGATAGCAAGATTTATGGATTCCGTGGCACCACTAGTAATTATAATCTCCCTGGATCGCGCGTTAAGCGCTTGGGCCAGTAACTTTCTGGATCGCTCAACTGCTTCTTTCGCATCTCGCCCAATGGAATGGTGAACACTGGCAGCATTTCCATAATTCTCTTTAAAGAATGGCAGCATCGCCTCCAAAACTATTGGATCCAAAGGCGTTGTTGCCTGGTTATCTAAATAAACAGGAATACCCAAGTTAATTCCCCATCGGTTCTCCAGAACCGGAATTGCGGTGCATGACAATTTCAGACAGGATGCTTAATGCAATCTCTTCTGCAGATTTTGCATTCAGATCCAATCCTGCCGGGGAATGGAAGCGTGCTTCCAATTCATCAGATACATTATTCTCATTTAAAAAGTCTCTAATCAAACCTGCTTTTTTCTGACTTGCGATAACTGCCACAAACGGGATGCCGGCATTCAAAGCACTCAAGGTCTGTTTATGGTCATCACGATGATGGGTTGCTAATATGAAATAATCGATATTTTCATCAATCTCTTCCAGATCTAAGGGATCCGTAATGATCTGATTGGCTAATTCATACCGATCCTTTTCATCTTCCTGTGTTTGGATCAAGACCTTAAAGTTGAGCATATGGGCTATTTCAGCCAAAACTTCCACCACACGCCCCATGCCCCTGATCAAAATGGTTGGTGAACTTTGTTGCGGTTCCACAAAAATTGTCATCATGCCTCCACATGGTATTCCTAATTCCATATCATCACTGTCCAGATTCACATCAATCATCCTGGTTTGATTATCCGCCAATGATTCCACCACAGTTTGACCAACACGATTTTCTACACAGCCACCACCAATATAGCCTGTTATTCGTTTTCCATCCGAATCATAAAGTGCTTTATCACCGATCTTTGCTGATGTTGAACCTTTTACAGCGATCACTGTTGTCATGGCAAAGGGGCAATTCTCCCCTTTCATTTTTGCCATTACAGAAAACAAATTTTTATGAAGTTCCGACACTGTCCTTCATTTGCTGGGGTGTATCGATATCACGGAAAATTGCATTTGTCATAACATGAGTAGGAACAACAGAACTAAAATTTTCCTGGATGACACGTTTTGCTCCTTTATCCCCATCTATCGATTGTAAATCATTAAAAAATGTGGATGAAAATAAAACTGGATTTCCTTGCCTGCCGTTTTTTACGGGAACAACAATTTTATATTCTTGGAATAATTCTATCATTTGGTCAATGAGTTTAGTTTCAATATATGGCATGTCGCCCAATAAAATCATGGCTCCATCAAAATCATTATTCATTGCACCTATTCCAGAATTAATAGAAGAAGCCATTCCCAAACGCCAATCCTCATTATTAACAAAATTGATACCTTCAGTAGAAATGCAATTATTAATCCATTCAGAATCATGACCTAAAACGACATAAATTGATGATAAATTGGAATGAAGGCATGACGCAACCACTTTTTTCACCATTGGCGTTCCATCAATCAATTGTAACAATTTATTTTGATCTCCCATTCGGCTTGATCCGCCGGCTGCTAAAATGAGTCCTGCAATCTTCATGATGATGCCATGATTATCTAAAAGGCAACCGAGCCATTTGCCTTATTAAACTCTAACCTTAATTGATGAAATATTAACTTAATTGAATGGGTAATGTGCGAATCCGTTTTCCCGTTGCGGCATAGACCGCGTTGACAACCGCCGGCGCAATGGGCGGCAATCCCGGTTCGCCGACTCCCTTGGGTGACTTGTCATTGTCCACCATATAAACATGAATTTTCGGCGCTTCATTCATTCGGATCACTTCAAAGTCATCAAAATTATTTTGGTTTACGCGCCCATTTTTTATGGTGATTTTACTTTTTAGTGTGGCTGATAATCCATAAATGATCCCACTTGAAATTTGAGCTTTTACAATGGCAGGATTTATGACCGTGCCACAATCCACGGCACAAAATACTTCGTGAACTTTCACTTTATTATTTTCAACTGAAACGCGGGCGACTTGTGCCACCCAAGTACCAAAAGATTTATGACAAGAAATGCCTTGATAAGTGGGGTCATTCCGAAAATCATTCCAGCCGGATTTTTCTGCCACTAATTTAATTACGCCTGCATCCCTGGATGATTTTGGCAAAAGACCTAATCTGAATTGCACCGAATCTTTCCCCGCTTTTTCGGCTAATTCATCCATAAAACATTCATTGGCAAATGCATTCTGTGAATTATATACGGACCGCCACCATCCCAATGGGATAGGTGTTTTTATCATTTGAAAATCCACCTGCATATTGGGTATTTTGTAGGGTAAATGCTTCGCACCTTCTAATGTAATAAAATCGATCTTTTCCTTAAAGGGAAATGGGATCTTTATTAATTGGGTAAATAAGATTGAAGGCGCCACAATGCTATGTTTCCATGTTGTTAAGTTATCATTTTGGTCAAAAGCGCCTTTCATCATATGAAGGCTTGGCGGCCTATAGAAATCGTGCTGCATATCTTCTTCACGGGTCCAAATCATTTTAACCGGTTTTTTTATTTCATTTGAAATTTCTACTGCTTCAGTCACAAAATCATTGAAAGCTCTACGACCAAAACCACCACCTAAAAAAGTCACATTCACTTCAACTTGCTTTTTAGATAAGCCCGTTATTTTTGATGCAATTTTGCGGGCGCCGTTGGGATCTTGAGTCCCGGCCCAAACTTGGCATTTGTCCTTTTGAACGTATGCTGTGCAATTCATGGGTTCCATGGTTGCGTGGGCTTGAAGCGGCGATTCATAAATCGCTTCAATAATTTTATCAGAAGATTGAAGTGCCTTTTTTACGTTGCCTTCTTTGCGGACAACTGATCCTTTTTCTTTGCTGGCGTCTAACAGTTGTTTCCTGATTGTTTCATCATCCAGCCCTGCCGCTTCTCCTTCATCCCATTTAATTTCAATCTGTTTTCCAGTTTTAAGAGCTGCCCAGGTGTTTTTTGCTACAATGGCCAAGCCGCTTTCAATTGCAAAGATATTGATGACGCCTGAAATATCACTGACGCTTGCTTTGTTAAAAGATTTCAGTTTTCTGCCAAAGACAGGAGAATGAACTATTGTTGCATAAACCATTCCATCCAATTGAACATCCATGGCGAATTGGGCCGTTCCATTTATTTTAGAAAGCGTGTCGGTCCTTTTCATATTTTGGCCAATAATTGAAAAATCGCTTTTATTTTTAAGTGTCGGTTTTTTGGGAACTTTGAGTTGGCTGGCTTTTTCAGCTAAATCGCCATAGGATAATTTTCTCCCGGTTCTTTCGTGGATTACATTCCCGTTATTCGTATTGCATTCACTTATCGGAACGCTCCATTCTTCAGATGCAGCCATCACAAGCATTTCGCGCGCTGTAGCGCCGGCTTGTCTCAATTTATTATAACCACCAGAAACTGAATTGCTCCCACCTGTCATTTGCCAGCCATACTTTTTTCGGTTCGCCGGTGCTTTTTCAACAACAACTTTTGACCAGTCTAAATCCATTTCTTCAGCAATAATCATGGGAAGCGATGTTAAAACCCCCTGTCCCATTTCTGATTTCCCAACCATGATTTGAACAATATTATCCGATTGAACTTTGATCCATGCATTTGGTTCAAATAAGGTTGCCGCACTGGTTTTTCCATTCAGTTTATTGGTATAAGGTAAATAAAACCCCAGAACAAGTCCTGATCCGGCAGTGGAAACAACTTTAATAAAATCGCGTCTATCCATTGTTGTTCTCCTTGCCGTTCACTTTATTTTCGGCTGCGCTAAAAATGGCTTTTTTTATCTGGGGATAGGTTCCGCAGCGACAAATATTCATTTTCATTGCAGAATCAATTTCAGATTCATTTGGGTTAGGATTTCTCGTAAGGAAAGCAGATGCGGTCATAATTTGGCCAGACTGGCAGTAACCGCATTGGGGGACATCACCGTCAAGCCAGGCTTGCTGAATTGGATGGAGATTGTCGACAGACAACCCTTCAATAGTGGTAATCTCTACATCATCTTCAACGAAATCGATGGGCGTAACACAGGAGCGCGTTGCTTCCCCATCTATGTGAATTGTACACGCACCACAAAGCCCACGCCCACAGCCAAATTTCGTACCCGTATATCCCAGAGTATCACGCAATACCCACAAGAGTGGCGTATCCCCGTCAACATTTACAGTTTGCTTTTCACCGTTAATATTTAGACTAAATTCACTCATCGGGCTGTTCTTGTGGTTGGTTCAAAAAGAGCGTTAATAAATTTTCATTTATTGACCGGTTAAATTATCACTCGATTTTTTAAGGTAAAACTGATCTTTTTGCGGCGTCAAAGGGCGTCCCATCCATAAAGGTCTGCGTAGGCCATCCGGATGTGTTTCTCGTTCTTTCGCCCATGCGTTCCATTTTTTAAAATGCTCAAATGATTTATTCGTATCCACAAAAACATCACCGTATTTCTCGCCGGGTTCCGGCTTAGATATACTCACTTTCTGCAGCCAGCAATGTGCGCCGGATATGGGATCGGGATTTACCGCATGGGTAATATTTTGATGAACGCCACCATCCCGCCACCAAACACGATTTGTATCCGGATCTTTTGATTTCCACGGTTCGATTCCTTTCACCGTCTCCATCTTCCACTTTCCATCACCCATATTTTTAATATCAACTGTATTGGTCATAAGACGATTTCCCGCATCCTGTTGACGGCGCCATCGACCGATATGATGAGAACAAGCCACCACGCTGGGTTTAATGGCTTCCGTCACCCAAACTTTATCAACAAACCAGCCAATGGGTGTGGTGATTTTGAGTAAATCCCCATTATCCACGCCGAGTCGAGCCGCATCTTTAGTATGAATCCATATAGGATTTTTATGGGCAATTTCCGTCAGCCATTTTGCATTGGCCGATCGAGAATGAATATGGGTGGGTAATCTGAAATTGGGTAATAAAACACATTCATTTTTGCTCGTATCCATTTCGTCGGGATGCACATGACTTTTAATGCGATACCCCGGAGTGGCGTGTTCTGGATAACCGAAATCAACCATAGTTTGGGAATAAATTTCCTGTCGTTTGGATGGTGTAGGAAATCCACAGAAATTCTTTCCATCCACTTGAACGCCAACGATATTGCCATCTTTTTCAATTTGGCCGTTCTCTTTAATGCTGGCCCCATTCATGGTGTCTTCATTTACAGCATCTTCATTTTTCACATACACTTCAGGGTCAACCATAAAAGCGCCGAACTTTCGCATATATTCCAAAGGCGTTAATCCTTCTTTTTCCGCTGCTTCAGGCAAACCATTCGTATGCTCGAAAATGTATTGATAATATTCATCTATATTAATTTTTTCGCCATGGCGATAGGGACTCATAAAATGTTTCCGAATTCCCAAATCCCTGTCTTTATCAATCCGCCAGGAAAGCTCAATCCAGAATTCATCTTCTTCCCAGACTTCGCCGGGATTTACTTCATAAGTGAATTCCACTTCTTTTCCATCGCGGCGGGCTTTTTCTCGCAAAACCGGTTGACGAAAGGCAATCCAAACGCCAGACTGTGTTTCATAGGAATTGATATCATGGCGTTCGGATGCGTGTCCCATGGGTAATACATAATCTGCGAAAAACGCCGTCTCATTCCAAGTCGGAGTCAAAGCAATATGGCACCCCACTTTTTCTACATCGGTTAACATTTCTATCCAAGAAAAACCATCAGGAAAAGTCCACACCGGATTAAAAACACGGGTGAAATACACATCCATAGATCCGCGTCCATCCTTGATTAAATGGGGCAATATCTGACTCATTTCATAATGATTCAATGTGTATTCTTTCGGCCACGCCAATTCATTCCATGCATCCGGTCCTGGGGGAGAATCAAAAAATTCCGGATGAAATTTGTTCCATGCGCTGGGAGATGTTCCCCCTTCGGTTCCAACGGAACCGGTTAATACATTTAATAAATGTAACGTTCTCGAAACTTGCCATCCGCC
>CATMGX010000066.1:0-8074 GCA_950067765.1 uncultured Fidelibacterota bacterium
AAATAATACGCTCATACCCTTTTTAAGGGTACCCAATTAATTTCTTGAATTATTAATATTTTATCTCCAAATTCCCTTTGATATGATGAAATTTAAGAAATTATTAAGGTCTATTATTATCGATTTTAAGACGAATTTAAGATGGAGCATTCTGGCGGTGATCTTTCTTTTTCCAGGACTGATGGGTCAGGACTATAGTGCCGGCCTCCGTTTTTATAATAAGTATGATTTTGTTGAAAATGGCGAATTTTCGTCTTTAGATATATCCTTTGAGGATCCGATTCATTTTGAAAATGAATTTACCCTTTCTTTCGACTTTTCCCTGAGGAATCCCAAGCCATTTGGATTTATTTTCCAACTCAAGGCAGATTCCCTGCCTATAAGTCTATTGTCTAATGTAGATTTTAAACACCCCGATACAACTTATTTGGAACTCAGTTTTCAAGAATTCGAAAGTATGATATCTATACCAATACCTAAATCGGAATTAACGCCATTGAATTGGTTTCATTTATCCGTTACCTATAATATGCTATTCGATGAAGTGAGAATGGTATTAAACAATGACATTGTTCGTGTGATAAAGATTCCCATGCTGAATGAACAGGATATCCGCATCATATTTGGTCATACACCCGACACACAGGATGTACCCAGTATGACCTTAAAAGGTATAAAACTATCGGATAAGACTGGTCCGCGCCATCATTGGAGGCTCAACGAATATTCCGGGGTATTTGCTTACGACCATATCGGGGGTCGGCAGGCCGAAGCAACCAACACCCAATGGGAATATGAGTCCCATACGGTTTGGCAATTAGAAGATTTAATAAAGTTATCCGGCCGTGAAGTGTTTGCCGCAACGGAAAATCCAGCTATTCTCACCTTCGTTTCAGATATTATTGAAACATATAATATAGAAATCCATGGTTTTATACAAATATATCCTAATGTTAAAATGGGATTAAAGGATGGGTATTATATTTTTCATAATTCAATTCAAGAAAAAATATATGGGTTTCATGGAAATGGGACTGAATATTATACAATCGATCTGGGAAACAATAAAGAAACAAATTACACGATACCCGGGGAGAAAAATCATTACCATACACCGGCACATTTTTATGATATGGAGGCCCATGAACTTTATTTAATCGGTGGGTATGGCTGGTACCGCACAAAGAACCATATTAGACAATTTGATTTTGTCAGTACCACCTGGGATACATTGGCCGTGTGGGGCGATCAATTCCATCCAAGGTTTGGTGCCGCCGTTTCCAGGGGACCAGACCCGAATTGCATTTATATTTTTGGAGGTGTAGGGAATGAAAGTGGAATGCAGGAGCGAGGATGGCGTAATTTTACTGGATTTTGGAAATTCAATCGAAAAACGTTGGAATTAAAAAAAGAAGGTACATTTGAATCACTGGGTGAATATACGAATATATCACTTGGATATTCAGATGAAATAAACCGTTTCCTCCTTACTTTATCGGAAAAGCCCTACAATAATGCACCCATTAAATTGGTTTCTATCAATGCAGAAACTTATGAGATAGAAAATCAATCAATCCTTCCCAACAGCGAACATTTAAAGATTGGCGGTCTAAGCAAACCGTTTATCGGTAAGAAAACAGGGAAATTGACGATAGTAACTCGAAAAGAAGAATCCGCTTCTAATGGGGTGTTAATCCAAATGCATACAATTAATTATCCACCCATGGACCCTCCGCCTGTATCATTTATTGAATCATGGGGCCGGTATGGGTTTGGTATCGCCGCATTAATTGTATCATTAGGCATTATCGGATTTCGCTGGAAAAGGAATGGGGAGGCCACAGAAAAGCAATTGGGATACGCGATAGCTATCGATGAAAACGGAGAGGATAATCCATATTTGACACATAATTTTGCCATCCAGTGTTTTGGTCATTTTAGATTATATAAATTTGGAAAAGAATTATCTCCAGATGATTGGGTATCTAAAAAAGCACGTCTATTGTTTATATTCATTGTTTTAAAAGGGGATGGCGGTGTAGCGCCCCAACGGATTCGAACCCAATTTTGGCCTGATTCCCCCCAAAAAAGCGCGGGAAACAGCCGATATGTTGCTATGTCTCAAATCAGACGGATGTTGAATCCATTCGAAGGTATTATTCACACCCAGGAGCACAATATTTTTTTAGACTATAATGAAGATCATTTTTCAGATTTCCACTATTTTATGTCCGTTGTTCATGCAAACTCCCATGGGGATCTCTCCCAAATGGAAAGGGCACTCCAGTTGTATGATAATGGGTCCTTATGCGATGATATCAATGAAAGTTGGATGGATAACATTCGAGAGGATATACGCAGCAAGGCAAAACGTCTTGCCGATAATTTGAGTCAATCGTATCAAGCTACCGACCAATGGCGTAAACTGGGAAAATTGGGACAGCAGGTGCTTCGGTGGGATTATTTGGATGATGACGGCTTCCATTGGGCCATAATGGGACTGCTTAATTCTCATCGTGAAGCCAAAGCAAAATCAATATATGATACCTATACACGATATTATTTGGAAGTTTTGGAACATCCATTTGAATTTAGTTTTAAAGAAATTCAAGCCAAATACGCCAAAAAATTGTAAAAAATCCAAATTTTAAGATATAATTAAGGGGTTTCTTGGCGATTACATACAGACCCATTTCTTATTATTAGACAGGCATTTAAAGGTCTTCTTTGTGAGTTGCTACTAAAATCACGGAGTATGGGATTCAATTACCTCTCTTTGCTCCAACAAGAATCCCAAGATTCTTTGATTGCTAAATATACTATGTAAAGAATCAATTGCATATAAGTAGGGGGCTTCGGTTGGTTACCGAAGCCCTTTATATTTATAATACGTTTAAAATTTTGAAAGAGAGTTTTGGTTTACTGCAAAAGAATTGAAATGATTCACTATATGACTTCACTAATCTTTAGGCAGAAAAGCGTTCATCATATCAAGCTAAAGTTAACTAAGCAAACGGGCCATCCACTTGGCCGAATGGCGCGTTCAGTTTGGGGATGATTATCGGACGTATAAAATTTATCTAAAAATAATACTTTCTGTTGTCCACAATATCGGCGTTGTCTATCAAATCAGTCATCCAGCTTTGATATATACGGTTTTGTTTTTGACGAACCAAATCAAGTCGAATCAAATCTTTCTGAAGGTTCCATGCGGTGGAATCAAAGGAACTGATATTCTTGAGTTGAATAATACCATATCCACGAAAGGTTTTAACCGGTCCAATTAAATTTCCTGATTTGGCATTGAGTAATGCGCCTATTACCTGGTCTGATTTGCCCAGAGAAATAAACGACCCGGATAATTTTTTCACATCAGAAGGTATCAAATCGAGTTTATCATTATCTTTTTTCAAAGAGGCAAAAGATGCACCCCCATCCAAAAGATCCTTCAATTCAATGGCCAACTTTTCAGCTGCATTATTTTCCCTTTCCCTTGAAAGGGAAGCGCGTACTTGTATTTTTGATTCTTCAAATGGAGCCACACCAGCAGGCGTAATAGAATCCAGAGAAAAAACAGCATAATAATCATTACTTTCTAAAGGATCAGAAATAGCCCCTTCTTCAGCATTAAATGCCCAGCGGACTGCAGAACGAAATGGTCCGAGTGTGCCTAAAAATATATCTTTTTCACCAATGGATTTTGCAGACATGGACTGAACCTTGTGTGAATCCTGAGCTGCGGAGAATCCATAGTCCTGCGCATCATAACTGAAGAGGGTGGCTTTTCTACGATAGTTGGATTGTGTATTTTGTCCCATATTTACCTTCAGTAAAATATGTCTTGCTTTTACCTGTTTTTCTTCTCCCTTATTTCGGAAGTCTTCCACTTTGATTATATGATACCCGAATTGACTAAGAACCGGACCCACTACATCCCCTTTTTGAGCCGAGAAAGCGGCTGTTTCAAATGCGGGAACCATTTGACCTTTTCCAAACCACCCTAAATCACCACCGCGACCGGAATCTGGAGAAACTTGGTTGCTGGGATCCTGAGTGTGGATATTGGCTAATGTAACAAAATCCTGTTCATTTCTGGCTTGGGCCATAATGGTTTCAATCTCTCCCATAACGTTTAGTGTGTCTTCTGCATTAGGTGCTTTTGCCCAACTAACGTAGGATAAATGTCGTTTTTCATCCTGTTCAAAATCATCCAGACGTGATTTATAATTTGCTAACATATCCTCATCGGTTGGGTTTTGAACCGCATCTTCAATCGCACGAGAGGTAATATGAAGGGCAGAAATGGTAAAATCAACATTCCGCTTGATGAATTCATTCTTCACATCACCATCCGACACAATAGCGGACATATTAATAAACTGCTGGAGCTTAAACCGGGGAATATAAAAATGGCGCATCCATGATTCGATGGGTTCCCAGTCAATCATACCTGGCGTATTCAATGCCTGATTGTATGTATCCCTGTCAAATGCGTTATTGGCATAAAATAGCCGTTGAATCTCATTGGGCGGATTATGCTCCAACTGGTAAATAATTTCATCATCACCGACAGTGATGCCAAGATCATCAATGGCTTGTTCCGTTAATCGTTCTTCAATAAATGCGTTCCAAACTTCCTCACGTATTGCATCCATTTGCTGATCAGTGATTTGCGCACCGGAATTGCGGATGGCTTCCATCCGTGCATTAACAGCCTGATTAAATTGATCCGGTGTGATTAATGATCCATTTACTGCACCAATAGCTTCAGACGGACTGACGCGGCCCAATAACTGATCAATAATATTTGCACCGCCCACCAGGCCGCCTATGGTCATGCTCAAAACAAATAATGCTAAAAGCGCCCACAATACGACGTGCATTCGATTGCGAAGGGTTGTCATCATTCCCATAAAATAATATCCTTAAGTAAAAATGGTTTTTTCCCTTCAATTGAAGGGGTGCGAATTTATGTGTCTCACCTGCCCAAACGCAATGAGCAATGGTACCTTTACTATTTTATATTTAATGATCTAATTTCCCAGTCATCATTTAAGGAATTTCATTGGCGAATCTTCATCCCACACCTGACCAACATCCCCTTATTCAATCGGGACCATTATCCAGCTTGTATCAATCCGTTATCACCTGTGATCGTTGTCCTCGGATTGTGGATTTCCGAACTAAAGTGGCCAAAGAAAAAAGAAAACAGTTTAGGGATTGGACCTATTGGGGGAAACCCATCCCGGGATATGGCGATCCCAAGGGTGAACTATTACTTGTAGGGTTGGCACCGGCGGCCCACGGCGGCAATAGAACTGCCCGCGTTTTTACTGGCGACAAGTCCGCGGAGTTCTTGGTAAATTGTCTCCACGCAGAAGGCTTATCTAACCAACCCAATTCTGATGCATTAGATGATGGTTTGGAGTTGAAGAATACATTCATGACACCCGTATTGAAATGCGTACCGCCTCAAGATAAACCAACGGCGGCGGAATTACAGAATTGTGCTCCATTCTTCCGAAAAGAAATGGAATTATTGACACAAGTAAAAGTGATTTTGGCTTTAGGGAAAATAGGATTTGATGGTTGTCTAAAGTATTTTCGACATGATTTTGATCTTAAAATGAAGGATTATCCCTTTGGGCATGATAAACAATATGTTTTACCGAATGGAATGATACTATGGGGATGTTACCATCCCAGTCCGAGGAATGTGAACACAGGACGAATGAATTTCGAAATGATGACACAATTATTAAGGAAAATAAAAAGGACTTTAACATAATGATTCGATTACTAATACCATTGTTATTGGCTACATGTCTTTTCGGGGAAGGAAAACGATTGTCTTTTGATCAGGTTCAAGGAAAATCACCATTTAAATATGCTCGTTTGGGAATGATGGTCTGGTTCCCCAATGAAAATGCTTTTTTAACTTGGGGAAAGGATATATTTAAAGGCGATATTGTGAAAGTTACTTTTCCGGAACGGGATACGATAGAATTCGTAGATAGTACCGCTTTTTATCTTAAGGGGCAAAAACTAAAAGTAAGCAGTTTTCGTTTTGATAAATCGGGAAATAAACTCTTATTGCTTTCGGATCGAAAAAGAATCTGGCGACATTCTTATTATGGAACTTATCATGTATTGGATACTGAATCGAAAAAAATACAAAAAGTCAGTGAAAAGAATGCTGAATTGCGCAATGTTAAGTTTTCACCGGATGGCCATAAAATTGCGTATGTCCGCAAAGATCAAAATCTTTACAGTTATGATTTGGTAAAACATCGAGAAAAACAGCTTACATCCAACGGATCGGATGTGATTTTAAATGGCCATTTTGGTTGGGTTTACGAAGAGGAGTTTGGTTCATTTGATGCTTATCGCTGGTCGCCGGATAGCCGGTATATCGCCTATTGGGAAGAAGATCAATCTCAAGTACCCATATTCACGATGTTTGATGAAATGGAATTGTATCCAACCACGAAAAAAATACGCTATCCCAAAGCAGGGCAACCAAATCCTTCCATGAAAATATTCGTGGTGGATGTTAAAAAGGGTCGGCGAAAATCAATGAATATTGGCGATGTAAAAGACACTTACTATCCGTGGATGGAATGGACAGCGGAGAAAAAATTAACAGTTATGCGGATGAATCGCCTTCAAAAACACTGGGAATTTTTGACGGTAGCCACAAAAAGCGGAAAATCGATTAGCGGTCTGAGTGAATCGGATGAAGCTGGTTGGGTCGGACTTCACCGAAATTATAAATTCTTAAAAAATGGTAATATTGTGTGGATGTCTGAACGTTCTGGATGGCACCATTTATACATCCATACTGCCGCCGGTGAATTGGTGCAGCAAATCACAGATGGTGAATGGGAAGTAAAAAGGATTATACACTTAGATGAGGAAAATGAAATTGTTTATTTTACCGCCAATAAAGCATCAGTCTTTGAAACGCGGTTTTATTCCATCCAATTTGATGGCACCAATCTTAAACTATTAACCAAAGAAAAAGGCTCACATTCCATAAAAGTTTTGCCAAAAGGCAATGCCTTTATTGACTCCTATTCAAGTATACAAACGCCAACGAAACATATTCTGAAAAACATGGATGGAAACGTACTAATGGTTCTGGATGAAACGGACAAATCACAGTTTGAGGTTTATGATTGGTCCTATCCCGAAATTATCCACTTCAACACGGCAGATAGTTCCACCATATTGGATGGTATTTTGACCTATCCGCCGGACTATATAAAAGGAAAACGTTACCCGGTTATTGTTCATGGATATGGTATGCCCGGCACCCAGATCGTGAATAACCGATGGAGCGGTTTGTGGAACCAATATTTGGTCCAGCAGGGATTTATTATTTTCTCTATGGATGCCCGGGGAATGGGTGGCAGGGGAGAAGCATTTAAAAATTTAAGTTATGGAGATATGGCTCAGTACCTGGCGAAGGATACGGCTGCTGGGGTACGATATTTAGTAGAACAAGGGATCGCGGACCCCAATCGCATTGGTGCATGGGGATGGTCTGGCGGTGGATATTTTACCGGACTAATGCTCACCAAAAATGCCCATTTATTCGATGTGGGAGTATCCGTGGCGCCGGTGATGGATTTTCGATTGTATGATTCTATTTATACAGAACGCTCCATGGGGTTGCCACAGGATAATGGTGCCGGGTATGACTCTACATCGGTTTTATCCTATGTAGATCGATTTAATGGGAAATTACTGGTTATCCATGGGACAGGTGATGATAATGTACATTCGCAAAATACGACCTGGCTGGTGGAAGAATTTGTGAAGCATGATAAACAATTGGATATTTTCTATTATCCAAATCGTCCCCATGGGATGTCCGGCGGTAATGCGCGAAAAAATCTTTATAAAAAGATGATTACTTATTTTAAAGATAATCTTTTGGGAAAACCACTGGTAGAGCGGAAGAATTAATTGTCTGGTGTTGAAATAAAACTATAATTTCGCACCATGAATATGGGGCCGTAGCTCAGTTGGGAGAGCGCTTGACTGGCAGTCAAGAGGTCGTCGGTTCGAT
>CATMGX010000067.1:0-8005 GCA_950067765.1 uncultured Fidelibacterota bacterium
CGTATGGTTTTGAGAACCTTGCGTTATGTTTTTGATCATTCTAATTTTAAAGTTCTTGCTGCTGGAAGAACAGATGCTAAGGTTTCTGTAAATGAAACCTATGTAGAGCTTATTTTAAAAGAAGCTCCATTAAACTTAGAAACCTTTATAACTGAGTTTAATGAGAATCTTCCGCAAGACATTAAGTTACTGGATATTGAGAAAAAAGATCAGGGCGTAAACATCATACAAGCTCCAAAACTGAAAGAATATATTTATCTATTTGGTATAGGATTATTGATGTTTACAATTTATAATCAAAGAAGAAAAATTAAAAAATTCAAAACATAATATTGAAAAATTTCAATATCTTCATGCAAATCATTTCGTATCATTAGGTAGACCAGATGAAAGATTTTTTGAATAATGTACTCGTTATAATATCGTTTCTTTTTTAATAATATTATTATAAATAATTTTACAAACATTAATTCTTTAAATTTATCAATTTATAAGAATAGTATTAAATTATATAATTTATTTATAAAACATATTCATTACGGAGAATTTAATATTAATAATAAAATAAATTTTATAAACTTTTTAAATACTATCTCTAAACCCAGTAATATAATAAATAAAATTACTATAATTGAAGGATGGTCAATACGTGAATTAGACAATGAATTACAAAAAAATTATACAACAATGTGGGTGTCTTTTTTATTTCAAGGGTACACCCCACCAGTTTAAATATCAAAGAATAGTTGTGTCCATCAAAAGTGTGTCCATTATACGGGTATATTTGATATTAGGTGACTACGACTGACTGTTTGTGTAAGGTAACCAGCCTCGTCTATTTATCGAAGGAAATCAGTGCTTTATATCGGTGTAGCCCGTACGGGAGTCGAACCCGTGTTACCGCCTTGAGAGGGCAGCGTCCTAACCACTAGACGAACGAGCCATTGCTTACTATATTATATTTATTCCTTCATCAATGCCTAAAAAATCAATGTGCTTTCTCATTGATGCGCATCGAAGAATTGCACACCCGGTAGGATTCGAACCCACAACCTTTCGGTCCGTAGCCGAACGCTCTATCCAGTTGAGCTACGGGTGCATAATTTTTAACTCCATAAATAGTTATAAGCTATTTATTCGCCGTAATCCATATTTTACGGATGCAGGGGGGCGGGTGCATGTTTTAGTGAGTGGTTATTGGTAGCTGGTAAGTAGTACCGATCTACCGGTTACCATTTGCCCAGCATGAGCTGGGGTGCAGGGAATCGAACCCCGACCCTCAGAACCAGAACCTGATGTCCTACCGTTAGACGACACCCCAATAAATTTTCCAAAAAACCTCTGCCTGGCACCAGGCAAGGGCGGGAATTTAATCAGTCTGATTAAGCTCCCAAACCAAATTAATTGGAATTTTAATCAAAATTCAGCTCGTTAACCTGGAGTATTTCCTTGTTGCTATAATCCTGGATCCAGGCTACCACTTTTAACCCGGACATATTGTATGTTAGATTGGCGTGATTGATCCATTCAGTCCGCATAGACCAAGTGAAGGATTCCTTTGTCACTGCACCGCTAATCAATTTTATACTTTTGCCAGTATTACCGGTCAACAATTCAATCACTGCATTGTGATGTTCCGTTAATCCATTCGCGGAACCGGGGTATTTTACCGTATCCATAACTGCTGCAACGAATAACCTCAAATCTCTTGAACTTGTGGTTGATTTCACAGCGTCAAGTTCAACATCAAAGGAAATATCATTCCCTGATTGACTCCCGTATATTCTAACGTCATACAAACCCACATCATCCAAATAATCCTTTGGGTCGTTTTTCCAATTCGTAGTATTTGATCCAGAATCTTTCCCATTGGTAAACATGTGGGGTGTATAATTATTCCCGTAATAATTATTGCGTGTACGGTTCATGGATGTATTGGCCAAATACATGGGGTCATTCCCCTGCCCCGGCCACCAGACATGATAATATATCTGGGTCCAAATCGAGTCTAATCCATAGCCCACATAATTAACTGTAGCCGGTTTTAAAGATGCATTTAATATCCGCTCCGCGGATGCGCAAGGTCCTCATGTACTGGAGGTGAACATCTCACTTAAAACGCGGCGGTGATTGGTGCTCACTAGTATTTCTGCCATCCCCTGAACATTATCCAAGGTGGCATAAATATTGGCTTCGCCCTGACCGACTCCAGTCACCAACCCTTCTTTTGATATTGTAGCCACAGCATCATTGGTGGATGACCATGTCACAGGCGTATCCATAGATGAATTTTCTTTGTCAATGACGAGGGCACTGAGTTGAACCGTTTGTGCTACCTTCAGCACATGACTCAATGGAGAAATAACAATCGTATCCGCCTCCTGAGTTACGGTTGCTTTATCTTCACAAGACCATAGCACAAATGAAATAATGAATATGGTATGTATTAGTTTCTTCAAATTGTTACCTAACTGGTTGGTTAAAATTAACTAAAATAGTGAAACGAGACCAACCTTGAATCCGTTTTCAAATGGCTGGATATACCGACAGACACCATTACTGCATAATACGCCACCGCGCTGAGAACCAACCATAATTGTAAGGCGGTGATTCTCGGAAATATTATAGGCCAATTCCATGCTGGCCCAGGTGAGTGATGTATCCCAGAATTTCCCCAGAATTTTCTCAATTGAATTAACGTCCCGATCATTCTCCACAATAATTTTCTCATCGGTTGAGGACATATCAATGGCAAGATTTGCAGACCATTTTGGAGATCGACTCACGCCAATACTCATAAAACGGTTGTACTGTGTCTCCTTCATAAAATTCGATTCAAATGGTACAATAGTCGACGGTGCGTATTGATGAATCCCTTTCTTCAATTCCTGATATTCATATTTCACTTCCAAGCTATAATGGGTATTGAGCGTATAAGAAAAATGGGTTGGAAATGTTTGTGCTGAAACTGCTTCATAAATAAGAATTTGATCTGAACCGGTATATCGATTGAGATAAAGATCAATCACATCTTCTGTTGTTCCAATGCCCACTGTATAGTGGAATTTCCCATTCATTAAATTTCCATCTAACTCAGCATAAAATTCTTTAAAAGGGTTTAGTTCATTTTTAGACGAAGGCATATTCACAGAACTACTTATCATTTCCCATTTGATACTTTTATTATTCCAACCCCATTCATTATGTCGGCTAGACTGAGCATATACAAGGGTCAATTGTGACTGCGGGTTGATGGGCCCTTCTAAATGTATATCAAAACCAACTTCATCATTATAATCAATAATATGGGTAATTCTACTTAAAAGCCGGGTAGAATGTTCTTTAAATACGGTAGGCATTTGTTGAATAGTTAATACGCCGCCTGCATAATTAACAAAATCCCAACGGTGATCAGGGCCTAAATTAGCGAAATGGTAATTCTTATAGGAACCGCCTAAAGACCAGCCCCAGAGATACATATTCACATTACCAAACAGCCCAAATCCAATAGAATCCTTTTTAACCCACTCCAATCCAACATCACCATTCTCACCGAAATAGTCAAGAGTTGCACCCATTAAAAGATGATCTACTTTTTCTATAATACCCTTGGCATCGGGATGATCCTCCTCCACCTTCAGCACTTGCACACCACCATTCCACCCTTTATAGTGACCAGATATTCGGCTGCCATAGAGAAAATTTTCAACACCATAGTTGGGTATTCGGTTATCATAATCTATCACTTGGTTTGTCAAACGCCATATTTTTTGAGACCCACTTAACAATGCTAAATCCAAAAAATTATTTGTCCAATTCACCAATCCACCACGGATTCCCGTATCCAAATCGACTGCCTGATCCTCCACCATATTCACCATGAGGCCTCTCCCCCAAAATGTATATATATCACCCATCTGTAATGAAAGAGAACCCTTGGTATATTCGATTCGAAACTTTCGCAATCCTGTGAACTTGCGACCCAATTCTGGTGGATTGGATATTTCGAATTGGATCCAGCCAGCCCACTGGTTCCAATTCCCATTTATATCAATAAACGATTCTTGAAAATTAAAGTTGTTATTGCTCTTTCCGTAGGAATGGGAAAGTGAGCCTGAAAATTGGGTGATGCCAACCGCCGTTATAAGAAAACAACAAACGATGCATCGAATCGTGTGCATCTATAATCCTTATTATTCAGGTTGAAGGGCTGCTATTATTTCTGCTTCCATTTTCTTCTCATCTCCCGGTATGTATCCAAAATGCCGCCAAAGAACGGTTCCGTCCTGCCCCACAAGGATATTGGCTGGTAATACGGGCATGGCATTGGAGAAGAGTTTTTTTAGTACCTGATTATTTGGATCCAGGAATACTTGAAATGAAAATTTGTTGGCCCGGATATAACTACGTACTTTAGATAGACTTTTCTGGCTATCGTTGCTCACCGCTAAAACCGAGAACCCTTTATCTTTATACTTTTTTTCAAACGCGTCCAAGTGTTTCATTTCCTTTTTACACGGTGCACACCATGTGGCCCAGAAGTTGATTAAAACTGGGCCAGTTTTTAGATAATGCTGAAGCATGACCCTTTCGCTACTCATTTTTTTCAATGTTAAATTGGGCACTTTTTTCTGACCGACTAAAATGGGCAGGAAACATAGTATATATAAAATGAATAATCGACTTTTCACCGGTAAAACTCTAAAGTAAATTACTTAAATATGCGTGAAGCTCTTCTTCTGGAATAAATTTCAGACTCACGCGACTGATATCGTTTGCCCGATTCACATCCATATTAAATCGATAGGATGCAGGAATATCTACAGTCTCTAACGCCACTTGAATGGACCATCCGCCAACGGTAAAATCAATTAAATTTGAAAAATAATGAAATGGCTTGTAAATCACACGATTGCTATTGAGCGCATGAATACTTTGGTCGGGAGAATCCACTAAAATTACCAAAGGATTCCCATTCGCATCCTGCAGCTGAATAACGGGAGTGGTTCGGTATTTTCCCAACTGAATTTTTTCTGTAATCTCTTTCGGAAAATTATATTTATCCCGATTAAAATAAAAAACGGTAAGATTTCCATCTTGCTTCAATCCAGAATATGGCAGGGAGGTAAGCATATCTTTTATAATATTCCCTTTTAAAGTATAATTTACGGACATGACAATTTGAAATTCTTTCCGGTTTTCCGGATCATAATTAAATTGAGGACGCTCCATTTTGACGCGATATGGATTGCGCATTAGATTTGATAAAACGTCAACCATCATATGAGTGTTGATTTGATTTTCCGGACGATCATCATTATAGCTGTCTTTTGAAATATCGAGTACCCATTCTCCATTTTCCTCCCGCAATCCTTTGGGATCTATTTCTCCCCTGGCACCGATATTTAAATCCAGTTTTTTTTCTAAATCTATAAACGCCGCATCTATTGCCGTACTCACATCAATGGCCTTTTCACCGTAAGATGGAGGAATGCGCATCCGCTTCCCCTCCGTCAGTGTTGGATAGGGACCCTTATCTACTTTTGGTAAATAGGGTAACAGCATCGTATTGACCGATTCAGACAACTTTCGATTAATGGCAGTTATATTATTATAATATCCCCGCACCCTCCCATTGGATAACTCATCCCAAGTGGCAATATCAATTAATTGAATAGAAATCGTTATTTTATCGAGTGATCTTTCGAATTTCCCGAGGACAAGTAAGTTCTTTGTTCCAGGGCGCTGTTGCAGGAGTAAGGATCGATTCGTCATGATTTCTTCTAATCCATCCTTGTTTTTTAAATATATACGATCATGTTGACTGAGTTCAGAATTTACCATTTCTGCAAAGACAGTTGACAGCCAGCCAATGGCTACATCATTTTTAATATTATCAAATGGAATCACATAAACGTGAAGTGCCGGAGGAGCTGCATTTACGATTCCGGCTAAGAGTACTATAGAAAAGATTGATTTAAATTTGGTCAACATGAACAGTTAAATTACTCGGTTTTAAGTTCTATTCTCAATGCTAATTTTTCTGACCAGATAGCATTTGTTTCTCAATTTTCGCCCATGAATCCCGCAATGGAACCGTTCGATTAAAAATGGTTTTTTCTCCTGAATCAGGGTCTTTGCAAAAATAGCCCAATCGTTCAAATTGAACAGTTTTACCTATTACTGCCTTCCCCAATTCCGGTTCCATTTTGCAGTCATTTAAAATGGTGAGAGAATCGGGATTTAACGCATCAATGAAATTATCTTTCGAAGCCGGATTCGGAACACGAAACAATCGATCATATAATCTCACTTCACCGTCAATCGCATGTTCTGCCGAAACCCAGTGAATCGTCCCTTTCACTTTACGTCCATCGGGAGCATTCCCTCCTTTAGTCTCAGGATCATAAGTACATTTCAATTCTGTGATATTTCCATTATTATCTTTAACCACTTCATTGCAAGTGATGAAATAAGCATATCGTAATCGTACTTCTCGTCCGGGACCTAATCGGAAGAACTTTTTGGGAGGATCTTCCATAAAATCATCTTGTTCAATATAAAGTTCTCGTCCAAAGGGTACTTGGCGTTTTCCGGCGGTCTCATCCTCTGGATTATTGATGGCGTCTAATAATTCATCATCGCCTTCTGGATAATTTGTAATCACCACCTTCAAAGGATTTAATACAGCCATTCGCCTTTCGCAGCGTTTATTTAAATCAGATTTAAGTGCAGATTCCAACTTAGCCATTTCCATAACGTTATCTCGTTTTGCCACACCAATTTCATCCATGAAATTTCGAATAGCTTTCGGCGTATATCCTCGGCGACGTAAACCGGATAGAGTGGGCATCCGCGGGTCATCCCAACCGGAAACATGATTGTCATCAACCAATTGTTTTAACAATCGTTTGGACATAATGGTATAACTCAAGTTGAGTCTTGCAAATTCGATTTGCTGAGGATGGTAAACTCCTAATGCATCCAAATACCAATCATATATCGGCCGATGATCTTCAAACTCTAAAGAACAAAGAGAATGGGTTACTCCTTCAATAGAATCTTCTAATCCATGGGCCCAATCATACATGGGATAAATACACCATTCATTTCCCGTTCGGTGGTGGTGGGCATGGAGAATGCGATAAATGACCGGGTCCCGCATATTCATATTGGGATGTGCCATATCAATTTTAGCTCTTAGGGTATGACTGCCATCTGGAAATTCGCCATTTTTCATTCGAGTGAATAAATCCACATTTTCTTCTACTGATCGATTGCGAAATGGACTTTCCTTTCCAATATCCTTTAAAGTGCCTCTTGTTTTTCGGATTTCTTCAGGAGTCAGATCGCAGACATAAGCCTTTCCACTATTCACCAAAGCTAGGGCATAGTCATATAATTGCTGAAAATAATCAGAGGCAAAACATAATCGATCTTCCCAATCATATCCCAGCCACTTCACATCAGCCTGAATGGATTTCACATACTCTTCCTCTTCCGCAATGGGATTGGTGTCATCAAAACGTAAATTACATTTACCGCCAAATTCATCCGCAATACCAAAGTTTAAACATATAGACTTCGCATGACCAATATGTAGATAACCGTTGGGTTCTGGTGGGAATCGTGTATGAACGCGATTCTCAAATTTTCCAGAGATATTATCTTCATCTATAAAGCGCTGAATAAAGTGACGTGGTTTGGTTTGTTCTTCCATTTAACCCGGTAATTTATCTAAAGCAGTTTCAATTCTATGGATCGTTTTATCCCGCCCCAATAATTCCAAAATTTCAAAGATGGATGGTCCATTGGGCGTGCCGCATACCGCCATTCGTATCGGCATGATGATTTTCCCCAGGCCACATTCATTTGATTCTGCGAAAGATTTGAATGCTATTTCAAGATCTTCCTTGCGCCAATTGGTTATCTTTTCACAATATTGTAAAAAAGTAGATACTCTTTCGTTTGCCGATTCATCTTTCCACCACTTTTTAAGGCCGGC
>CATMGX010000068.1:0-7908 GCA_950067765.1 uncultured Fidelibacterota bacterium
CATGAACCTGGGACAAAATTCCGCTACAGCAGTTATGGTTGGAATTTGGTGAGCGCTGTGGTGGAAGGTGCTTCCGGGATTGATTTCCTGGCCTATATGGAGGATACGGTATTTATAGCACTGGGAATGAAAACACTCATGGCAGAACATCGGGATTCAACGTTGACGCCACTCGCATCATTTTATTCAGTTAAGAATGGAGAAATTTCAATAGCACCATTTGTGGATAACAGTTATAAATGGGCCGGTGGTGGTTTTGTCGGGACCACAATTGATATGGTCAATTTCATTCATGGATTAAATCAGACAAATTTTTTAACTAAAAAAACATTGGATGAACTTCAGAAACCATTACGACTAAAAAATGGAAAATCAACAAAATATGGATTGGGATGGGAGACTCAAAAAGATTTTTGGCGAAATAAAATTGTAGGACATAGTGGTGGCTCTACTGGTGGGCGAGCCATGTTGATTCACTACTCCGAAAAGGATGTGACTGTGGCGATTCTGGTCAATTCTGGTTCCGGTGGAAATTTAAATAAATTAGCGAAACGGATATCAAATCGGTTTATGAAATAATAATGTAGGGGACACCGATCGGTGTCCCCTACAAAGATTTGAAAACAAAGCAACACGAAGAAAGATAATGGTTTGATGATTCTACCATAACGCCGTAATGTTGAGTCGAAAGGGTAAAACATGCTTCGACGGTCAACCATTTTATTTTTGATTTTGACTTCCACTGGGATGGCCCAGAAATCCATCGTTTCTGGTAGTTTTAGTTTTCCCTCCAAAATGTTAGGCATTTATTATTTTCATCCGCTAACTGAGACAATTGGTTTTTATGGTTCTTTCCGAACAAATTTTTCTATTTTAGTAAAAGAGAAAAAATCTAGAGATTATGGAACGATTGATGTGGTTGAGGGGACATCCATCTGGAATAAAATTAGTGAAGATCGCCGTTACGCCAGTTTTGCCGCTGGAGTAACCGTGACACCATCGCCAAGGATCACTGGGTTTGCGGGTATGTCCTATGCGAGCATGGTATTAACTGAAAAGTTTGAAGTACTAAATCAGTTTAGCGGCGCTGACCAGAGACAATCATCGCCAATTTATAAACCGGGCCTATCAGTCGGCCTGATTAGCCGCGGATTCGATAATCGGATTCAAATGATGATTGGATATGATACTTTTCCGAAAGGGGTAACCTTCGGTTTGGGGTTTGCACTCCGCAAGTATGATTAAATTTATCCATTCCATAAAAAGATTTATCTTAAACGAGCCCCTGCAAACTGCGGGGGCTTTTTTTTAGATATTATGGAATTAGATAAATTGTATTATGGATGAACCCAATTGGATATCATGGCTGATTTTTATTTTGCTTGTTGTATTAAATTTATTTAAGCTGAAAAAAGAAAAAAAATAGATTGTATGAAATTTTTTGGACCATTATTTATCCTCTGTATCATTTTATCCTGCAATAAGAACGATGATAATTGTGCCGAGCATCATTTAGATGCCTGTAATACCGATGAACCAAAAACAAATATCGAGATAAAAAATAAAAGTGCTTATAATTTTTGTAACGTGGTGCTCAATCCCAAAGGGAAATATACTAACTACGGGGAAATTAAGGGCGGAGAAACCTCCTGTTATAGTGTATATGAAATATTGACGAATGAATTGCGGGGTGCGCCGGGCCAATGGAAGGCTTGAAACCCATCCCATTCGTAACCATATCCATAAGTGGCATAGAGTTTATCAAACACATTATTCACTTTTATCAATACGTCTAACCCACCCCATTTGTATGTGGCACCCACATTTAATAAGCCATAAGGATTAATCATTCCCGGTTCTGAGTTTGCATTATCCACATACATATGCCCTACCCGTTTCCAGTGGAAGAATAAGAGCATATTTTTCCGGGGACGATAATTCACAGACAGGTTGAATAAGGTTGACGGGAAGTTGGGTAAACTTTTTCCATTATTGAAGAAATTCATGATCAAAGCGCCATTGGCGGAAAGGCTCCACCGCTGATTAAAAGTGAATGCCGCCTCCCACTCAAAGCCGGAATGATCCGTGGAATCCGCAGAATAATAATCGTATTCTCCTTCTTGAGATACATTTATATTTTTTAGCTGTTCATTTAGATATTGAATTCGATAACTGTTGAACCGAGCATGGCCTTTTGAAAAAGTAAAATCAATTCCCATTTCTAAATCAGTAATAACTTCCGCCGCTGCCATAACAGGTTCTGCCCACACATCATCTGCATTAATAATCTGATTATCCGCCGGTTCTTTCTGCGCTTTTCCCCAATTCACAAACCAATGGAGAGAATCCCCTATGTCCCAAATCATGCCAATCCGCGGATTTAAGAAATCCCAGTTCGCTGATAAACTATGTCCTGCAGCATGACCAATCGTTTCTTGTTCCAATATCCATCGGTGGCTTTGATTTTGAATATCCGCCATGATGGTAAAAGGCTGACCTATGGGATGCCACACCAAATGACCAAATCCTGTCACAGAACTTTTCTTACCCACATAGCGATAATACCGATACCAATCGTCACCCAGGGTAGCCACCAAATTCACGTCAGAAAATTGGGATACTTCTCCATAGTGATCTCCCGTATATTTCCGAAATTCTCCGCCAATGTCTATACGAAGTTCCTCGTTTTTCCATGTAACCGTGGGTACAACACCATAATAGTTATTATCAATCCATTTTCTTCGAAGCAAATCTGTGGATAGGTTTTGCTCTTGTGAATCCGTGTATTGATTATTTACATCCAAATTGTACGAATAATAATCACGTCCGGTTTTTTGCACTTCGTAATATCCTTTCCCCCTAACCAGATAACTGACGTTCCGAAAAAATATATTATTTGAAAGACGGGATGTGGTATTGAGTGAATATATTTGTTGAACGAAATCATCGGTAAACGCTTGATACCCGGCCCGGCGTTTCATTCGATCGTTTATATCATTTATATGAATTCCATCCCATAAAAGTTGGGTATTTTCATAGCCAAGGTGCGCCCTGAATTTGTTTGTGAATTTTTCTCCACGATGTTCTAGACCAAAGAACATTCCCTTTTGTTTTGAATTGTGGTTTTCACGGTACCCATCTGATTCTACTTGAGAAGTACGAATCGTTAAACTGAGGTCCTCTCCTAAATCTTTTCCCGAACGGTATCTCAGGGATGTCTTAGAGGTATTCCAGTCTCCTGAGCCGTAGGAAACTTTTATTTCTCGCTTATCGCTGGCAATTTGGGTATTCACATTGATAGATCCGCCAAAAGCTGATGAACCATACAAGCTGTTGCCAATCCCTCGTTGAATCTGGACATCGCTTGCATCTGCCAGTAGATCACCATGATCCACCCAATACACTTGATGGCTTTCATTATCATTCAAGGGAACACCATCAATCATGACCCCAATCCTGCTTTGGTCAAATCCACGAATGGAGACATAAGAATAACCGGTACCGTTCCCACTTTCACTATAGGCCCACACGCCAGGCTCGGATGCGAGTATCATGGGTATATCCCCCACCGTATATCGTGTTTCAATTTCTTTGGCCGTTAAATTAGAGAAAGATACAGGTGTTACGCCCGCAATTGCCCGCATTGCATTGACAGTAATTGCATCACTCTCTAACACCGTTGGCTCCATAATAATTGTCATGGATGGACGCGGATTCGTGGAAATCTTTTTATATCCTATATATGAAAATGATATTTCAAACCCGGATTGAACGATTATTGAAAAGGCTCCTGTTTCATTCGATGAGGTGCCGGATTCACCGGCAAGGATATTTACGCCCACAAGTGGCGTATGTGATTCTCCTTCTACTACAATTCCACTCACCTCAATGGATTGAGGAAAAATATGAGTATAACTCAGAATTATAAGTACATATGAAAATCGCAAATATTGTTTCATAATTTGATCATTCCTACGCTGGCATTATCCAGATCAGGTTCATGGGTGTTTTCTCAGCCATTTTGACCTGGTTCAAAACAGCACCCCATTTGTTAGGGGAAATTAATATTTGCTGTATAGGTATTCCAACTGATGGTTTACCCTCATACTTGTTTCATTCATGACAATTCCCCTATTTTCACGTATTAATAATTCAAGGAAAATCCATGTCCAATAAACAATATCCAGAAATTACCATTAAAGCCGTCCTTTTAGGTATTCTGCTTTCTATGATTCTTGCAGGCGCCAACGCCTACCTCGGTCTTTTTGCCGGGATGACCGTATCCGCTTCCATTCCAGCAGCTGTTATTTCTATGGGGGTTTTATCTTTATTTAAAAAATCAAACATATTAGAAAACAATATTGTACAGACGGCTGCATCAGCCGGGGAATCTTTAGCCGCAGGTGTCATTTTTACCATTCCTGCACTTGTATTGCTCGGATATTGGACAACTTTTGACTATGTTGAAGTGGCCAAGATTGCCGCAATCGGTGGTGTGATCGGTGTCCTGTTCACGGTTCCATTGCGCCGCGCTTTAATTGTGACAGCGAAATTGAAATACCCGGAAGGTGTTGCAACGGCGGAAGTTTTAAGGGCTGGTGATGAAGCCAGAAAAGGTGCGGCAGATGATGGGTCCGGCGGATTGAAAACGATTGGACTTGCCAGTTTGGTTGGCGGTGTCATGAAGGTATGTCAACAGGGATTTGCCATGTGGCATGCAGAAATGGCCGGCGCTGCAGTGGTGGGCAAATCTATTTTTGGGATTGGAACCGATTTATCTCCGGCCTTGATTTCTGTGGGATATATAGTGGGTAGAAATATCGGAATCCTTGTTGTGGCTGGTGGATTGATTTCCTGGGCGATTGCTATCCCCATTTATTCTGCCATGGTTGGATTTGAAGGGGATGCTTTGGATTCCGCCTGGAATATCTGGAATTCTAAAATTCGATATTTAGGGGTGGGCGCCATGGTTGTGGGCGGTGTCTGGTCTCTCATAAAATTATTTAAGCCATTGGTCGAAGGTATCAAAGCCAGTCTGGATGCAGTCAAAAATCGTTCCAGTGATAAAGATGTTCCTTTGGAAGAACAGGACATGCCAATCAATTATGTAGCCATTGCACTTCTGGCGTTATTGGTTCCTGTTTTTCTCCTTTATTGGGATATAATTGGATCGGTAGGAATTGCCGCTTTGTTGTCTGTTGTTATGATGGTGTTTGGATTTTTATTTTCTGCCGTGGCCGCCTATATGGCTGGTGTAGTGGGCTCATCTAATAACCCAATTTCTGGTGTAACAATAGCTACAATTCTATTTGCATCCCTATTATTATTGGCCATCCTTGGAACCGACTCCGGGGTAGGCGCTGCCAGTGCCATAATGGTGGGAGCCGTTGTATGCTGTGCCGCCGCCATTGGCGGAGACAATCTCCAGGATTTGAAGGCAGGACATATTCTTGGTGCAACACCGTGGAAACAGCAGGTCATGCAAATTGTGGGTACCCTGGCAGCCGCAGTTGTACTTGGTTTGGTTTTAGATATTCTCCATACGGCCTACACCATTGGATCTCCCACCCTTTCCGCCCCTCAAGCCACATTGATGAAGTCGGTTGCAGATGGTGTATTTACAGGAAATCTTCCATGGAATTTTGTCTATATGGGTGGTGTGATTGCGATCATTTTAATTCTAATAGATTTGAGACAAGAAAAAATCGGGTCTGACTTTCGGGTTCCTGTATTAGCGGTTGCTGTGGGTATTTATTTGCCTATCACCTTGACTGTACCCATATTTATGGGCGGAATGATTAACCACTTGGGTAAAAAAGCCGGTGGTTCCAAATCATCTGAAAAACGCGGGCTCCTTATGGCATCCGGTTTGATTACCGGTGAAGCACTTATGGGTATTCTTGTGGCCGTACCAATTTTCCTCACAGGACAAAAAGACTGGTGGCCGAATTTTGACGGATTTGGATTGATGGGACCAGCCTTATTTGTTGGTGTAATATATTGGGTGTATAAATCGGTCTCAAAAAAGTAGATCGATGAAAATATCAGACAGCCTTCTGAAAAAACTTCCCAAAGTGGAACTCCATTGCCACTTAGATGGCTCTCTGCGTATAGAAACTATTTTAGACTTGGCACAGCGGCACGATGTGTCGCTGCCAAGTTCTGACGCTTCAGGATTGAGAAAAATCCTCTCAATTGGAAAAAAACGGGGAACATTGGAAGAATACATTGCCCGCTTTGACATAACACTCAGCGTCATGCAGACACCAGATTCCCTCAAACGAATCGCCTATGAATTGATTGAAGATGTGGCCGCCGAAAATATTCGGTATATTGAAATTCGCTACTCCCCTATTTTACATACATCCAATGGAATGACATTAGAAGAAGCGATCATTTCTGTTCGGGATGGACTGAAGAAAGGTGAAAAGGATTTTGGTGTAAGGTCTGGTATTATCGTTTGCGGCATCCGGCATATTTCACCGGAAGCATCCTTGAAATTAGCTGATCTTTGCGTCCGATTTAAAAATAAAGGTGTGGTTGGTTTTGATTTAGCTGGTGCGGAAGAAAACTTTCCCGCCAAAGATCACCGGGAAGCCTTTTATATGATTTTGAATCATAATATCAATGCCACTATTCATGCAGGAGAAGCATTTGGGCCTACTTCCATTCATCAGGCAATTCATTATTGTGGCGCCCATCGTATTGGACATGGTACCCGTTTAAAAGAGGATAAAGACTTAATGCGTTATGTGAATAATCATCGAATCCCATTAGAGATTTGTCTTACATCCAACTGGCATACCTATTCGGTTCGATCGCTTAAACGACATCCAATGAAATTTTATTATGATCAGGGTATTCGAGTTACACTTAATACGGACAACCGTCTCATGTCTAATACAACACTCACCAAGGAGTTTGGACTTGCCAGAGATTTATTTGGGTTTACCCTACATGACTTTCGTGAAGTGACGATTGTCGCCATGAAATCAGCCTTCTTGCCCCACATGGTTCGGAAGGAAATGATTAAAAATATTGCGACAGAATTTGAATCTGAATTTGGAATTTTACCGGAATATATTGAACAAGGATAAATTTATTATTACGATTCTTTAGATTTTATTTTATTCTTCGCTTTTTCAATTATATTGTGAGTCCACCGCTTAACAGGAGGAAATACACTGCCTAACAATAATAAACCGGAGATACCAAATATCCAGCCCTGGAAGATGGGAATTAAACCGCCCAGGAATCCAATGATGACCAAAACGATCCCCACAATTACTTTGATTAGTTTTATGACAGTTTTCATTCTCTGATGACCGCCACCTTTCCAATTGTGGCTGCACCACTTTTATCATAAACAGCAATAAGGTAAATACCGGTCCCGACCAATTGGCCGGATGTATCTCGTCCATCCCAATATGCTTGATATCCTTGAACTTCGGAATTGGGGATAGATCGCAGCACCTCTCCATTAAGGGTCATTATTTTAAGTGAACTTTCATCTTTTAATCCTTCAACAGTCATGGGTATTGAACTGGGAATACGAAATGGACTGGGAAAAATATTTACAGAATTATATGATTTTTTTTCTTCTGAAAAAGGAATGCGAATGACACTGACACCCTTATCCGTGGCAATATATGCTATCCCTTCGTCCTTATCAAAAGTCACATCATTCACATGGTTAGAAAGGAGATTGCTGTTACTTTCATTTAATCCATTAATGTCGGGCCAATATTCGCCATTTTCATTCACAATATGAACACCATCAGTTTCAGAAGTCACCCAAACATTTCCCCTGGGATCAAACCGAATTCGTGAATGCGAATTAAAAACAACATTGGGAAAATAGGGAAATAATTCTCCATTGGTTCCAGTTGGACCGGTTTGGCTCACGGG
>CATMGX010000069.1:0-7499 GCA_950067765.1 uncultured Fidelibacterota bacterium
CCGGAAGCACCTTCCACCACAGCGCTCACCAAATTCCAACCATAACTGCTGTAGCGGAATTTTGTCCCAGGTTCATGGAGTAATGTATCCTGATCAAATATAGACAAGCCACTGGCAATATTCGGATAAAAGGTATTACTGAGCATTTCTTTGCCCCGATAATGTCGGATACCGGCCAAATGTCCCATGGTCTGTCGAGTGGTAATGGGCCATCGTTTTTCTGGAAAGGAGGCCACGTATTGTTGAATGGGTGCATTGAGATCCAGTTTATCCTGATCGATAAGTCGCCCGATGGCAGCAGAGGTGACTGTTTTTGAAACGCTACCAATTCGGAAACGCGTTTGGGGTGTTACTGAAATATTTTTGTCAACATCTGCAAAGCCAAACCCTTCGCTCCAAATAATTTCACCCTCTTTTCCAACAGTTATGGATAGACCGGGCATTTTATGGGTTTTCATGAATTTTTCTATGATTCGTGATGCCCGAGCTTCCGGACCACTTCCTGATGAACGTAACCCGGCAACGGAAAAAATAAAAAGGAGGATTAGTATGTAAATATACTTCAATTGATTCATAGTGATCCTTTTTTAAGATAATCCGGGATACCAATACTATCGGGTAAAACTGGATCGGGTATAAGTGTACCTTTTTTTAGTTTGGTGGGCAGAACACCTGCCCAAATTGGGAGGGCATAGTCTGCATCATCGTCCCCGGGCGGGCCGGATCTTATTTTGGCCGATGCTTCTTTTAATGAAATTGAGATGACCGTTGTCGCATCCAATTCTTTTTGATTCGGCTCTCGCACATCATCCCATCGATTGGGAACTAAATGGTCACTTACCACTTTGAGTGCATCCCATTTTTCCTGTGGGTCCTCAACGATTTCACCTTTGCCGAATATAACAACTGAACGATAATTCAATGAATGGTGAAATGCAGAACGAGCCAGAACAATACCGTCTACTAAAGTGATGGTGACACAAATATTATTTTCACCGGGTATGGATTTGAGTAAACGGCTGGCGGCGGATCCATGGATGTATAATGTATCATTGGTGCGTGCATGAATTGTGGGAATGACCACGGGACTACCATTATGATTGATGCCCACATGGCAATAAAGCGCTTCGTCAATAATCGGATAAATAATTTCTTTATCATAATGACCTCGTTCTGGGATGCGCCGTACCCGGGTCCGTTCTGTTTTCAGTGTCATAAAGGATTCCTATTTATAATTGTTTATCAATAATAAGAACGGTATTCAATAATACGTTTGCTCCATTGGTAATATCTTCTGGAGAAGAATATTCAGTTGGAGAGTGGCTGATACCTTCTTTACTTGGAATAAATATCATCCCAATTGGACAAATTTGAGTCATTTCTTGAGCATCATGTCCGGCACCGCTTGGTAAATATTTATTAGATAGTTTCAGTTCATCAACTGCTAGATTGATATACCGGCTAATACGACGATCAGCTGGCTGAGGCACAATTGAGATGGTTGGTTCAAATTTAAATGTTGTTTGTGTTTGGCGGGCTATCTTTGCAGAGGCTGTTTTAATCTTCTGGAATATGGAATTGATTTTCTTTCCATCCAGATCACGAATTTCTAAACTGGTTTTCACCAAACCGGGCACCACATTAGGAGCACCGGGGTAGGATTGAATCTTACCCACGGTCGCTACTTGTCGCCCCGGCGTATTTTTGCCTATTTCATGAACAACCTGTACATACTGGGCTGCGGCATATAAGGCATCCTTTCTTTTATCCATGGGGGTGGTTCCTGCATGGTTAGAAAACCCGGTCACAGTTACATCCCATTGCTTGATACCCACAATACCCTGAACAATTCCAATATCAATATTTTCATCATCCAGAATACCGCCTTGTTCAATATGGAGTTCCACATAAGCAGCCCAATCACCCTTTGATAATTTGGCGGATTGGATATTGTCTACATTACCGCCGATCTTGTTGATGCCGTCTCGAATGGATAATCCACTGCTTGAGATCAGTTCCAAATCTTTGGATGTAAGTCCGGTAGTCATGACCTTACTTCCGAATAAGCCTCCTTCTTCATTTTGAAAAATAATTATAATCAAGGATCGGTTCAGGGATACACCTTTTTCAAGGATGGTTTGTGCCACCTCAATGGCAGAGATGGACCCCACATTTCCATCATAATTTCCCCCCTCGGGAACCGAATCGATGTGAGAGCCAATGGCAATGGGAGGGAGGGAATTATTTTCCCCTTTTAAGGTTGCAATGATATTTCCACCCGGATCGATATTGACTTCAAGACCGGCCTTTTTCATTAATTGAATCACATATTTGCGACCACTCAAATCTGCAAGGCTATAGGCAACACGACTGATGCCGCCAAAATCATTTTTTCCATAAATTGATAATTCATCCATATGTGCATTGAGGCGTTCCCCATTCACACGGATTGGATTTTGAGCAATTAAAATTGAAAATAAACTTAGAAACCAAATCGTGACTATTTTACGCTGTTGAATCAAAATTCCTCCCATGGATTGTATAAGAAGTTAATAGAATTTACGCCCTATTTCAGGCTTTGATATTTTTCAAAATGGTAAATCTTTTCCAATATTCCAATTCACTAAATTCCATTAACTTCAACGCTTCATGTCAGATAATAAATCTAATAGAAAACGCCTTTTCCTTATAGATGGCTATGCCATGCTGTACCGTGCCCATTTTGCCATGATTCGAAATCCGTTAATTAACAGCAAAGGTATGCACACGTCTGCTTTGTTTGGTTTCACCAATCAGGTGTTAAAATTATTACGTCAGGAAAAACCGGATTATCTCATGGCTGCATTTGATTCTTCAGAAAAAACATTTCGCCATAAACGCTATCCTGAATACAAAGCAACACGTGAAAAGATGCCGGAAGAAATGCAGGATCAACTTCCCTATCTATGGAAATTAATGGAAGCAATGCGGATTCCAACTTTGGTACGACCAGGATTTGAAGCAGATGACATCATCGGCACGTTGGCGAAGCGCGGAGATGAAAATGGGTTTGATGTATATATCGTCAGTGGTGATAAAGATTTTATGCAGTTGATTAATGACCATATTTTTCTCTATAGACCTTCGGGCCGGCACATGGATACCAAAATTTATGATCGAGAAGGTGTCATTGAAAAATGGGGACTACCGCCAGAAAAAATTATAGACTTGCTGGGACTCATGGGTGATGCATCCGATAATGTCCCCGGCGTGATGGGCGTGGGTGAAAAAACAGCTGTAAAATTATTGAATAAATACGGCACTCTGGAAAATGCTTTGGATCATGCGGATGAAGTGAAAAATAAACGTGCAAGGGAGGGGCTTCAAAATTGCCGTGAAAAAGCACTCCTAAGCCAAGAATTGGTCACGATTGATACCCAAATGGACATCGATGAAGATTTTGAAGCCATGGCTACCAACGGGTTTGATGTAAATGCAATGGATTCTCTATTTATCGAATTAGAATTTCAGGCATTGCAAACTCAATTAAATGCATTCCATGGAGAAGTACCCACCCAAGAGGATCGGCCGGAAAAGGATTACAAAGCATTATTAACACTCGATGAATTAAGATCATTTATCAATGGATTGAAAAAAGGGAAATGGTTGTCCTTTGATTTAGAGACCACTTCTGTTTATCCAATGCAATGTGACATCGTTGGGTTTTCATTTTCAACAAAAGCGGATACAGGGGTTTACATACCCATTCAATATAAAGAAAAAGAAGCAGAGCTTTTTAATGAGGTACTGAATTCTGTTTTATCCATCATTAAACCCATGTTTGAAGATCCATCCATCCCAAAGACGGGGCAAAATGTAAAATTTGATGCATTAATCTTAAAGCGACATGGTATTAATGTGAAGGGTATCCAGTTTGATACCTTATTGGCGGCTCATTTACTCAAACCGGAATCCAGATCGTTAAAATTAGATAACCTCAGTATGGAAAAGTTGAACTATCGTATGGTTCCCATAGAGGATTTGATTGGCAAGGGACGGAATCAAATTACCATGGCAGAAGTTGAATTAGATAAATGCACATTTTATGCAGCAGAAGATGCGGATGTTGCACTTCAGCTTACTTATATCTACGAAAAAGAAATGAAGGAAAAAGGGATTGATCAATTCTTTTACGATGTTGAATTGCCATTGCTGCCAGTACTTTTGGAAATGGAATTCATGGGAATGTTTGTTGATGGGGATATGCTGGCATCCATGTCTGAAGAATTGGGGAAGAAGATTGACAGTCTTGTGGCTGATATTCAAAAGGAGGCGGGGACTGAATTCAATGTGAATTCAACGCAACAGCTAGCAAACATTTTATTTGATATAAAAGGATTGCCAGAAATAAAAAAACGATCTACAGCTGAAAACATTCTCCAAAGATTAAAAAATGAAAACCCAATCCCAGGCCTTATTCTTGAATATCGAAAATTAAATAAACTCAAAAACACCTATGTAGATGCTTTGCCAGCATTAATCGATCCCGAGACCAAACGGATCCATTCTACGTTTAATCAAACGATCGCATCCACGGGCCGATTATCCTCCAGTAATCCAAATTTCCAAAATATTCCCATTCGCACCGAGGAAGGAAGAGAAATTCGGAAAGCATTTCGAACCGAAAATAATGGCTGGCAAATATTTTCAGCCGATTATTCTCAAATTGAACTTCGGATAATGGCACACCTTTCAAAAGATGAAGCATTGGTGGATGCATTTAACAAAGGCGAAGATATCCACACACGAACAGCAGCGGACGTGTTTAATATATCCATGGAAGATGTTATCCCGGAAATGCGGCGGACGGCAAAAATTGTTAATTTTGGATTACTGTATGGTGCGGGACCATTCCGGATGAGCCAGGAATTGGGCATTCCTCAAAAAGAAGCCAAAGCCATTATTGAAGCATATTTTGAAAGATATTCCGGTATTAAAAATTATATCGAATCCACAGTAGAAAAAGCACGAGAATTCCAATATGTAGAAACCATGCTAGGCCGCCGCCGACCGGTTTGGGACATCGACAGTACCAACCATCTCCATCGAGAGGCAGCCAAGCGTATGGCAATCAACATGCCCATTCAGGGGACCAATGCAGAAATGATAAAATTAGCCATGGTTGCCATTCAGAAAAAAATTGAATCTGAACTTATGGAATCCAAAATGGTGCTTCAGGTTCATGATGAATTGGTATTTGAAGTTCCAGACGAAGAATTAGATCCATTAAAATCTTTGGTTATTGTTGAAATGGAAAGTGCTTTACCATTATCCGTTCCCATTGTGGTGGATTGCGGACATGGCAGATCCTGGTTTGAGGCCCATTAATGGAAGCGAGCATCACACTTAAAAAGGTCGGAAAATTAATCGGAGATAAAACCATTTTGGCCAGCTTAACGTTTGGAATAGAACGGGGGTCGCTGGTGGCTATTATTGGTGACAACGAAGCGGGAAAATCCATGCTGTTAAAAGTGATTTCCGGCGTTGAGAATCAGGAGTTTGGCAATGTTTATATCAATGGATTGGATTTAAAGAAGCGCCGATTATCAGTCATTTCATCCATAGGGTTTGTCTCTCATGAGGTTGATCTTGATCCCTGGCTAACGCTGGAACAAAACGTTCGGTTTATGGGATTTATGTATGGGGTGGATATTGAAACATTGAATACGCGGATGATCCAATTGGCTCGAGATTTTCATATAATTCCCCATCTTAAAAGGATGGTGCAGGATATTTCTCCGGGGATCCTAAAAAAAGGAATGATTCTTCGGGCCCTGATTCATGATCCTGATATTTTAATTATGGATGAACCGACGGCATTCATGGATGCTGAATCTTATCGACAGACATGGGATTTTTTGCTCCGATTAAAAGGCAAAAAAACCATGTTGTATGTGAGCCAAACCCTCTCTGAGGTAGAGGAAGCTCATGATCGTATTCTGGTATTGGAAGATGGAAAAATAACATTGGATGGGAGTTTGGATAAACTATTAGGGAGTACCTTTGATTATCATCAATTCCAGATTGAATTTGAAGAACTGTCTGATGATTTATTCCAAAAATTATCGAATGTCCCCAAAGTGAAAAATCCATCTCGCATTGGAAACAGTATCCATTTTTATGGTCGTGAAAGAAATGTATTCTTTGCCGTATTAAATGCAGCAACCTCATCGGTGATGAAGGATATCAGCGTAAATAAACTGGGGCTTCAAGATTTAATGGATGCTAAATTTGCCAGGGATGGTATTCATTGATTAAGGCATTATTTTTCCGAAGATTATGGCTCATGGGTCACCGTCCAATGATGACATTCTCATTTATGGTCATTTTACCGTTATTGCTGCATATTTCCATCACGATGGTCATGAAAAATATTTTGGTTCGTTCTTTGGATCAAATTCCTTATGAATTATGGATTTTTCCGGGCATCATTTTAATCATTGCATCCATGTCAACATTTTCGATGATTTACAGAGATTTATTTTATTTAAGAATTCATAAAAAATCATTCCTGCCCATGACCTTGGCGCCATATACAAAAACGCAATTCATTTTGGGATTTTTAATCACATCCATTGTTGAAACGTCAATATATGTCATTGTTGCTATGGCCGTTCTAACCGTTTTTCTTCCGACACCATTCCATATTTCCACTTATTTTATTATTTTGATTTTTACATTTTTATACACCTTTATTGTTGGAAATATAATCATTACCTTTTCGGTGGTAACGGATAGAATTTCAATTTATTTATTCATTTTATTAACCATGTTTCTCATTATTTTATTTGGAACAGGTATCCTGGTCGAATTTGAATTTTATCCCAAGACGATTGGAATAATTTTATCAAACTTTCCCCTCAGCATGTTTTTATCCAATTTAAGAGAGGTTATTTTTTTCAATCGAATTGATTGGTTTCAAATATTCATTTCCATTATGGTGGCAATTAGTTGGACATGGGTGAATGGCTATTTGCTCAAAAGGAAATTAAATCAATGAAAGCGTATTTATCAGGTGCCATGGAATTTTCCAGGGATGAGGGAGCAGCCTGGCGGGAGACAATGACACAGTGGTTGGATAAACACTTGGGACATACTGTCTATAATCCAGTGGTAGAATCTGAGGATTTGGTAAAAAAATATGGTGCTGAATCTTATCGCGAATGGAAAAAAAATGATATGCATAAATATTTAGATTTTATGCGGATATGTGTGGATAGAGATATTGATATTGTACGGAATAAAATGGATTATCTTATTTGTCTATGGGATGAAAGTGTTCTCAAAGGTGCGGGAACCCATGCGGAGGTGACCATCGCATATGAATGTGGTAAACCGGTTTATCTTATTAATAAACTTCCCACGATAGATTTAAGTGGATGGATTATGGCTTGCAGTACAGAAATATTTTCTGATTTTGACGCATTAAAAATATGTTTAAACAATCAATATTCTTCTGA
>CATMGX010000070.1:0-7197 GCA_950067765.1 uncultured Fidelibacterota bacterium
TGATGATAATTTTGATAAAACCATGGCTGATATCATAGATCCTGTTGATACGGTTTTTGAGAAACAAACAGTAGAATTCGTTTTGAATAAATTTACAAAAACGCGATCCCATATATTTATCGTGAAGGACGAGTTCGGTGGTACCACCGGAATAGTAACGATGGAAGATTGTATCGAAACGCTTCTTGGGGTTGAAATAATGGATGAATCTGATGAAGTGGCAGATATGCGGGAATTGGCGAAAGATCAGTTAAGACAAAAACGCCAATCGGAAGAAAATGGGGAGTAATTTAAAACGCACCCTAAACCCCTCTCTTTAAAAGAGAGGGGCAATACATATCACAATTTAATTTCGAAAAAATCAAAATGGTGTGCGTTTTTAAAAATCCCCCATTTCCATAGGTGAATTTCCCTCCTAAATTGGAGGCTTGTGAAAACTGCGAAACTCACACTCCTGATCTTCATTTTACTCTTTCTGACTGCTGGACAGCGGCAGGTTAAATACTTTTTCACTGATCATGATTTCCTCACAGGCCACAATGTGCCCAAATCAGAAATCATAAATAAAAATCATGTTCGGGCAGAATATGACCAATTAGACCGCCTGATACTCAAATCACATATCAACCGCAGCGGTGATGTCTTATCCCAGGAACAGTATACTTACATTGATTCCAACACAATCATCAGACAAAAAGATTTAGTGGATAAATCCGGCCATATTTTCTATCAGACTATTTTTGGACGAGAGCCTCAGTCCATATCATATATCGAATGGGTATTTGGTGTGGATTCGGTTAAAAAATGGGGAGATCGTTTTACCACATCAGATTTTAATAAAATGGATAAACCGGATAACTATCGTTTCTATGATGTGGATGCCTTTGAATATGGGGGGAAGGAATTGGATTATGATTCCTTAGGAAGGGTGACACGAGATGAATGGTTCCGAAAACCGGACAATAAATCCATGCATAAATTTCTTTATAAATTCTATGATGACCTCAATATCACCCACATGTTTGAATATGATTCAAACGGTGTACTTATCATGGACGTAAAACTGAGCCCCGATGGAACGGAAGCGGTATTATGGTTTACAGGACCGCCGGATTTCAGTGTACAAAACCATAGTACTGTGGCCTATAATCTGGATGGTGCCTTGAACTGGGGATATTTCAATTGGGTGGTTCCGGGAGAAACAGATAGTGGCCGGGTTGACCTCTCTGAAATCCTCAAAGGTGATTATACTATCATGCTTGAAAATGACAGTGTGTTGCGGGACAGCGCGATATATGACATCCATTTTGATGGAAAAGGGGTAAAAGGGTACATGGCAACCAAACGCACCATCCATCATGTGACTTATGATATAAGCCCACCTATCATGGTATTAGAAATGGATAAATATCTCAAGGATATTTCATTGTCGTTTACATCAACCGAGCCCATTGATTCGGCATTTATCGTTTGGGCACCTGATTCCAATTTCAACCATATTTCCGCTGATACCGTAATCCTGATTCACGATGAGATTGGCCAAACGGATCGCTTTAAACCGGTTAATCAAACGGATCTTGTGGATGGGGTAATGTACGACCCGGAAATCTATGCATTTGATCGTGCAGGAAATTTATCAAAACCAGGGATTCGACAGGATGTGATTTATGATATTACAGCGCCGGTTTTAGCCATCACCAACCCATCACGTGGTGCGTGGGTAAACCATCAAGCATTGTCTATGAATACAAATGAACCCATTCAAACATGGACTGTTATGGCGGTATGGCAGGGGGGAGCACTTGACGAAAATGCACCCCATTCGCATACGTTTACAGATACAGTTCAATTATATACTGAAAAGGATTTATCCGTTTATTTTCAACTAAATGACGGCAGTATATATGCATATACAATCGTTGGTTCAGATTTGGCAGGGAACATTTCTGATACAATTTCGATTGATTCAATCCATTTTGATATTACACCTCCTGTGCTAACCATGATCTATCCATTTAATGATGCGGCTATCAAAGATCCATCCGTGAGTTATGCGGCCAGTGAATCGCTTTTAGCTGGAGAATTCTTGTGGGCAGAAATGGAAGGGACAGCAGATTCCCTTTCCCCCCATATTGTTACCCTTGTGGATAATGAATTGTCATCAAAGGAGAAAATTCATATTCAATTGGAGAATGAACCCGTTTTGACGGATGGGTCCATTTATTCAATTTTATTCACGGGTCAGGATTTGGCGGGAAATGAAAGCGATCCTGTCACCATTACGAATGTTTTATACGATATTACACCGCCAGTATTTACGCATACTTCTCCTGATTCCGGATCCGCTTTGAACCATCAAGCCGTTTCGTATGAAATTTCTGAAAATTTAAATATGGGCACCATCATTTGGGAATGGACGTTGGGAATAAAAGATTCGGATTCTCCTCATGTAGTAACTCTGTCCGATGTAGAAATGGAGTTGGGCCTCCATGATAGTATCGTTTTGTCCAATATGCCGCAGCTCACGGACGGTGGGGTTTATTCAATTCTCTTTACAGGTGCTGACCGTGCTGGTAATGTGGCGGATACTGTCATTGTTTCTGATGTACTTTATGATTACACACCACCGGAAATGGTCATTGAATATCCATTATCCAAATCCATCTCCAACACAACGGCCATGACCTATTCATTATCGGAAGATCTCCATGAAGGAAGTTTTAAGTGGATTTGGTTAGGTGGGGTGGAAGATACACTGGCACCCTATACAGCAATCTTGACTTCGGAAGAAAGAAGTGAAGGTGAACATTCTCAAGTGGAGTTAATCAATAATCCTACCGTCGTTGAAAATGCACTCTATACCATGATATTTATTGGACGAGACAGAGCAGGGAACAAAACAAAACGGGCATTTGTTCCCGGTTTGCAATATGATTTTACCCCACCAGAATTGACTTGGATTGGTCCAAAAGATGGGGCTGCGGTTAATCATAAAAATGTTCATTATTCTAATAGCGAATTATTGGATTCAGGAACGATATCCTGGACATGGATTGACGGGGTAGCTGATCCAGATAGTTCTCACCTAATGGTTTTAGCGGGAGAGGAATTATCCGGGAATGAATATGGCCCTGATTTGATTACAAATGAACCGCCTTTGGTGGACGGGGGCATTTACACCATCACCTATATTGGTTTTGACCCTGCTGGAAATGAATCAAATCATATTATCATTGGGAATGTGCTTTATGATATTACCCAGCCCGAGATTACAATTATTTATCCATTGCCGCGATCCATTTCACGAACCAGCGCTGTGACCTACACATTATCTGAAGAACTGCATGAAGGAAAATTCAAATGGATTTGGCTGGGCGGCGTCAAAGATACACTTGCACCCTATACAGCTATTTTAACGGAAGAGGAACGTGCAGAGGGTGACCATATTGAAATTGAATTGTCTAATAATCCAACCGTTGTAGAAAATGCACTGTATACCATGACCATCAGTGGAACCGATCGGGCAGGGAATAAAACAAAACGGGCCTTTGTTCCGGGGCTGCAATATGATTTTACGCCGCCGGAACTGACGATAATCAGTCCGGTTAATAAAGATGCAGTCAATCATAAAAAAGTTCATTTTATCAATAGTGAAAAGCTGGCATCGGCTCAAATGATTTACAGAAGAACTGGGGGCATGTCCGATCCATCATCCCCACATATAATAGAATTATCCGGAGAAAAACTCCATGGGAAAGAGTTGGGTCCACTTGTCTTGTCGTCTCCTCCCAATCTCAATGATGGTAGTATTTATTCATTATTGTATGTGGCATTTGACCCGGCAGGTAACCAGAGTGATACGACTCGTGTAGAGAACATTCTTTATGATGTGACACCACCCACGTTGGCATTCACCTATCCGGAATCTGATGTTTTTACAACTAAAACGAAACTGCTGTTTGATGTGTCGGAAGATATTTATGATTTTCACATCCAATGGGATGGATTAGGAAAAGACAATGAACCCCATTCAATTACGTTTGCATATCCTGATATTCTTGGAGAGGGCTCTTTTAATTCAGATGATTTAACAATCCCGGAGTTAAAAGATGGTTTTGCTTATTCTATTACATTAAATGGCTCAGATCGCGCAGGAAACATTGCCAACCCAGCAATCCTTAATGGTGTGAAGATTGACCTCACACCGCCCGAATTCACCGCATTTACGCCACAATCTGGCTCGTTTATTAACCATGTGGATATCGGTTGGACTTTATCTGAAGATATCGCCAAAGGATCCGTTTCATTTCAACACGCAGGTACAGACATTAAGTTAGTATCTGAATTATTAAATTTAGAATTGAATGCCGGGAATCGCATTCCTTTAGGCTTAGAAAATACTGTTGACCTCCGCGACGGAATGAAATATACCATTAACGTCACAGGTGCCGATTTTGCCGGAAATATTTCTAAAACATTAACTGTTGACGATATTACCTATGATGTTTCTCCACCGGAAATCGTTGTAACACAACCCAAATCAGATACCTTCGTGAATGAGGTTGATGTGGTGTTTTCGGTGAATGAACCTTTAATCTCAGGACAAATGGTGTGGATCAATGATCGTGAAGAAAAAATGATATTCGATCTGAGAAGTGAAGACTTATCATCAGGGAAACATATTTTAAAAGATTATAATATATCTCCGGAAGAAGGTATGCCTTATCAAATTATAATTGAAGGGATAGACCGGGCCAACAATAAAAGTACATCGGAACCAATTAAAAATGTTATGTTTGATGTGACTCCGCCTGTATTGACTATTCTAAGCCCAATAGCAAATTCACTCATAAACCATACAAAGATATCCTTAAGTATTAGCGAACCCTTAGAATTTGGATCGGTTCGATGGGTAGCTTCCGAAAGAAATGATCCTAAAACTCCCCACATTAGACCTTTGGATGGTAACTTATTAAAGGGTGGAGACTTTATTGATTTTGATTTTTCTGCGCCACCCACATTGGTCAATGGTGTCATATATTCAATTACTATTGAGGGAACAGATCTTGCGGGAAACACATCAGAAGCGTATGCTGTTGACGGTATTCTTTTTGATACGATTCCGCCTGAATTTGTGGACATTTTCCCTGTTGATGGGGCCCATATCAGAGAGCCGGACATTTCATATACACTCACTGAAGATTTGGCAGAGGGAAAAATATATTTTGATCATGTAGGGGGATCATCTGATCCTAAAACAACCCATATGATTACACTGGCTGGTGGCAAAAAGAGACAGGGTACCCAAGGGGGAAAGCTTCCTGCATCTTTTGTTTCACTTGTGAATGGTGCCATATATAATATTCGATTTGAAGGAAAAGATGCAGCGGGAAATCTGGCAGCGGTAAAAGTCGTTAATCAAATCGTTTTTGACAATGAACCGCCAGCGATTACCATTTCTGACCCGGAGAACAATTCGTTTCGGAATAGTAAAACAATCTCGTTTACTATCAGTGAAGATTTGGCAGAAGGGACTATAACACTAAGCCATGCGGCAGGAAAATCCGATCCAAACGCACCATATTCTATTATTCTGGATGAGGCAGGACGAAAATCCGGTCAATATGAAAATATTATATTTCCTGAGTTAAAATGGGTGGACGGTGTTACATATAATTTGACGATTAATGGAACGGATCCAGCCGGGAATGTGGCGGCGGAAGCGATTATTAAAAATATATCTTACGATATTACACCACCTATTATTACAATTGATAACATCAATAATAATAGCCATATAAATGATAATATATTAAGTTATTCTTTAAGTGAATATTTGGAAAAATGTACAATTACATTTACGCAAACTGATGGGGATCCAGATCCCCGTTCACCTCAAGTGGTAGCGCTCACGGGATCTGAACTGAACGCCGGACAATTTTCAAACCAAAAATTGGCCAATGGACCAAATTTACTGAATGGGTCCATATACGAAATCGAATTTACAGGAATTGATCCAGCGGGTAATGAGGCTGCACCAGTAAAAATAAGTAATGTGAGTTTTGATAATCAGCCGCCGGAAATGTCTATCAGTCGGCCCTTAGATTCCGAGCAAATCAAAACTACTTTTGTATCATATATGAGTAATGAGTCATTAGAAAGTGCCACAGTTGTATTTGAACAAACCAGCGGAACAATTGATGTGAATTCACCTCACAGAATTCCCTTAAAAGGGGCATCACTTACAGCAGGTGTTCATTCCGATTATGACCTCGGAATTACATCACAATTGGCTGATGGAGGTCGTTATAGCGTATCCATCGAAGCGGTTGATAAAGCAGGAAATTCAGCGAAAATAACGACAATCAAAGACGTGTTTTTCGATGTTTTACCGCCGGATTTATCCTTATCTGCACCGACCTCCGGTTCCATTGTCAATGCAACCCATATAACATATGCCACTTCAGAAGAGATGCGTAAAGGCAAAATGATATTTACCCGAACAGGCGGCGCAGAAGATCCTATAAGTCCACACATTGTAGAATTATCGGGAAACCGATTGAAACAGGGAGATCATTATGAGGAATCATTCAATAATGATGTTCAACTGAAAGATGGCAGTATTTATACCATTGAATTTTCCGGAGAAGATTTAGCCGGAAATGTGGCGATAAATGTTTCTGTAGAGAACATCACCTTTGATACTTCACCACCGGTAATAGTGATAAATGAGCCAACTGCGAACGGATTTTATAATCCAGTCATGTTAGGCTATGAATTAAATGAAACATTGGTATCTGGTAAAATAATTCTGGAAAGGAGAGGTGGAGCAAATGATCCAATGAGTCCACATGAGATTGCGCTTTCGAACGATCAATTACTTCCTGGAAAGAAATCAGATTTCCTTATCAATACACATACAAATTTGATCAGTAATACTACGTATAATATTCGTATTGAAGGTCAAGATATGGCAGGGAATATGGGTAAATCACCAGAAATAACCGGCGTTACTTTTGATGATATTCCGCCTGATATTTCTGTCACTTCTCCGGCCCCGGATTCCTATATAAACGAGACCATTCTTGGTTTAAGAACAAATGAAGTGCTTTCAGAAGCTAAAATTGAATGGATTTGGGTGGATGGGAATCCAGACCCGGCAGGAACCCATGAATCAAAAATGATAGGCGATCAGCT
>CATMGX010000071.1:0-7051 GCA_950067765.1 uncultured Fidelibacterota bacterium
AGGAGAAAGTTATGAAAAAAGAAATGACCAGGCGAGATTGGCTCAATAAAAGTGCCGCTGTTTTGGGTGGATCTATTTTTGGATCAATGGGCGGATATAACCCCTTATTTGGAGCGGCCCCAAACCGTTCTGCTAATGAACCGGTACGGATGATGTATAACGAAAATCCATACGGACCATCTCAAGTGGCCAGACGGGCCATGCGAAGGGCATTTGCTGAAGCAAACCTTTATTCCATGCGCGATGCTAAAGGAGAGTTCAAAGTTCTCATGGCGAAGCAGAACGGCGTAACACCGGATCATATTGCGGTGGGATTCGGCTCAGGCGAAATCCTGAAAAAAGCGGCACTCATGAATGGGATAGACAAAGGTGAACTGGTTTCGCCATCTCTCACATTTGAAACCATCAACCGCTATGCCAAAACCATGCAATCAAATGTGAAACGCATCCCCATGGATGACAACATCGGCATAAACTTGGATAGGATGGCATCTGCTGTTAGCCAAAAAACGAAACTGGTATATCTCTGCAATCCCAATAATCCCACCGGACAGCTGATGGATTCAGATGACCTGGAATCATTTTGTAGTGAAATTTCAAAAAAAGCAACCGTTTTTGTGGATGAAGCATATCACGAATATGTGATGGACCCGAATTACCGTTCCATGATCGGACTGGTAAAAGAAGGAAAAAATATTATTGTGTCCAGAACAGCGTCCAAAGTTCATGGTCTTGCGGGTTTGCGGGTTGGTTTTGCCATCACCACCCCAGAGATTGCCAAACGGATGGAATCTTACCTCACCGATTCACTGAATATTGTGGGCCTTCGTGCTGCCATTGCTTCTTATCAGGATGAAAGATTTCAGGCGTTCAGCATCGAACAAAATAATAGAGCTAGAAAAGTCGTTACAGATTTTCTCGATGAAAAAGGAATCCAGTATTTGGATTCCCAGTCCAATTTTATTTTCATCAAAACGGGAATTCAGATTTCAGACTTTCAACCTGCCATGGAAAAATACGGAGTCATCGTGGGGCGGCCATTTCCTCCTTATACAGATTGGTGCCGTCTAAGCATGGCCAAACCAGAAGAAATGGAACGGTTCAATCATGGATTCCATCAGGTGTTGGGGTGGTAATCTAATGAATCTTGTGAATACATTGATTGTCAACCACCCCTTGCCAAGTAGATTGGTAAGGGGTGGTTTCTAAAATAAAAACATGGAGACTAACATGAAAAAAATATTAATAACCATTTTCCTTTTATCCTTTTCCATCCACCTATTCTCCCAATCACCATCCAATGATCACGACCTTCAGAAACTTTTTCACCAGTGGCGGTCATTTGAAATTCCGCCTTTAAAAAATGGGGCACCGGATTACACGAAAACCCAATTCAAAAAAAGACATAAACAATTCACATTGCTTCAAAAACGACTTTCCCGAATCGATACCACCGGTTGGTCAATTTCGTCCCAAGTGGATTGGCAGATCGTGGCAGCAGAAATGAACGGATACGATTTTAATTACCGTATTTTAAAACCTTGGGAAAGAGACCCTGCTTTTTATCAAACGATTTGGATGTATCAAAGTGACGTGCCGGCCCATGAAGGTCCGACAAACCATGGTACCTTAGAATATTGGACCTATAGACTGCCCTTATCGAGTGAATCAAAAAAGCAATTCACCCAAGAATTGAAAAGCATTCCACCCTTCCTTAAACAGGCACAAGCAAATCTCACCGGCAATGCCCGAGATCTATGGATTGCAGGCATTCGAAATTTTGTCCAACAGGGAGAACATTTAGAATCCATTCATAAAGAATTGAGTGAGCACCATAGCAGGAATAAAGATCCAGAATTATTCATGGCATTAGACAATGCAAAAAAAGCGAATAAAGTATTTATCCGATGGTTAAAAAAAGAATCATCAAAAAAGAATGGTCCTTCTGGGATTGGGAAGGATAATTACACATGGTATCAGCAGAATGTCCACCGGGTTCCCCTCACTTGGGATGAAGAAGTGCAATTGCTTCAACGGGAACTTGATCGGGCTTGGACCTCTCTAAAATTAGAGGAGCAGCGAAATATGGCCTTGCCACCCATGGTTTCAGCAGATACGCCGAAAGAATTTGCAGCGTTAACAGAAAAAGCGGTTAAAAAAATGATGGCGTTTTTAGAACAAAAAGAGATCATGCCCATCAAGCCAAATATGGAACCGGCACTACGGGAACATATGGGGGAATTTATTCCAGTTGAAAAACGCAATTTCTTTTCGATTGGGATGCACTTTGATCCACTGCCGCTTTATTCCCACATGTACCACTGGTTCGACTTGGCGGAAGTTCGAGATAATCCACATGAGAATCCAATTCGACGGGGGCCACCCTTGTACAATATGTACGATTCCAAAAGTGAGGGAATCGCCACATCAGTAGAAGAAATGTTTATGCACGCGGGACTCTATGAAGACAGCCCGAGATCAAGAGAAATTGTTTGGATCATGCTGGCCCAGCGCGCCGCCCGGGGATTGGGTTCCCTCTATGCCCATGCCAATATGATGACCATGGCTGAAGCAGGACAGGTCCATGTGAAGTGGACTCCCCGAGGATGGATGAAACGGGAGCCCCACCTTCTTCAATTTGAGCAGCACCTTTACCTCCGCCAGCCGGGGTACGGCACCTGTTATGTAACGGGAAAATATCTCATTGAAAACCTCATGGCCGAATATGCGAAAAAGCTTGAAACAGAAGGAAAACCATTCGTACTTCGGAAATTTTTAGATACATTTAACAAGGCGGGGAATATTCCTGTAGAACTTATCCGCCAGGAAATGATTGAGAATTAATATGAAAAACATTTTAACAAAGATTAAAATGTAAGGAAACTAACATGAAAAAAATATGGCTCATTCTTTTTTATACACTTGTGATTGCGCAGGATAAATACCCTGTTGACCATGATATGGTGGCCAAAATTCGGGAAGAAGGATTTGAACGGTCTCAGATTGCCAATACTTTATCTTATATGACTGACGTTTTGGGCGCCCGCCTTACCAATTCAAAAGATATGCGCCGTGCCCAGAAGTGGGTGACGGGAGAAATGAAACGGATTGGACTCACCAATATCGAAATTGAACCGTTCATGGATTATGGTGTCAGTTGGGATAACAAATTTTTCTCCATCCATATGCTGGAGCCGGATTACCAAATAATGGTCGGGTATCCCATCGCCCATACACCGGGGATCAACGGTCGACAAAAAATGAATGTGACGATTGCGGACATTAAAACCAAAAGTGATTTGGAAAAGTATAGAGGTAAGTTAAGAGGGAAAGCGGTATTGTCTGTAACCATGCCGGTAATTGATCAAGAACGAATCCGAAATGGCACACCCCGATTCACCGATGAGGAATTGACTGTATTAGCCAACGATCCGCCCAAAAGAAAAAGACGTAAACGGCCACCACCCGATCCGGAACGGGTCAGTACGGTTGAACGAAATACATTCTATAAAAAAGAAGGTGTTTCGGTCATCTTAGAAACAAGAGGGAACCGTGTGGCAATGGTTCCGGGATATGCGCGCCCCGGTGCTAAAAAAGATAAATGGGATCGGCAGGGAACACTTAACCATTTACCCATCGTGACCCTGACACCGGAACATTACAACCGCATGTATCGCATTCTTGAACGAGATATTCCGGTGCGTATTTCGGTGGAAATAAAAACAAAAATTGGGAGAGAAAGACAGTGGGCCCGGAATGTGATTGGTGAAATATCTGGTTCTGATTTAAAAGATGAAGTGGTCATGCTGGGGGCTCATTTCGATACCTGGCACGCCAGCCCCAATGCATCGGACAATACATCCGGTACGGCGGTGATGCTGGAAGCCATTCGCATTCTGAAAGCGGTGGGGGTGACGCCCAGGCGCACCATTCGAATTGCCTTGTGGTCCGGAGAAGAACAGGGCATCCATGGTTCCCGGGAATATGTATATAAACATTTTGGAAATCCCAATGATCCTGAAATTGGTGTGAAGCCGGATTATGAAAAATTCTCCGCTTATTATAATCAGGATTATGGTCCGGGCCAGTTTCGAGGCATGAATTTGCAGGGGAATGAAAATGTGCGGGAAGCATTCACATCATGGATAAAACCATTTCACGATTTAGACATGACCACCATCTCACCCCAAAGTTTGGGCAGTACAGATCATATCCCTTTTGACAGGGTTGGGTTGCCGGCATTTCAATTTTTACAGGATAAAATTGGCGGCACTGGCGGTCATACGAATCTCGATTATTATGATACAATCCCCATTGAGGATATACAAAAGAATGCGGTGATTGTGGCATCTTTTGTGTACCACACCGCCATGCTGGATGAACGTCTACCCCGAAAGGGAGAGTAAATGAAAAACATTTTGGCCAGAGGCGGGATTGAATTAAAAGAGGGGATTTAAAACGAGAAATAATATCTACGCTGTTTTCTGTATCTTTTTATTATTCATCAATTCCTGCAGTGAGGAGCCGGGAGATGAAAAGGAGGAATTTGGTTCAGGTTTGAACCTGTCCACGCCCTATGTGAATGAGTCCGATATTGAAAGAATCAATGAAGCATTTAGCCTCCATGGAAATGCACCTTGGGGGTTCAAGCACGTTGGAATAGATTTTTTCCCGGAGGAATCTCTAAAACAGTTTGCATCATCATGTGATGGCGAAGTAACTAAAATGGATTTATGGCAGAATGGTGAAAAATGGCAGATTAATTTGATTATAAACTGTGACAAAAAGTTCCTCTTATTATACTCATTTGAACCCTTCACAACAGATGCATCTATTGGACAAGAACAATTGGCCCAAATATTGGTGAAAGTTGGTGATAAAGTGTCAAAAGATGATGTGATTGGTGCATTAGTACTTACAGTCGGGCATGTTCATTTTTCATTAAAGCAGAATAATGAATTTATCTGTCCAAAAGAATATTTCACGGAAGAAGCCTATAATTCTATTATGAGAATCATACATAAAACCCATCCGGATTGGGAGATGTGTTATTGATTTAAATCCCAATTAGGAAGAACCGAATCAATGATGATCAAATTAAATATATCAAAAAATTCTTTGTAACTTTATCCAGAATAAATAACGCGTGGAGGAGAATAATGGAAAAAATAGTGAAATGGGTCATAACGTTTTTGGTGTGCACAATGGCACTCTATGCCGGTGATGATTGGTCCAAAAATAAAAAAGCCATCGACAAGTCAGTCGAGAAGCACCGGAAGGCGCTCATCAAAATTAGTGATGCCATTTGGTCCAACGCAGAATTGGCATTGGAAGAACATAAGTCATCTAAAATTTTGGCGGACTATGCGGAAAAGAATGGTTTTAACGTAGAGCGTGGTGTGGCTGGGATGCCTACAGCCTTTATTGCTACATACGGTTCCGGCCGGCCGCGGATTGGAATCCTGGGGGAATTTGACGCAAACGCAGGCATTTCCCAAAAAGCGCAATCAGAAAAAGAAGCTTTAATTGAAGGAGCCCCGGGCCATGGCTGCGGACATAATTTATTTGGCACGGGCAGTCTCGGTGCCGCCGTCGCCATTAAAGAATTGATGGCCAAGGGCAAGATCAAAGGGACGGTGGTTTTTTACGGCACCCCTGCAGAAGAAACCATTTTTGGCAAGGTATGGTTCGCCCGAGCTGGTTTATTCAATGACCTCGATGTGTGTGTGGATTGGCACCCTGGGGATGATATGGAAGCCGCCACACAAAGCAGCAAAGCGCTCATCGATTTTCGCGTCAATTTTTATGGCAAATCCGCCCATGCATCTGCGGACCCTTTCAATGGTTTTAGCGCTGTGGATGGGATGGAACTATTTACCACGGGCATTAATTATTATCGGGAGCATATTAAACCCACGGCCCGGATCCACTATCAAATTGAAAAGGCGGGTGATGTTGTGAATGTAGTTCCGGACAAAGCCCAGATTTGGGTCCGAGTGCGAGAGAATGATCGAGAAAGTTTAAACGTGGTTTATCAACGGGTGATGAAAATGGCCGCTGCAGGCGCCCTCATGGCAGAAGTGGAGCACGAGATTAATCTCATTTCCGGTATTTATGAAATTTTACCGAACCGTCGTGGTGCTGCTGCGATTCAGGCCAATTTTGAAATGTTGGGTCCTATCAAATACACCAATAAAGAAATGGAATATGCGAAAGAGATTCAACGGGCCACAGGCAAACCGGAGGTGGGTATGGATGGGGCCATTTATCCATTGAAAGAAACCAAGCCGGCACAAGGCGGCTCCACGGATGTGGGGGATGTGAGTCAAATTGTACCTGTGGTACGGTTATCAACACCGGCAGCCCCTAAAGATGTACCCTGGCATTCATGGGCTGTGGTGGCCTGTACAGGAATGTCTATTGGACATAAGGGAATGATTCAAGCGTCAAAGGCATTGGGTATGACCATGGTGGATTTATTTGAAGATCCCCAATTGGTAAAAGAAATAACAGCAGAATTCAATGAGCGGAAGGGTTCAAGCAAATATGAAGCAATGATAGCCCCAGGCCCGCCGCCAGTGCCCCAGAAGTAATTTTTTTTTCAACTCACCCCATCCCCTCTCTTTCAAAGAGAGAGGCGGTTTGGCCATCATTATTCCAGGGCCTTTAGGTGGGGTGAGTTGAAAAAATTGTATACTTCATCCATGTTTAAAGCAATATGCATATCCATTTCCATTTCCTTTTTTTTGACCTGCGAGGATAAGCCAAAAGAGGAAGAAATTGTTCTGCCTGTTGTACATCAATACACGTCGTACTTTACTGGGGAAACAATGGATAAAAAGACATCCCCAAAAGGGGGCGTTTGCCTTATGGGTGGCTCCAGTGAAGATGACAACGCCATGAGATGGTTTTTGAATCAATCCGACGGTGGAGATATTTTGGTTCTCCGGGCTTCAGGGTCGAATGGCTATAATGATTACATGTATTCTGATCTGGGCGTCACCATCAATTCCGTAGAATCCATTGTGGTGAAAAACAAGGATGCCAGTTA
>CATMGX010000072.1:0-6920 GCA_950067765.1 uncultured Fidelibacterota bacterium
TGAAGGAGTTTTAATGAAAAAATTGCTTACCCTTACGTTAACCATGGGAATTTTATTTAGCGAAGAAAAGTCGGATAGTTTGGGGAATAAACTGCCTCTGGTGCCGACGAGAACAATTTCATTCAAAACCACGGAAGGAACCTGGATGTCTCTTGATGTTTCTCCAGATGGGCGATTTATCATTTTTGATTTATTGGGAGATATATATACAATTCCATTTCGTGGTGGTAAAGCAAACTCAATTACCTCAGGAATCCCTTTTGACTCCCAGCCTGTTTATTCCCCTGACGGAAAACAAATTGCCTTTGTGAGTGATCGAGGCGGATCTGAAAATTTATGGGTAGCCGATATTAATGGCGGGAATCCTAAGCAACTTAGCAAATCAAATAATGGGCAATATGCATCACCCATTTTCACCAATGATGGTCATTATGTCATTGTTTCACAAACCACCTGGCCCCAAAGGACATTTGAAATATGGATGTATCATGTAAATGGAGGGTCGGGTATTCAGGTTACAAAATCAAAAGAAAAAGAAAATACGCCAGGAAATCAACGGAAAAATGCACTGGGTGTTACCCTGTCTCCCGATGGGAAGTATATGTATTACGCGAACCGCAAAGGCGGATTTTCATACAATGCAAAATTTCCAATGTGGCAAATCGCCAGGCGAAATATGGTCACAGGTGAAGAAGATGTTATCACCCGGGCAGAGGGAAGTGGAATCAAACCAAAAGTATCTCCGGATGGAAAATTTCTTGTATATGGTACCCGGTATAAAACACAAACAGGGCTTAGAATTCGAAATTTGGAAAATGGGAATGATGAATGGCTTGTCTACCCCATTATTAGAGATGATCAGGAATCCCGATTCACCCGTGATGTTCTCCCTACCTATGATTTTACGCCCAACGGGAGGGAACTTATATTTACGAAAGATGGAGGGTTCCATCGCATCAACCTTAAAACAAAAACAATTAAATCGATTGATTTTAGTGTTGAAGTGAATTTGGATATGGGCCCGACATTATCATTTCCTTATGAAATCTCTGATGGTCCAATTGAATCACGAATCATCATGGATCCAGTTCTGTCACCCAATGGAGAAAAGATAGTCTTTTCAACATTCATGCATTTGTATTTAGCCGACGTGGAATCAGGTGAACATGAACGGGTGACTAAAAGTAAAAGGGGTGAATTTCATCCATCATGGAGTCCTGACGGCAGGTACCTTGTCTATGTAACGTGGGAAGCTGGAGCTGGTCATATTTGGAAGGTGAGAGCCCAAGGTCAAAGTACACCCAAAAAATTGACAAAGACGCCTGCATTTTATGCAAATCCTGTGTTTAGTCTGGATGGTAAGACCATCGTGGCATTACGCGGATCAGCCATTGAACGGTTGAGAACTCAAGGTGAATTTGGTGGTCCAAGTGTTCCGATGGATCTGGTTTCATTGAGTGCCAATGGGAGTGAAACTTCCTTGATAATGCCATCAAGAGGATTAGGAAAACCGTTTTTTACTGATGACCCAAATCGAGTCTATTTGAATGGTTTTAGTTATAGCGGTGTAGGGCGTGGGAATGGTGTCATTTCCATCAGATTGGATGGGACTGACCGCCGGGAACATCTGACTGTGAAAGGGAAAGGCTACTACGGGAGTGAAAAACCGGTAAATGCCCGGGATATTCAGTTAAGCCCCAACAATCAATGGGCATTAGCCGGCGTAAATAACCAGCTTTATATATTGCCCGTTCCAACAGTGGGTGGAAAGGCACCGGTTGTGGATGTAAATAAGCCGACGATTCCTGTAAGAAAATTGACTGATGTAGGTGCTGATTATTTTAACTGGGCCGATAATGGCAAAACGATTACATGGGCAGTAGGATCAACCTTCTACCGTTTGCCTTTAGATTCCGTTTCCTTTGAAGAATCAAAAAATGATACGGGAAAATCGCTTCCAAAATCACTACCGGCACTGGAAACCAAAATTACCGTAACTACAGATAGAGCCCATCCAGATGGTTTGATTGCCTTAACAGGGGCAAGAATCATCACCATGAAGGGGGATGAAGTCATTGAAAATGGTGTGGTGATTGTTAAAAATAACCGAATTCAGAAGGTAGGCAGTGCTAATGTAATTCGAGTACCTAAAGAAGCCCATGTTGTGGATGTCAGGGGAAAAACCATTGTTCCTGGATTTGTGGATACCCATGCCCATTGGGGGGAAGTCCGGAAGGGTGTTTTAGATCGGCAAAACTGGACTTTTCTGGCAAATGTGGCCTGGGGCGTTACCACCGGATTGGATGTTCAAACCTCTACCAATGATATTTTCGCCTACCAGGATTTGGCCGATGCGGGTGTATTAATTGGACCCCGGGCATTTAACACAGGTCCAGGGATTTTTTCCAACAACGATTTCCAAAGCAAGGATGAAGCCCTAGGCGTAATGAAGCGATATCGTGATCATTATGGCACGCGTAACTTAAAATCATATTTGGCAGGAAATCGGAAACAGCGCAATTTCATTGTTCAAGCCGCCTATGAACTGGGTATGATGCCCACCACAGAAGGCGCCCTAGATTTGAAATTGGACTTGACCCATGCCATAGACGGATTTCATGGGAATGAACATGCACTACCGATTATACCCCTTTATAAAGATGTGGTGGAATTGATCGCACAGTCCGGCATCACTTACACGCCAACCTTGTTGGTGGCCTATGGTGGTCCCTGGGGAGAAAACTTTTATTATACGACAGAAGAAGTACATGATGATCCCAAAGTTCAGCGCTTTATCCCCGATAATATTATTCAGGCCCGAACGCGCCGTCGCCCCTGGTTTCGCAAAGATGAACATGTATTTTCAAAACTGGCAGCTCAAGCGACTAAAATTGTCCGTGCCGGTGGATTGGTGGGTGTAGGGGCCCACGGTCAATTTCAAGGGTTGGGATATCACTGGGAATTGTGGTCCCTTCAAAGCGGCGGCATGACAGAAATTGAAGCGTTGAGGGCAGCAACATTGAACGGGGCTAAAATTATCGGTGTCGGTAATGATGTTGGGTCCATTGAATCAGGTAAACTGGCCGATATGGTTATTTTAGACAAGAATCCACTTGTAAATATTCGCAATACCAATACAGTGAAATACGTCATGAAAAATGGTTTTCTTTATAAAGCGGATTCCATGGATGAAATCTGGCCAAAAAGTAGTTCCTTGCCACCATTATGGTGGTGGAACGACGGACCAGAAAACTAGATAATTCACCAGCTCCTAATGCATATACGACCTTTTATTCTTTGCCTCATTATATCCTTATGTTCAATGGTTGCCCAGGATCGACCCGAGGTTGTGGCCACTCGAACGGAATTAACCATCAAGGTTGACGGCCTGTTAGATGAGCCTGTTTGGGCTACCATTAAACCGATTACTGAATTCGTCCAACGACTCCCCTTGGATGGGGGTGAGCCAACGGAAAAGTCCGAAATGCGTGTGGCCTACAATAATAATTTCATATACTTTGGGTTTACCTTTTTTGATTCTGACCCGGAAAAAGTTCGGGCCACAATTTTAAATAGAGGTGGGTGGATCCACCGGGATGATAAATTGGAAATTGCTTTGGATACCTACCATGATCGCCGCAACGCATACCTGTTTGAAATGAATCCATTGGGAACCCAAGATGATGCCTTGATCACCGATGAAAACCGGCCCGGTCTTGATGAATGGGCTTGGGATGGGGTTTACATCAGTGAGGGTAAGGTAACCGATTTTGGATGGGTCCTTGAAGTTGCTATTCCCTGGACAACATTACGATTTCCCAACAAGGATGAATTAACGATGGGGTTGGCCATTAAGCGGTATATCAATCGAAAAAATGAGAGCGTTATTTGGCCCCATATTGGATTGGAATACAGTTCCGATATTTACCAAGTGTCTCAATATGCAAATCTTAAAGGATTAAAAGATATTAAGAGGGGTAAGGATATAAAAATTAAACCATTCGCTATCGGTGGCACTCAAAACCAAATAACCGATGAGAAAACTGTCAATGATAATATTGGAAATGGCGGGTTTGACATTTATTATGGGTTGAAATCCAACTTGACCCTGAATTTGACTTATAATACAGATTTTGCCCAGGTAGAAGCGGATAACGCCCAAATTAATTTGACACGGTTCAATTTATTTTATCCTGAAAAGCGGGAATTTTTTTTGACGCGATCCAAATTATTTGCGTTTGGGAATTCACGCCAAACCGAAGTGTTTTTTAGCCGAAAAATAGGGTTGAACCAGGATGTGGTTGGTGGAGCACGTATGTTTGGTCAAATTGGAAAAACATCCGTTGGCGCATTAAATATCCATACTCGAGCCGATGGAGATTTACCTGCAACCCATTATAGTGCAATTCGACTAAGGAAAGATGTTCGCGATCGAACAACGGTTGGGGCCATCATTACGGATGTGTCAAGTAAAGGGATCCGTAATTCCGTTTATGGTATTGACGGTGAAATGAGGTTTTGGGGAAATAGCAGTGTTTCAGCCTGGTACAGTCAGGTGAATGATACAAGTCTTGTAGGACCTTCTGCTGCATCCATGATTAAGATGGATTTGAGAAATGATCGTTATTTTTTAACGGCAGGTCAGCACCGTGTGGATGAAGATTTTCGACCAGGTCTAGGATTTGTTCAGCGACAGGATATGATTGGTACAGGCATTATTGCTGGGTTTACACCAAGGGTTGGTGATGGAGATGAATTAATTCGTCAATGGCGATTCACTATATATGCTAGAGATGTACGAAACCATGCTGGTATTCATGAAACAGGTGTACTTAATGGTGGTATCGAGGCTATTCTTGAAACTAGAGACAAAATTGGGCTAAAAGTAATCCAAAATAAGGAGAAATTGACTGCTGGATTTACATTAGGGAATGGTGTGGAAATTCAGAAGGGAAACTATAGGGATCGAAAAATTTCATTCTCTGCCAGAACGAATCAGAGCAGGGGTGTTTGGGGTAATTTCGCCCTTTCAAAAGGAGATTATTTTGGTGGAAATAAGACGAGCATGTCTGGCTCCATTGGAAAACAGTTTTCCAATCATTTGACCCTGTACGGATCTGCCAACCAAAATATTGTTTCAATGCCGAGTCAAGAAGAATTCACAGCAAATATTTATGGCATAACCGCTGAAGTCGCATTAAACCGAAAATGGTTTGGGAAAGCCCTGATTCAGTATGATAATTTTTCAGAACAACTCCAATTGTATTGCCGCATTAATTGGATTCATACGCCGGGGAGCGATCTGTTTATCGTATTGAATCAACGCTATGATATGGCCGGGTCAAAGTCCAGTTTGGTTCAAGGTACACAAGTGGTGAAGTTGACATATCTTTTTCAAATATAAGTGACCGGCTTATTGTTTCCACAGGTTTGTCGCACCTAAATTATTGACTTCTATTTCGCTATATAGATTCAATTTCAATGAGTAGAATTATTTCATTAACCAATCAAAAAGGCGGTGTGGGTAAAACCACTACTTCGGTCAACCTTTCCGTGAGTTTGGCCGTTTCCGAGGTAAAAACACTTCTCATTGATTTAGATCCCCAATCCAACGCCACAACTGGGATTGAAGAATTACTGGTGGATTCCCAGAAAAATATTTATGACGCATTGATTCGCGGCGCATCGACAAAAGATGTGATTACAAAAACACAATTAAGCCACTTGGATATTGTCACTTCTACAAGCGATTTAGTCGGTGCGGAAGTTGAGTTAGTGAGTATTATGGCACGGGAACATCAATTGGAAAAAGTATTGAAACCTATTCTAAAAAAATATGACTATATACTGATTGACTGTCCCCCATCCCTGGGATTGCTTACCCTCAATGCGCTCACCTGTTCTGATACAGTCATTATCCCGATTCAGTGTGAATATTATGCCTTGGAAGGATTGGGTCAGCTTTTAAATACGATCCGCTTGGTTCAGAAAAATTTGAATCCGAATCTGGAAATAGAAGGTGTACTTTTAACCATGTTTGATGGAAGATTAAATTTATCCAAGCAGGTGGCGGATGAAGTGCGCGGTTATTTTGAAGATAAAATATTCAAAACTGTCATCCAGCGAAATGTGCGATTAAGTGAAGCGCCAAGCTTTGGAAAACCTGCCTTACTTTATGATGCCAATTCCACCGGTGCACAAAATTATATGGCTTTGGCAGAGGAGATTCTAATCCGTGATAACTAAACGGCTTGGAAAAGGACTGGGTGCGTTGATTCGTCCTCCGGAAAAACAGGATGTATCGCCTGCGGGCGTGACCAAAATCTCAATTTCAAAAGTAAAAATGAACCCTCACCAGCCTCGAAAATTATTTGATGAAAAAACATTAGCAGAATTAGAGGCCTCCATCCGTGAGAAGGGTGTAATTACACCTATTACCGTTCGAACCGACGGGGAGGGTTATATCCTGATCGCTGGCGAAAGGCGGCTACGGGCATCCAAATCGGCGCAACAAAAAGAAATCCCCGCCTATATAATAGAAGTCACCAGCGAAGTCGAAATGATGGAAGTGGCTCTGATTGAAAATATTCAGCGGGAAAACCTGAACCCAATGGAAGAGGCGGAAGCATATGCAGTACTCCAGAGCGAATTCGGATTAGCCCAAACTGCCATTGCAAAATCTGTAGGTAAAAATCGTTCAACTATCACCAATGCGCTTCGACTATTGCAATTGCCGCCGGAAATAAAAAAGAGTTTAAGAAATAATAAAATAACCGCCGGCCATGGTCGGGCCATATTGGCCATGAAAACACAGGCTGGGATGAATAAACTTTGGCATTTAATCTTAGATCGGAATTTATCTGTACGGGGTGCTGAGGCGATTGTGAAAGAAAAAGCAGAATCAAAATCCAAGCCGAAAT